>JBATIF010000292.1:0-2989 GCA_049667605.1 Gammaproteobacteria bacterium
GGTTTCCCAATGATGTGCCGCGCCACCTGGTGCTGTTCTCACCCGAAAATCTTTCTGCCCTGGCCGGGCGGCATGGCTTGAAAAAGACCAGCTTGCTGACCTTCTCCAGCCCGAAGGCGGTGCTTAATAGTATTGATTATGCAAGAGATGGACGCAACGGAGTCTCCAAGCGAAGTTCATGGCGCAGGTTGCTGGCGCGAATTTTTTATGTATGGCCTTCCAGGATAAGCGCTCGTGGGGATGAAATTTTCGCGATCTACGAGAAACACGATTATTTACCTTAGAGTTACAACTACTTTTACAAACACTGCAACAGGCTTCTGGCGAGGACAGATCGTCTTGAAATGACCACGACCGTGAAACACGAAATGCACTGCGAAAAGTGTGGAGCATCACCGCACTGTGATTTCGCAAGGCCGGTATAAAATCCGGATTAACCCGGTTTGTCCGGTTTGATGCCCCAGATTTCTATGCTATCGCCCTGGTTTGTGACGCGTGCCAGGATGCTCAACGGCATCTTATGCAGTTCCTCCCGCCACCTGCGCCAGCCGTGTAGCCTGGGGCTTTTGTTCGGCCGCAGTCTGACACCGCTGGTCCTGATGCGCTTGATCTGCAGGCCGGCCTTGCTGAGGAACTGCGGCAGCGTCCGAGGGGTATACAAACTGACGTGTGGGCCTGGATCGAGCAGTTTCCATCCGGCGCCGATGCGCTTGCGGGTGATGGAATCGTAGTTAACAGTATCGATATAGACAATTCCACCGGGCCTGAGGACACGGGTAATATGTTGCAGTACCAGGCTCGGGTTTGCTATATGTTCTATAACCGCATTCGAGTAGACGACATCGAAATGGTCATCCGGAAGCGAGGCCTCTTCCAGGGTGGTTGGCAGAATGTTCAGCCCGAAATGTTCCCTGCCATAGGCGGCGCAGTTGCTTACCGGTTCGACCCCGGTAACGTCCCATCCCGATTGTTTGGCCTGATAGATGAAGCCGCCGACGTTAGAGCCGACCTCCAGCATACGATTGAACTTGCGGTAGGACTCGAATTGCTTGATGCGTTTTCGGTAAGCGGCCTGTTTCCGTGGATTGTTGCTCTTGTTGGCATAATCCTCGATCAGATTGGAAACGCCCGCATCATTTGCGATCAGTGTGTTGGCAGGGCGCGGATTGGTGAAAATGAAGCCGCAATCCTTGCATCGCACGTAGCATAAGCCGGATTTGTTAAGTATTTTCTCGTGGTTGTTTCCGCCGCACAAATCGCATCCTACGTGGACCAGAACTGCCGCAGTGGTGTCGTTCCGGATATGTGCACCGTCAGTCATGTAGTATTTTGTCCATCAGGTGTCATTGGTGGCAGGTCAAGTGAGGACTCACTGTCCAGACAAATAGAAGCATAAACCAGACATCTCGAGAGAATCCACCCGGAAAAATGGCTGTCGCGTGAACCTTCTCACAACTCAATCAACATATTCCCCCTGCTAAATGCCCGACCCCACGACGCATACTCATGCGTTTTCTTCTGATTTACCAGCGTTTGCACAAGATAAGGTTTCTCCCGGATACCCCGGCGGGCAGAGCCATAGCGGAATGAATACCTTCCTTGCCACCCACACATTCAACCCGCAATGCAGGATCTTCATGAAGGGGAGTGCGCCATATCAAGTTGGACTGTAAGAGATATTGGCAGACTCTATTTAACCGGGATATTCATCTACCGGATACGGCATGATCTCTACCGGTTTATGACGGGATACAGAAAGAAATATTTGCTTGACAGCATGCGCGATGACGTAAAATTCGGGAGTCGCTGCCGTCCGCGCGCATATAGCCTGTATCATCCTTTCTATTATGGATCACCTCCAGCCAACTGATAGACCATTGACTACTGCAGCGCTTGCCAGCCTGGCGCACAATCCTGGACCGTTTACGCTCCTGCTCGATGGTCGGAGGAGTGGGGAGGAACTGCTGGAATGTAGACAAGTGGTGCGCGCGATCCCCGGCAAGCGCCTGGTATGCCGCGGCGCATGGCAGGGAGAGGATGTCTTTATCAAGCTGTATATCGGTGCTGAGAAACTTTTTCGCCGCGAGTTGCGCGGGCTGAAGGCATTGCATGCCGGCGGTATTCCAGCCCCGCTCATTCGCTACAGTGGCACGGCGGGCGAGGGCAGCGTTCATGTCATTCTGCTCAAGCCGGTTCAGTCCGCAATGACACTGGAGGCCGCATGGGAAGCAACGACTGACGATGCGGCGCGTATCGGGCTGCTCGGCAAAGCGGTGTACACAATTGCAGATCATCATCGTGCCGGCCTTCAACAACGCGACATCCACCTCGATAACTTCCTGCTCTCTGCCGGGCGTCTGTATACACTCGATGGTGGCGGGATCCGCGCAGGTCACGCGGGCGGGCTGCCTGTCAAGGACTCGATCGATAACCTGGGGTTGTTTTTTGCGCAGTTTCCCCCGGTCCATGACGGCCTGATCGATGCCGTGTTGCCGCTGTATGAACATCAATGTCAGTACCAGGCCGGTACGATTTCCGCCGCGCGCTTGCACGAGCGTGTCGATTATTTCAGGCGCAGGCGGCAACAGCGATTTCTGAAGAAAATTTTCAGGGCGTGCAGCGCCTTCGTTTGCCAGCGCAGCCTGCGCCGGTTGACGATTTGCGACCGGGCACTCGCCTCCGCAAAAATGCTGGCATTGCTCGCCGATCCCGATGCCAGCCTGCAGCAGGCGGACAGGAAATACCTGAAACAGGGAAATTCCTGCACCTTGTGGCGGGCACATGCCGACGGGCACGAACTGGTGGTTAAACGCTACAATATCAAGCGCTTCTCGCACCGTATCGGCCGTTCATTGCGGCCTACGCGTGCCGCGGTTTCATGGAAAAATGCCCACCGGCTTGAAATGTGCGCTATCCCGACTCCGAAACCGGTGGCATTGGTCGAGGAGCGTTTCGGACCCCTGCGCGGCCGGGCCTGGTATGTCTGCGA
>JBATIF010000293.1:0-2149 GCA_049667605.1 Gammaproteobacteria bacterium
CCTCGTCGTAAAGGTTGCGGTCATAGGTCGAATTCAGACCACCATTACCATAGATACTCAGTCCCCACCAAAGCTTGTCATTGCCCTTGACCTCTTGGGTGAAACCCATATTGGGAATGATGAACAGGTTACGGCGGCTCTTGTCATCGACATCAAACGTGCCGCCGACGGCGGTTGTCTTCAGTTCCGCCTCGCGTATCGGGCTGAAAAATCGTACGCTGAAATCGGCACGCTCGCCCACCAGGGCCATGCCGGCTGGATTGACTGACGCTGTAATGGAGTCTTGCGGATTGGAGACCGTCGCCCCTGCCAGGCCCATCGACTTCGCACCGTAGCCAATGGCGAAATAACCGGCGGTAGCCGATGCAGTTGATGTAAAGCCCAGCGCAGCAACCAGCAGCGCTGTTTGAAATATTGCGGAAATTTTCTTCATTACTCTCACCCCCCCTGAATTGAACATTTATAATTTCCTGAAGGCAGACATCGCCATGAGATGTTGTTTTTATACTACGTAGCCAAACTTTATGCACGTCACTGTTACAAAGGTGATGTCCTTTGTCAACAACAAGTGTTGTTTCATTGCCGCAGTTGCAGTAGGGTATGCAGCACTATCCGGGGGGAGAACAGATCAAT
Organism: Gammaproteobacteria bacterium; assembly: GCA_049667605.1. GTDB lineage: Bacteria > Pseudomonadota > Gammaproteobacteria > UBA9214 > UBA9214 > UBA9214. Next base: position 634 of record JBATIF010000293.1, read on the forward strand.
GAATTCATCTTGGCTGCAATGTCTAGCACCTGTCCCGCCAGCCCCTTTGCGTCATTCAACCACCGAGGAGAATTCCATGAAGGCCAAAAGCCAGCCTGTTGTGCGCGCTATAAAGGCATGCGGTATCGCCGGACTTTTAGTACTCGTATCCGGTAACGCTTCAGCCGCCGGTTTTGCATTGATCGAGCAGAGCATCAGCGGCATGGGTACCGCCTACGCCATCGGGTCAGCCGGTATCGATGATGCCAGCACCCTGTTTTTCAACCCTGCCGGCATGTCACGCCTGCCCGGATCAATGCTCACCGGTAACCTGCAAGTCGTCAACGCCGATACCAAAGTTGATGCAATGGGCTATTACAACCCTAAAAATGCCGCAATTACAGGCACCGGCATTGGGGCCCCGGCGCCCGTCCCCGTCATCGGAAAGACCAAAGACGATGCCGGCCTGCTTGCCGCCGTTCCCAGCGGCTACATCTCCCATCAATATAACGACAGGATCTGGATGGGTGTCGGCGTATTCGCACCGTTTGGACTGACGACGGAGTATGACGATAACTGGGTAGGCCGCTACCATGCCATCAAGTCGGAATTGCTGACCTATAACCTGAACCCGTCCATTGCCTTCAGGCTGAATGAACACGCCTCGGTCGGTTTCGGCATCAGCGCGATGTATGCCGATGGTGAACTGACCCAGGCGGCCGATGTCGCTCTGGGTGGATTCCTGCGAGATCAGGCGCTTCCCGTTCCGACAGGGTTCCCTCCCCCGCCGACAGGGAGTGGAACAATTGACAGCAAGGCAAAAGTTACCGGCACCGACTGGGGTTTCGGCTTCAATATGGGTGTGCTGCTGGAACCGACCGACCATACCCGCCTTGGCCTGCACTACCGCTCCAAGATAGAACTGGAACTGGATGGTAACAGCAAGATATCCGGTCCTGTTTTCAACGAAAAGCAGGATGCCGAACTCGATGTTACCCTGCCGGACAGCCTTTCACTCAGCGCCTACCACGGGATAAATCCGCAATGGGCGGTTATGGCGGACATCACCTGGACCCAGTGGAGCAAGCTGAATTCCCTGGTGGTGGAGTTTCAAGACGGTTCACTCAGCGTGACACCCCTTGAATGGGAAGACAGCACCCGTTATGCAATCGGTACCGAATACACTTATAACCGGCAGTGGATTTTTCGCGGCGGCGTGGCACTGGATAACACACCGGTCCCGAAAGAAGCCCTGCGCACCCCGCGCGTCCCTGACAACGACCGCACCTGGCTGACTTTCGGCGCCACCTGGAAGTACACCCCGGAGATCAGCTTTGATTTTGGCTATGCGCACCTGTTTGTCGATGATCCGAAACTCCGTGGTAGCGCTAATGCCAATGACCCGACAGCACCGTTTCCCGTCGGCCTGACCGGCACCCATGCCCTGGATGCGGATTATGATGCCGCGGTAGATATCTTCAGCGTCGGCTTTAACTGGAAGTTCAGATAGCCTAAAGGAAAACATCCGGACACAAAA
>JBATIF010000294.1:0-4456 GCA_049667605.1 Gammaproteobacteria bacterium
CCGTTGAAGGTGAATATGACGAGGCATTTTCCATGATCCCCGTGGGCGAGCACATGGCCGCGTTGCTGGGTCATAACGTCGAAATGGTCAAGGACTGGGTCAACGGTGTCGGCGAAATGCGCAACGGGGAAGTGGTCCTGTGTGAAAACGTCAGGTTCAATGCCGGAGAAAAGAGCAACGACGACGAGCTGGCGAAAAAGATGGCTGCACTGTGTGACATCTATGTCATGGATGCCTTCGGCACGGCGCACCGCGCACAGGCCTCCACCCACGGTGTGGCAAAGTATGCGCCGGTAGCCTGTGCAGGACCGCTGCTGGCCGCAGAGCTGGAGGCGCTGGGCAAGGCGCTGGGCGACCCCAGGCGTCCGATGGCCGCCATCGTCGGTGGCTCCAAGGTGTCAACCAAGCTGACCGTGCTCGAAGCACTCTCGCAGATTGTCGACCAGCTGATTCCCGGTGGCGGTATTGCCAATACTTTCATCGCGGCCTGCGGCCATAACGTCGGCAAGTCCCTGTACGAGGCAGACCTGGTTCCCGAGGCGAAGCGCCTGATGGAAGCGGCGAAGGCCAAGGGCGGCGAAATCCCGGTACCGACAGATGTCGTGGTCGGCAAGGAGTTCTCGGAATCAGCCGAGGCCGTCGTCAAGCGAGTCAGTGATGTTGCAGATGATGACATGATTTTTGATATCGGCCCGGAAACTGCTGCGCGCTTTGCAGAGATGATGAAGAGTGCCGGGACTATCGTCTGGAACGGGCCGGTTGGAGTGTTTGAATTTGACCAGTTTGGCGAGGGCACGCGTACGCTGGGCCTGGCAATTGCCGAGTCAGATGCCTTCTCGATAGCCGGCGGGGGGGATACGCTGGCAGCCGTGGACAAGTACGGCATTGAAAGCAGGATTTCATACATCTCCACAGGTGGGGGTGCCTTCCTTGAATTTCTCGAGGGTAAGAAACTTCCTGCCGTCGAAATACTCGAGCAGCGTGCGAAGTAGCCACCCGGCATGCGCATCACGTATAACAATAGACAACCGAAAACATGCCAAGACGCACCAAGATTGTAGCAACCCTCGGTCCGGCTACGAATGACCAGCAGGTGCTTGATGACATGATCCAGGCCGGCATGGACGTGGTCAGGTTTAATTTCTCTCATGGCAACACGGATGAACACATTGTGCGCGCCGAAGAAGTTCGTAATCGCGCCCGTGCATTCGGTCACCAGGTCGGTGTGCTTGCGGATCTGCAGGGTCCCAAGATACGCATAGAGAATTTCGTGACAGGCGGGATAAGGCTTGATGAGGGTGATCATTTTATCCTCGATGCAGAACTTGGAGCAGATGCCGGCAGCAAAGAGCGCGTCGGTTTGACGTACAAGGCGCTGGCCGATGATGTTCGCCGTGGCGATACACTGCTGCTTGATGATGGTTTGCTGGTTCTCTGGGTGGAGGAGGTCAAGGGGCACGAGATACATTGCCGTGTGGTTGTCGGCGGCTTGCTGACCGACAGCAAGGGGATCAACCGCAAGGGCGGAGGACTCTCGGCAGGTGCACTGACCGCCAAGGACATGAAGGACCTGGAGATAGCCGCGAAAATGGATGCCGATTATGTTGCCGTCTCTTTCCCGCGCTGTGCCGATGATATTCACCAGGCGCGTGAACTGCTCAGGGCGGCCGGTGGCCATGGAGGCATTGTCGCCAAGATCGAGCGTGCCGAGGCGCTGGAAAATCTTGATGAGATCATCAAGGCAACCGATGTTGTCATGATTGCGCGCGGGGACCTGGGTGTCGAAATCGGCGATGAAGAATTGCCTGCTGTACAGAAACGGATTATATCGGTCGCACGTGGACATGATCGAGTTGTGATAACCGCCACACAGATGATGCAATCAATGATTACCAGCCCGATACCGACACGTGCAGAAGTGTTTGATGTTGCCAACGCCGTCATCGATGGCACCGATGCGGTGATGTTGTCTGCAGAAACAGCAACCGGCAATTACCCCGCAAAGGTAATCGAGGCGATGGACAGGATTTGTGTCGGTGCAGAACGCCAGCGCACAGTGCTGACCTCGGAGCGGCGCATGAACATGCACGTCAAGCGGACCGACGAGGCGATTGCAAAGGCGACCATGTACACAGCAAACAGCCTCGGTGTAAAGGCGATCGTGACCCTGACCGAGTCCGGTGCAACGCCGCTTTGGATGTCGCGCATCAGTTCAGGCATACCTATCTTCGCAATGACCCGGCATGTTGAAACGCGCAGAAGGGTTACGCTGTATCGGGGGGTTTACCCGGTGAGTTTCGACGTTACCAGCAGGGATCATGCGATAGTCAATAAAGAGGCAATTGATGAACTGATGCGACGTGGTGCAGTGCGCGACGGTGACCTGGTGATTATTACCAAAGGTGACTTGATGGGCGTGCATGGCGGCACCAATGCCATGAAGATCATCAGGGTGGGTGAGCACGAAATAATGGATCAATAGGCCGTACTATAGGGTATTATTTGCGGCATTACGGAAGTGGCTGAAGCAGCCTGCAGTAGCTTGATTTTTTTGTTAATGATTTTTACTTAGTTTTATAGGAGAGAGAAATGGCCCTTATATCGTTACGTCAGTTGCTGGACCACGCCGCCGAGAACGGCTACGGGGTGCCGGCCTATAACGTCAATAACATGGAACAGATGCACGCCATCATGGAAGCAGCAGATGAGACCGATAGCCCGGTTATTTGCCAGGCATCGGCCGGTGCCCGTTCATATGCCGGTGCACCGTTCCTGCGCCACCTGATCCAGGCAGCCATCGAACAATGGCCGCATATCCCGATTGTTGTCCACCAGGATCATGGTGCATCTCCATCGGTTTGCCAGCGCTCTATTCAGCTGGGCTTCAGCTCGGTAATGATGGATGGTTCACTGGGACCGGATATGAAGACGCCGATGAATTTCGAGTACAACGTTGATGTCACCCGGCGCACCGTGGAAATGGCCCATGCCTGCGGCGTGTCGGTTGAAGGCGAGCTGGGATGCCTGGGCTCTCTGGAAACCGGTATGGCGGGAGAAGAGGATGGCTCCGGCGCGGAAGGCAAGCTGACACATGACCAGCTGCTGACCGACCCGGAAGAGGCCGCCAAGTTTATCGAGGACACCAAATGTGATGCGCTGGCGATAGCGATTGGCACCAGTCACGGTGCCTACAAGTTCACGCGTCCGCCGACCGGTGAAATTCTTGCTATTGAAAGAATCAAGGAGATACACAAGCGTATCCCGGACACCCACCTGGTAATGCATGGTTCATCCTCGGTGCCACAGGACTGGCTGAAGATAATCAATGACCACGGCGGTGACATGGGTGAAACCTACGGTGTGCCGGTCGAGGAAATCCAGGAAGGCATAAAGCACGGGGTCCGCAAGGTCAATATCGATACCGACCTGCGCATGGCCTCTACCGGCGCGATCCGCAAGCACATGCACGATAACCCTTCGAACTTTGATCCGCGCAAATACCTGAGAGCAGCAACTGATGGTATGCGGGATATCTGCCGGGCGCGTTATGAGGCCTTTGGTACGGCTGGCAATGCTTCCCGGATCAAGCCGGTCAACCTGGAAGAAATGACCAGGCGCTATGAAAGTGGCGAGCTTGATCCGACTGTAAACTAGGACAGCCGGATACGGATTGGAAAAGGCGGCCATGGCCGCCTTTTTCATTTTCCGGGATTGACTCTCGAGCCGGCGATATTGCCGGCTGACGATTAACTGTTTACGCTGTCGCTAGTCAATGCATCGTTATTCAGGCAGGAAGGTAGTGATGTCAAAACTTTATAATTTTTCCGATTACGATAAATATCTGTCCCTGAAAATAAATTTTCAACTCTGGCTGATCATTGCCTATTTTATGCGGCCGCTGATTCTCAAGGCCTCAACGATCCAGATGGGGTTCGGAGCAAAATCTGCAAGTGTCAGCGGCCTGAAGGACCTTGTCTATCCGCATGACTTCGGGTTCTTCCTGGCGGTGCTGGCAACGCTGCCGGTATTCCTGGTCATCTTTGCCTACATGAAGCGCAAGCCCGATGCGCCGGATTACATACGTACCCTCTGGCGCTACAGCGGCAAGCTGCTGCTGTTGACGGCGATACTGAATATCGTGATTGTCTTCGTGCCATCGCTTGTCATCATGGCCTATCACATCAACCTGCTGGGCTGGGGGCAGTTGGTGATTGCTGCGTGCATCATTGTCTACCTGTTGATGTCGCGGCGGGTCAAGGATACCTTCGCTGATTTCCCGGTCGCCGGTGAGGATGGCAAAGAGGTTAAGAGTAAGGCGTGAGAGGTGAGAGGTGAGAGGTGAGAGGTGAGAAGTGAGAAGTTAGAAGTGAGAAGTGAGAAGTGAGAAGTGAGGAGTGAGGAGTGAGAAGTGAGAAGTGAGAAGTGAGGAGTGAGGAGTGAGGAGTGAGGAGTGAGA
>JBATIF010000295.1:0-2286 GCA_049667605.1 Gammaproteobacteria bacterium
GTATTTAGCATTGAGGACAGCAAGATAATCAACAAACAGCTTCTTGAGCTTCCTAAAGAGCAAGCGTTTCATGAGAGTTCACCGCACGCACCTCATCCCCTAGATCACATTGACATCCTGATAGCTGGGGATATGGGTCAGGGCCTGATGATGCGCCTTGAAAGCAGAGGTATTAAGAGCGTGGTAACGAAAGAAGATGACCCAGAGGCAGCTGTTTCACTTTACCTAAGTGGTTCGCTCATAAGTGAACAACCGCATCGGCATTCCCACGGTCATGATGAGAAATAGGTATTCACTCGCCTAAGGGTCTCTGCTCTCTAACAATTGCCACACCCGGCAGTCAGCACGGAAGCTGCACGATAAAGCCGCGCAGCGCTGGTTTCTTCTACGTTAGAGCTCACTCCCATAGGTGCATATTTGCAAAAAAGTCGAGGTACGCCAAATGTTGCTATGGATAATCGGATTCAGTCTCTTGGGCAGCGTGGGCGCAGTCGCTGGTGCTGCCTTGTTTCTGTTTTTTCCGGAAAGCACCCGCAAGATTCTTGTCCCCTACTTGATCAGCTATGCGACCGGCACGCTGCTTGGTGCCGCCTTTCTTGGCATGATCCCGGCTGGCCTTAAATTAGCCCCGGCGTTCGCTGTCACATCGACGGTGCTGGCCGGCATGGTGCTGTTTTTCGTGCTGGAAAAGCTCGTGCTCTGGCGTCACTGCCACGATAGTACGTGCGAAGTGCATGGGCGCGCTGCCCCGCTGATCCTGATCGGAGATGCCTTCCACAACTTTGTGGACGGAATGGTGATCGCCGCCGCCTTCCTCACCTCGATTCCGCTGGGGATCGCCGCATCGCTCGCTGTGATCGCGCATGAGATTCCACAGGAGGTCGGCGATTTTGCCATCCTGCTCGACAATGGGTACGGACGTACGAAGGCGATAGTACTCAATGGACTCTCAGCCGCCACCACACTGCCGGGCGCCGTGGTGGCCTATTTCTGGCTCGCTGAGATGCGCTCAGCAGTGCCTTACATCCTGGCGATCTCCGCCGCGAGCTTCATCTACATCGCTGCAGCCGACCTCATCCCGGGGCTGCACCGGCAGGTGACCGCCGCTGCTTCCCTGCGCCAGCTCGTGCTGCTGCTCGCGGGGATCGGTACTATCGCTATTTTTCACCACGGAGGATGAATCATGAATCCACTGACAGAAGCAGAAATCCATGCGCTCAACGAGGCGCTCGACGACGAGTACCATGCCTGGGCAACTTACGACCAGGTTACCGCCGACTTCGGCGAGGCGCCGCCATTCAGTAATATCCGTGAAGCCGAGGCGCGCCACATCGAGGCGCTTTGCACTCTGTTTGCACGCTATGGGCTACCTGTGCCCGAGAACCCCTGGCCGGGAAAGGTTGCGCGCTATGCCAGTCGGCAAGCAGCCTGTGAAGCGGGTGTCGCAGCCGAGATTGCCAATGGCGAAATGTACGAACGGCTGCTTGGGGCAACCCAGCGCCCGGACATTCTCACAGTACTGCGCAATCTGCAGGAGGCGTCGCAGCAGCGACATCTGGCTGCATTTCAGCGTTGTGCCCAAGGTTCTGCTGGTCGCGGTGGAGGTGCCGGGCGCCGCTGAGCATGTTCATTGAAGCGGGTTGGTGAGGTGCGGATCACAAGCTATCCCTGAATGTCCGCATACCCTATGCACTTGCCGTTTGTTGTTTGCCCTTAGAGGGCTACTATTGGCCGACTCCAGTCTTCGTCGGGCATTGCAACAATTGATTAGGCGCGAGCCAGGAACGGCAGGTTACAGCCCGATACCGGACCTGGTGGACTGATTCAATATAAGATTCCGCTAACAGGCGGGAGTCGACCCAACCCAGACGTAGAGAATTTTTTTCTCTGTAGGTCAGGAATGTACTGAAGTCGGAAGTTCAGGAAAGCGTGAATGGGAACTCCAAACGCTGATTATCGGCTGGATTCTCACGAAACAGATGAGGTATGCTCCCCGCCCCCTATTCTTGACGCTTCCCAGAGAGACACCTGACGATGTTACGTAAAATCCTGCTGCCAACCATCTTTGTCATCCTCGGCTATGGATTTTGGATTAGTCCTGATTTCAAGACCATCGCTGCCGGAGTCTCCATCTTTCTGTTCGGCATGTTGTCTCTGGAACAGGGATTCCAGGCGTTCGCCGGTGGCACCCTGGAACGGATACTCAAAAATACAACCGACAAGCTCTGGAAGAGCCTCAGTTTCGGTATCGTCAGCACCACCCTGATGCAGTCCAGCTCACTGGTC
>JBATIF010000296.1:0-4353 GCA_049667605.1 Gammaproteobacteria bacterium
AGACCATCGGGAATAATAAACTCAAGACGCATTTGCTTAATTGCCTGTACTATTGAGCGGGTGGTTTATGGCGAGAATCACGACAGCGTCAGAGTAGTCATCCAGGCGTAAGCCTGAAAATGCAAGAACATTTGATAAACCAGCAATTATATTTGTTATTATGGTTCATTTTCTCACCAAAAACACCAATCGTGCAATGTTAACCACCAGATGCGGGAACAACAAGTCCGGTTATTTGTACCATCAAGTTCCGGTCAGGGCGCGAAAGGCCGTGCAATCGACAATTCGTGCTGGCGATTTGCAATGCTGTTTTGGCCGTTTGGGACTGATTCGGGTATGAGACCATGATGGAACTTTCCGTCTTGCTGGTATTGCTGGTTTTTTCCGGAATATTTTCTGGCTCGGAGACGGCCCTGATTGCCTTGTCCATGGCGCGGGTGGAGGCCCTTGTCAAGGAAGGCCGGGCTGGTGCAAAGGCGTTGTACCAGTTGAAGAAGGATCCGTCACGGATGCTGACGACCATTCTGGTAGGAAACAACCTGGTCAATATCGGAGCCTCGGCAATGGCAACAGTCATTGCGAGCAGGGAATTCGGCAGTGCCGGTCCGGGCATAGCTGTTGGCGTGCTGACCCTGGTTATCCTGGTGTTTGGCGAAATCACCCCGAAGAGCCTGGCGACGCGTTTTTCCGAACGCACTTCACTGTTTGTCGCCTTTCCGCTGCTTGTGTTCATGCGTCTGATTTATCCGCTGGTGTGGTTCTTCGGCAAATTCACTGCCTGGGTACATCGCCTCACAGGTGATCAATCCGATCCGACGATCACCGAATCGGAACTCATTGGCATGCTGGGATACGGTGTCGATGAGGGTGCAATCGAACATAACGAAAGGAAAATTATCGAGCGGGTATTTGCCTTCAATGACCTGAAGGCCCGGGATGTGATGACGCCAAAGGGAAAGATTTATTCCCTGGATGAGACGCTGACGGTTACAGAAGCACTGTCGTTATTTGCACATGAGCAGTATTCAAGGGTTCCGCTGTTTGCAGGGCGAAACGATAACTTGACGAAGGTGCTTTACATGAGGGACCTGCTAAGGGCGTCCGCAGACGGGCTGATGGAAGCGCGACTCGGCAGCATTGCCCACAACCCGCTGTTTGTCTCGCAGTATCAGGCAATCGACGACCTGTTTGCCACGCTAAGACGGCGTCACCGGGTCTTCTCTATCGTTGTGGACGAATACGGCGACGTACGGGGAATCGTCACAATGGAAGACTTGCTCGAGGAACTGGTCGGCGAAATCTATGATGAAAGTGATGTAAAACCACTCGATGTCGGCAGCAATTCCGGGAACGAGATTGTCGTGGAAGGTTCTACCGAACTGCGCGTGGTAGAAAAGTTCTTCGATCTGGAACTGCCGGGGAAACCAACCGATACGGTAAGCCTTTGGATTCTGGGATTTACCGAATATATTCCCGGCGAGAATGAAGCATTCACTATCGATGGCCTGGAAGTCACCATTATCAAGGCATCGGATCGCAGTATTGACCAGGTCAGTATTGGCTATCCGGCCGGCACCCCGGCCAGTGAGGATGCTTGATCGGAGAAACCCTCTTTAATAATAGCGAAGCCGTGAAAGGCCGGAGCACTATGGCGCGTGCCATCAGTTGTGCAGGGTTCCCGATGCGTGGCAGATCTCTCTAGGTAAGCGACAACAAGGCTGAAACCAGCAGTTCAGCATCGTAGTAAGGCGCACTTTCACGGCTGACAAGCCGGGTATCAATGATCTGCACTCCCAGGTCCTGCATCAATGGTGCGGACAATGACGACGTATATTTGCCCCGTTTGCTGTCGATGAGCACAAAATTCAGCAGTTGCCCGTTGCTGCATGCGCCGTTATTTCCGGCGTGCAGGTATTCGAGCAGGGTGCGCACGGAACTGTCCAGCGTCATGCCGATCTGTTCCGGGTCGTGCCCGAGGTTGGGAATGTAGACTTTCGGACAATCGGTACCGGCAATAGCCGAGCCAACACCTGTCGGCAACAGGGTGGCAACCAGGCTTGTATAGAAACTGCCTGGCGGGTAGCAGATGAGTTCTGCCTGCCGGATCAGGCGGCGGTACTTTTTGCGCATTTCCGCATGGGCCGGGACCGGCTTGTCGGGATCACTGGAGAGGAACAGCCGCCTCACAGGTGACTTCAATGGCGCCACCTCCTTGCCGGTCAACCGGTGCTGGCCGGTCACGCAACTGCCGTCCTCCAGCTCCGCCGCCAGGTGCAGGTTGTCGTTAACCACGGCAAGCACCATGCCCTGCACGTTGACCAGTTTTGCGAACAGGAAAATGCTCGGGTCGAGGTGCTTGTGGTTGTTCAGATAGCCCCCGGCGAGAATCAGGTTGCCGGTACTGGCGCCGCGCAGATCGAAATCAGCGGGCATAGCCTCGCGAAAATAGCCCAGCTGGTTACGGATGAGCCGGCGCATGGGATTGGAAATCGCCGCCACCAGCGGCTGCTTGCCTCTGATCATCAGCTCGAGTTTCTCCAGCAGCTTGCCGGCTGCCTGGTCAGCGGGAAAGCGATAGGTAAATAAACGATACACCTCCGGGTGCCCGGTTATGTTCTCGTCGGCAAGGGCTATCAGCCGGCTGCGCAGGTCACCAATGGACGGCATGGCGAATGCCTGGCGCAGCTTTGCCGAGCTGCCGCCCGAATCAAAGGGCGTGACCAGGTGCAGGGAATTATGCGTGTAGCGCTTGATAACACGGCTGGTGCCGGTGAGGGCGGTGCCGCCGCTGAATAAAAGCACGCGTGGCCCGAGTTCGGGCGCCTTCAGGTAGCGGCTGAGTCGTACCCGATCCGGCAGTTGCACGGTGCGGGTGATTCTGAGAGGGGTTTGTGCCGGCACGATTCAGGTTCGTAGTATAGATTCAGGTTTATGTTGAATTATCGGCAAATGCTTTCCAGTTCGATCCGCTGTGCGTGCTGGTAATATAAACACCTGCATTTGACTGGTATGATAGCCATCTACAAGACAATAATCGCTACCGCAGGCCTAATGGAACCGATCATCCCACCGATACGCAACGCCGTTCGCGCCCTGATCCGGCGGGACAATCACATCCTGCTGCTGCGCAAGGACGGCTATGCACAGGGCGAGCGCTATGCCTTGCCGGGCGGCGGCCAGGATATCGGCGAGAGCCTGGAGCAGGCACTGCACCGTGAATGCCTGGAGGAAATCGGTACCCGGGTGGAAATCCACGATCTTGTGTTTGTTGCCGACTATTTCAAGCCGCGGGACACCGTTCCCGGAAGTACGCGCCACCTGGTGGAGTTCCTGTTTACCTGCACGGTTCCCGGCGATTATGTCCCCAAAAGCGGCCACCACCCGGACAAGCACCAGGTTGATGTGGTCTGGGCCGGGCTGGGCGAGCTTGCCGCTATGCCGCTCAACCCGAGGGCGCTGACCCCGTACCTCGCACAGGCCGTCGAGAACAGCGGCACTGTCTACCTGGGAACGATCGACTGGTAATGGCTATTGCGAAGAATATACGCAACAACCTGCGTTTCCTGATTGCCGAAGTCAGCTCGCAGGTCTCCAACCTGCAGAGCTATCTTGGCAGCCCGTCGGCAAGCGTTGCCCGGCGCATCCTCGACCGCAGCGGCTATGCCTATAATCTCATGCTACGGATACACGACAGCTGCCACAGCCAGGTCATCAAGGCCGCATCAGGTACGGATGCCGCCTCATTGCGTGCCATTGAATCCATTGCAACCGACCTGGAACGCATCACGGGTCTGTGCCGTGAATGCATCGACCAGTTGGACCAGCTGCAAAACAGGCGTTGCCCGGGCGCCGGGACCTGCAAGTCCATGCTCGGCAAAGTCACCGTGGGGCTTGACCGTATCGAGGATGCGATCCGTCAAAACGACACCAGGCTGGGCCTGAAGATTGGCCGGATCAAGCCCGCCCTGGACAAGGCCAGTCAAAACCTGGTGAAGAAATACACCGCAGGACTGAAGCGCAGGAAACATACGGAAGACCTGGTGGCGGGCTTGTTCCTGGTCCACGGCATCGAACAGATGGGCGATGCCATGCTTAATATCAGCGAAGCCATTATCTCCGCCAATCTTGGCCAGCCGATCAACATCGAACGCTATCATTCCATGCGTGCTTCCATGGAAGAGCTGAATAACGCTACTGACTCTACTGAGCTGGTGGCCGAGACGATTGCACAAACCCGTTCCGGCAGCGGAATTTCCGGGATCAGCACCAGCGGCCGGCAGGATGACGGTTATGTGGCTATCTACAAGGATGGCAAGAAACGCAAGCTGCGGGAGGAGCGCAGGGGCCTGGTCA
>JBATIF010000297.1:0-4062 GCA_049667605.1 Gammaproteobacteria bacterium
ACCCTCAGGAGGCGAATGAAATGAAGCGATTCAACGATATTCTTTGCGTGGTGGAGTCCGGCAAGACGTCCGCGGCCGCGCTGGAGCGCGCCGTCACGCTGGCGGAAAACAACCAGGCGAGTCTGACCGTTGTCAGTGTGGCCGAACAGGTCATCGCCGGCATCGGGATGCCGCCGGGTGGTCCAATATCGTCGCAACTGCAGGCCGCGTTGGTCAAGACCCATGCAGGGAAGCTGGAAACACTGGTCGAGCCTTACCGATCACGGACCGGGATTGAAACCAGGGTGTTAACAGGCGTGCCATTTCTGGAAATCATCCGCGAAGTGCTGCGCAACAACCGCGACCTGGTGATCAAGGTCCCTGAAACCCGGGACTGGCTGGACCGGTTCATGGGCAGTGATGACATGCACCTGTTGCGCAAGTGTCCCTGTCCTGTGTGGATGGTGAAGCCTCAGGTGCCGCAAGCCTACCGGCGCATTCTCGCGGCGGTCGATGTGGATACGGCCTACCCGGCAGATGAGCTTGAAACGCGACATCAACTCAACCTGCAGGTGCTCGAAATGGCCAGGTCCCAGGCGCTGTCCGATTTCTCCGAGCTTCACATCGTCTGTGCCTGGCATGCCGTTGGCGAGAGCGCCATGCACGGCGCGTTCATCAACACGCCGGAAAAGGAAATTATTGCCTACGTCGAAGAGGTGAGACGAACACACGAGGACAACCTGGACAAGCTTACAGGCGAGACGATCGGCAACCTGGGGGCAGAAGCATTGGCTTATCTCAAGCCGCGGAAACATCTGCTGAAGGGTTGGGCCCGCAAAGAGGTTCCGTTGCTGGCCAGGGAAATCAAGGCCGATCTTGTCGTCATGGGTACGGTGGGCCGCACCGGCGTCCCCGGGTTCCTCATGGGCAATACGGCGGAGACGATCCTCAACCAGATCGACTGCTCGGTGCTTGCGGTCAAGCCACCCGGCTTCGAAACCCCCGTCACGCTGCAGGACTGAACGCAGATGCAGATTCTTTACCTCGCACTGGCCCTGTTTCTGCTGCTCAATCTCGGCGCCGGGATGTGGCGCGTGCTGCATGGTCCGACCGCTGCAGATCGCATGCTGGCCGCGCAGTTATTCGGCACCACCGCGGTGGCCGTGCTGTTGTTGCTGGCACAGGCAAGCGGGAGGACAGCCCTGCACGATGTGGCGCTGGTGTTCGCACTGCTGGCCGCGGTAACGGCGGTGGCCTTTGTGCGGCGTGCCTGGCCGGAAGAGGATCGCGATCTTGATTCTGATTGATTACCTCTCCGCGGCACTGCTGATTGCCGGGGGTGTTTTTTTCCTGGCCGGTACGCTGGGCCTGCTGCGTTTTCCCGATGTCTACACCCGCCTTCATGCACTGACCAAGGCCGACAACGTCGGCCTGGGCCTGGTCGTGGCGGGACTGGCGCTGCAGGCGGAATCATGGGCAGTGGCGGGCAAGTTTTTGCTGATCTGGTTGCTGGTTCTGCTTGCCGGGGCCAGTGTTGCCCACCTGGTCGCCAGGGGTGCATTGCAGCGGGGAATACAGCCATGGAAGCGGTAACCCTGTTGCACTGGACGTTTGATGGCCTGCTGGGGCTGGGATTGCTGTGGCTGGCCTGGCGCGCACTGTCCTGTCCGGACCTGTTCGAAGCGATTGTATTTTTTATAGCCTTTGGCCTGCTGATGGCGCTGGCCTGGGTACGCCTGGATGCGCCGGATATTGCGCTGGCCGAGGCGGCCATCGGCGCCGGACTGACCGGCGCCTTGCTGCTGGCTGCGTTGGCGAGATTGCGCCCGGTGGAAACGAATACGGATACACCGGAACGAACCGTGCGTACGCGGTGGTTGCCGTTCGTTGTGCTGTTGCCGGTTGCTGCCGGGCTCGGCTATGTGGTTGTGTCGCTATCGCCCGATGCGACGGGACTGAATGCAGCGCTTACCATGAATCTTGATGCCAGCGGGGTAAGCAACCCGGTGACTGCCGTGCTGCTCAACTTCCGCGCTTATGACACGCTGCTGGAGATGGTCGTGTTGCTGCTTGCATTGCTCGGCGTCTGGTCGCTTGGGAGTGCAGGGCAGCAGCGCGAGGCGGCTCCGGGTTCCGTGCTCGATACCCTGTCTCGCCTGCTGGTGCCGGTATTGATCCTGGTGGCGGCCTATTTATTGTGGGTTGGCGCGCACGCACCCGGCGGTGCCTTTCAGGCGGGATCGGTGCTCGGTGCGGCGGGGGTGCTGCTGTTGTTGACAGGCTGGCGACTACGCGTCGGCCTGGCGGCATTGCCTTTGCGGCTGGTGCTTGTGGCAGGCCCGCTCGCATTCGTGGCAATGGCCGCGGTCACCCTGCTGCAGCAAGGGCAGTTGCTGGCATATCCGCCAGCGCATGCGGGCATGCTGATCCTGGTTCTCGAGGCCACGGCAACGCTATCCATCGGCGTGACCCTGGCGGCGCTGTTCCTCGGTGGTCGCCCGCAAGCGATGAAAAACGAATGAGCGGTTTATCGCTTTACGCCCTGGTGGGTGTCGGGCTTTTTTCACTTGGTTTGTATGCACTGATCGTTCACGTGCACTTGCTGCGCAAGATTCTCGCGATCAATGTAATGGGCAGCGGGGTCTTCCTGTTGCTCGTGGCACTGGCAAAGCGCAGTGCGGATGTTGTGCCGGACGCCGTGCCCCAGGCCATGGTCATCACCGGCATCGTCGTTGCAGTATCGGCGACCGCGCTGGCGCTCTCCTTGATGTTGAGGCTGACCGCGGAAACCGGCAGCGCAAAGCTGCCCGATGATCAGCGCGACCCGCACTGATGGAGGCGGTATTCACGAACGTCCCCTGGGCCGCGGTCCTCATCCTGCTGCCGTTGGCAGGAGGGATAATCTGTTTTCTCTGGCCGCGATCAGCCCGGGTAACGGGCCTGCTGGTTGCCTTCGCCATTGTCCTGTCAGTTGCAGGCCTGGGCTGGCAACTGCTGCAACATGGGGTGTTTCGACATAGCATCGGCGGCTGGGGCGCACCGCTGGGCATCGAACTATATGCCGACGGGCTGAGTTTGTTGATGCTTGCTGCCACCGCCCTGGTCGGGTTTGCTGTCAGCATCTACGCGGTGGATTATTTCGAGCGCGAACAATCAGTCCGCTTCTGGCCGTTGTGGCTGTTGCTGCTGGCGGCACTGAATGCCCTGTTCCTGTCGGCTGATATTTTCAACCTGTACGTTACTCTTGAAATGATGGGCCTTGCCGCCGTTGCGCTGACGGCGTTGACGGGCGGCCGGGATGCGCTTGGCGGAGCGATGCGTTATCTGCTCGCCACGTTGTCGGGATCGCTCCTTTACCTGCCGGGTGTGGCGCTGCTTTATCATGGCTTCGGCACGGTCGATATTGCGCTGCTTGCAGAACGGGCCGAGGCAGCGCCGGTGGTCGGGGCGGCGCTGGGTCTGATCTGTGCCGGCCTGTTGCTGAAGACCGCGCTTTTCCCGATGCATTTCTGGTTGCCGCCGGCCCATGCCAGTGCACCGGCCCCGGTGAGTGCCGTGTTGTCGGCGCTGGTTGTGAAGGCCTCGTTCTATATCCTGCTGCGTCTGTGGTTGAGCATTTTTGCGCCCCTCGGCGCGGAGTTCGTCAGCGTACTTCTGGGTCTGCTTGGAAGTGCCGCGGTACTCTGGGGTTCGCTGCAGGCCCTGCGCCAGACCCGGCTGAAATTACTGGTTGCCTACTCAACGGTTGCGCAGATCGGTTACCTGTTTGTTGCATTCCCGCTTGCCGCAGCGGCCGGTGTCACGGCCTGGAACGCGGTTGCGTACCTGGCGCTTTCACATGCCCTGGCGAAGGCAGCGATGTTTATGGCCGCCGGCAACCTGTTGCGCTTCGGTGGTCATGACCGTATTGCAGACCTGGACCGGGTGGCGCAGCGACTGCCGCTCACTGCAGGCGCCTTCGCGCTGGCCGGTGTGAGCATCATGGGTCTGCCACCAAGCGGCGGTTTTATCGGCAAGTGGCTGCTGCTTGAGGCGGCCCTTGCACAGGGGCGCTGGGAGCTTGCAGCCGTGCTGATACTTGGC
>JBATIF010000298.1:0-14965 GCA_049667605.1 Gammaproteobacteria bacterium
GTCCCGTTCCTGCTTGACCAGGATGCGCACCGCGCGCATGTCGAAGATCTGGTCAAAGTCGAGGTGCTTGCGCTGCATCTTCCGCCAGATGCTGTTGAGGTGCTTGGGACGGCCGCTGATGACCGCCTCGATGCCCTCTTTTTTCAACGCCCTGTCGAGGATATCAATCACCTTATGTATATAGCGCTCACGCACCTCGCGGCTTTCATCGAGCTGCGCCACCAGTGCGCGGTAGGCATCCGGTTCCAGGTAGCGCAACGCCAGGTCCTCCAGCTCCCACTTGATTTGCCAGATGCCGAGACGGTTGGCCAGCGGCGCATAGATCTCCATGGTCTCCCGGGCGATGCGCTGCTGCCGTTGCTCATCGAGGTGCTCGAGGGTGCGCATGTTGTGCAGCCGGTCGGCCAGCTTGATGAGCACCACGCGTACATCCTCCGCCATGGCCAGCAGCAGCTTGCGCAGGCTCTCGGCCTGAGCACCTGCATACAGCCCGGCCTTGCCGGCGTCCTGGAATTCCCCGATGCGGTCCATCTTGGTGACGCCGTCCACCAGGCGGGCAATCACCGGGCCAAAATCCGCCTCGATGTTCTGCAGGGTAAGGCTCGTATCCTCGACGACGTCGTGCAGGATGGCCGCCGCGATGGTTTCATGATCGAGTTTCAGGCCGTTGAGGATCTCGGCCACCGCCAGGGCATGCAGGTAGTAAGGCTCCCCCGAGGCGCGTTGCTGGTGCTGATGGGCCTCAATGGCCGTATTGACGGCCCTGGAAAGGACTTCCCGGCTCTCAGGTGTACGCTCGGCGAGTAAACGATCAACGCCCTTGCGGGTGACTTCGGTCAGGTCTGGTTCTATCAGCAAGGGCTTGATCCTGGATACTTTTTAAGATGTCTTCTCAGCACAAGCTAGCGGATACATGTCGGATTTCGGCGCTAACACGACGACATTCCAGCTACCTGCATATGATCTTGTTTCCCAGAAAAAAATAGTAACTTATAAACAGGACGGGCGCGAAAACCGGTTAACGCCCCTGCCAGCAAACCAGAGCAGCCGTTGCCCATGTGATTGCGGCGCAAAACGCCCCCCGCAGGACGGATAGAGGCCGGGGATGAGCGAGTATCATGGTCATGTTAGGCTACCAAGGAGATTGGCTGGCCCTGAATTCAGGTAAATTTACAAGGTTGTTTGACAATATAGTGACTCCCAAAGCCCGTTAAGTGGGATTGTTATTGCCGCCGGTGTTGTAAACTATTCCAGACAACGCAGAATTACTCTGCAATCGGTGCCGGAATACTTTTAAGTCACTGTTATAAAAGCTGATTACCTGAAAGTGCAGCGCAGGTCAACTGAACCAGGTTGTCAGGATAGTTTACAAAGTCCTGCCCTTCGAAACCGGACATTCATGGGATTACAGCTATATAGCAAAAAAATCAATAAGATATCAAAGATGGCACTGATCATGCATACATTACATCGTGTCACGGCAGGCTCGTATAATATCTGTCACGAGGCATTCACACATCGACGAAGCAGAGACCAAGACAGAGGAATTGAAAATGATAAAAATCACCATGAAATCAACAATTACTGCAGTTGCCCTGTTTGCGGTAGCAGGGGTAGCAAGCGCAGCACAAGACATTCCAGACTGGACCGCGATCGATGGAATCAACGCGGTCACCCCAGTCAATGTCTCCAGCACCAATGGCAAATTCTCGTTTAAAACGGGCAGCAAGCCTGGCAAATCGAAGCTGTCATACAAGGGCAAGAGCAGTAAGGGGGGCATTTACCTCAACGATATCCCGGAACTGGGCGCGTCTGTTCATATAGACAAGGGAGAAGTCAAAGTCAAAAAGGGCAAGATCACAATAAAAGGCCTTGATCCTCTAAACCCGGTTAAAGGTTCTAAAAAAGTGACTCTCGTGACGGCCTATTATAATGAAAATTCCTTAACTGCCGCCAACATTGCCAAAGCAGGCACCCCGCTGGACACAAGCTATGGAACCGGAGGCCCTGCATCGCTGCCTTATGACCTGTTCGGCGTGAGCACCTTCGGCATCGAGTGCCCGCAGTGGGACTTTTGTACCAGCATGGAAAGTTTCTATGTTATGGGCTCTTTCAAAGAGAAAGGCAGCAAAGGCAAGTTCTCTTGGAAGGATAAGAAAGCAACGGCGGTGACCACCATTCCGGTTCCTGCGGCAGTCTGGCTGTTCGGTTCCGGCCTTATCGGTCTGGTCGCTGTTGCCCGGCGCAGAAAAGATAGCTAGACCTCTGAAGAAAATGTCTCTGTGAATTACCCTGGTTGCAGAATATGCAACCAGGGTTTTTGTTTGTCTGTCGCCTGATTCCTGCTGCGACTCGTCCCCCACTTCCCTTGCCTGTACCCATACAACCTGAGCATGGTTACATGCCTGCTTGAAGATCGTTTTCTTGCTCATCCATATGTCGAGATCGGCAAACTGAAAAGCCGGTGCAGAAGGGCCTGTGTCGATCAGGAGTAATCTCTGCTATAGGGGTAAACCAGTATCAGCATCATGCAGCAGCAGTCAGTCTTATATACGTCAACCACTACAGGGAAGATACCGGGGAGACAGCCGACGATCCGGCAGAAACGACTTGTCTGATAACCCCGACAAGGCCCGGTCCATAGCAACCTGAGCCGGACATGCCAGTCACCATGACGCAGCAAATGTTAGCCGGTCTCGCAGAGAGTAAATCAGTGGTCGGAGTTCAGCCTGGTGCAGATTCATTGACGGCCACTTTAGGATCTTTGCGACTGGCATGAATGTCACTTGGCAACGTGGCTGCTTCATGCGGCGCAAGCTTACCGGATGGATCCGTGAAGTCGTCATTCAATTTCTGCACAAAGCGATTGGCCTCTGCAATTACCCGGTGTAAACGTTTACGGGCACGATTATTCCAGCCCACCGGGTTCTTCCTGAAGAGGCTGTGCCATGCACGGGTGTTCGCGATGAAGGCCTGACGCAACTGGCTGTTTTCAACCCCCGGGGTAAAGTGCTTGTCAATCTGCTTCAGGACCCGTCCCGCGGCAAAGCGGCGCAGCCTGAAATGCAGGTAGATGAGCAGGAGGACAGCGGCCAGGCCGATGGCGAGCGCCGCGGCGATATCACTGGCTGATCCTTGCCACCACGCCGGCGTGGTCAACTGCCAGCCATCCCGGAATCCCAGCAAGGCTGCCAGCATGGTGCCCGCCAGCAGGTAGCCGGCGGCAATGAAACCGTCACCCCAGAGGACCGCCTTGCGCCAGCAAGCCCGGTATTGCCGCAGTCTCGGGACCGTCTTTTCTTCGATATGGCGCGCCAGTTTCTCCAGCGTACCGGTAATCCGGTAGGCCCGTTCCACGCCGACACCCTGTATACGTTTATGGATCTCGCCCAGGTCGCGATCACGCTTGGACTCAAAGCGATTGCGCACGGCCTGATCCTCGATGTTCACCGCGACATCCGGGTTGTAGATGCAGTAAAAACGCCCGGCCGTGAGGCCCTCCTGCGCCAGCGCCCTTTGCCAGGCACCCACCACCTCTTCCGGGTTGTCTTCGCGTGCGGTGGTATCCATCTGGTTGAGGATGTAGACGAACTTGGTCGCATCCGGCCGGTGGATGGTGTCACCGACAAGGTGTACCAGGGTATCGCGCATGGCACCGGGCTCGGGATGGCGCGCATCAAAGAACACCAGCACCAGGTCGGAGATATCAATGATGTGGTCGGTTAGTCGCAGGGTGGCATTGCGCTGCGAGTCCGCATCAAACCCGGGCGAATCGATAATGATCCGCCCGCGCACCCGCTCGCTGGGCAGGGTCTTTAACTGCAGGTAGCTGTCAACCCGCCGCCCTTCACCCCCGGCCACCTTCTCCAGCTCGTTGCTGATCTGGTAGAACGGAAAGCGCGGGTCGGCATCGAGTGCGGATCCGGGCAGCGCCTGAGACCCCTGCCCGCCGCCAAAGCAGATCACGGTGAACTTGTCATCCACAGCCTGGTTGCCGGTACTCTGAATCGACTCGCCGAGGTAGTGATTGATGAACGTAGATTTGCCGGCAGAAAACGTCCCCAGTACCGATATCATCGGCCACCAGGAAATCTGCGTTGCGAAAGACTGCTCTGAATTCAACAGGCCCAGTGAGCGGCCGACCTGGTCAAGCTGGCGGTAGGTCTGCACAGCGCTCACCAGTACCGGGTTTTCTTTCTTTAGATGCAGCTCGAGATTTTTCAACCGCTGCTTGAGGGTTTTCGCTTCAGCAGACATCAATGACTCCTGCGGATGGTAAACAGCGTAACAGACCCGTTAAAACGGGAATACGCCGTTCATTATTTTCATGGGGCCGGTAGCCTGGTGAATGTTGTGATTCATGCGCGACATATCTGTTTGCATGTAATAAATGGGCACTGTCATGACGCCCATTGATTTGTTCATATCATCCATCTTGACCAGCATGTCTTTCATAGACCCGGATCCATCACCGACATCATCGGCAACCAGGTGCATGGTCGATGAAATCTGTCCCACATTTGATGACACCGCATGCAGGTCCGTGACGATATTATCCATCGAAACCACCATCGTTTCGATGCTGCGCGCCAGCCGCCCGACATCATTGGTAAGCGTGTAAATGAGGAAGAAACCGTAGGCCGCGAGCACGATGAATGCCAGAAGAGAAGGATAAACAACGAGTTCCCAACGGCGCGCGCTGGCTTCGAAAGTGCGCGCAAATTTGTCCATGCAGGCGACCATGCCGCCGGATGGATCAAGGGGATCACAATCGCCAGCCATGCTTTGTTTATTTTCTTCAGAATCAGACATTTAAAGATCTCCAGAAGCGACGCACCGAGCGGAATCGGAATAGTATAACCAAGTCACTGGCAGATATCGCCATTGACTTTAGTGCTGATTCAGGCAAACGCAGGGATAAAGAAATAGCCGCGATCGGCGGTCGAGAGAAGCCTTTAGCGGCTGCCCATGCGTCGCCCAACCGCGATGCGATGGGCAACCTGCAATAACCCGCAGGCCGCACAGGTCCAGGGTTCCCTGGTAACTGTGCAGCCATGTCCGTGCACAAGCATTCCGGTACGGTTTGTTTAAGCGGCACCCGTCGGGAGTTAATGCTCCTGGCTAGAAATCACCCTCGGCACCGCGTTTCATGATGTCCAGTATCGTGTCCTTGACCTTGTTTGCCTCTGCAAACAGGTCGGCAGGGAGCGTTTTACCGCCGTGGATCATCATGTCCATATTCAGTGAATAGAGCCAAAGCTTGCCGGACTTGTCCTCGATGAGCGAGACACGGCACGGCAGGTAGGCCGAAAACGCATCCGAAAAATCCACCATCTTTGCCGCTGTTAACGGGTCACAGAACATGTAGATCTTCAGGAAACGCTGTTTCTCTCCCGTCATTGCTTCTACCTGGGCAGACAGTGGCAGCTCGCCGACATTTTTTATGTTCAGCTCGTTGGCAACAAAGCGCATCGTTTGTTCAACGTCTTCCGCACTCAGGTCTGCCGCAACCGGAATCTTCCAGACCGTGGCTTCGGCTGCATTGCCCGAGGCAAGCAGGCGCTTGGACATTTCCGTGTAGACCTCGCCTGCCTTGCCATCAAAATCGGACAGGTTTTTAAGGTCCTTGAAATTCTGCAGACCAAAGTCATGGCTGATGGCCAGCCAGATCACGCCCGCTACCAGCGCAAGCCCCAGCAGGGCCAGCAAGTTCCAAATCAGTTTAAACATGTCATGTTCCTCGTTGCTGTATGTATTTTATATATTTCTACTGCGAATCGGCCCGGGCCGTTTCGATCTCGTGCGCAAGGGCATCGGCCTGCGGGCCCTCCAGCCCGCGGATAACATCAACAAGTCCCCTGGCCGGTGCCAGCAAACCAGCCTTGACAAGGCGCGACCCGGCCTCGTAGTAGGCCGAGGCCGCCGCTTCCCAGTCACCCTGACTGAAATACATATTGGCAAGCTCGCCGTAACCATCGGGATTATCCGGATCCTGCAGGATCATTTCGCGGTAGAAGTCCTCGGCAGCCTGGTATTCACGCATCCAGTAGGCCTCCCGCGCCAGGGCAAGCAGCTGATAGGAAGACAGCGCTGGCGCCGCAGGCGTTGCTGCCACGGGGCCTTGTGCCCCCGGTCCGGCCGGCGACGGCATCACCTCTGTGGCGAGTGCATCCTCAGCGGCAGTCATGGGCGCCGGCGGAAGTTCTGAACCCGGTGCGCCGGTGTGAATGGACGCAGGCGAACGTGTATCTCCCTTTCCAGCCGGTGCGGTTGTAGCCATGCCTGCTGGCGCAGCCGGGACGATCGCGGCCATGGCCGGCATCTCAGCGTCAGGCCGGGCAGTGGCGGCCTCGGTTGTTGCTGGAACAGGCGCTGCAGCTGTTGCAAAAGCATTTCTAAGCGATTCAGAACTTGCACCGATATCCGGGATGGCCGTTGCCGGGGCCATGCCGGGCATTGCATCTATTGCAGCCTGCGTGACCCTGCCCGCTTGGCCCGCGCCGGTTTTTTCTACCCGCGCGAGCGTGGCTTCCCTAGCGCCTGTCGAGACGGCTGCCTGCCCGGCGGGTGCTTGCACACGCCCTGTTACAGGCAGATCAACAGTTTCCACCGCTGGCGGCACTTCAGCAGGGGCCGGCGCCATTGCAGCAGGGGCCGGGGCTGCAGCTGTGGTCATTGGCGCTGGCATCCCCGCCCGGGCTTGCTCAACGTATTCAGCCGCATCAACCGCGGCAGGCTTGACCTCTTCAATCGCACTCGCAACCGTTGCGGCAGGTGCGCTCCCGGCAGCAGCAGCGGCTGTTTCGCTGTCAGCCCGTTCATCTGCACCGGCAGGCTCGCTCGCGGCAACCGCTTCAACAACGGTTGGCTTGCCCGTTCCATCGGCACCCGCATCATATGCGGGAGGTGTGCTGACGGCTGCGGCTGTTTCACTCTCAGCCGGTTCATCTGCACCGGCAGGCTCGCTCGCGGCAACCACTTCAGCAACGGTTGGCTTGCCCGCTCCACCGGCACCGGCATCATATGCGGGAGGTGTGCTGACGGCTGCGGCTATTTCACTCTCAGCCGGTTCATCTGCACCGGCAGGCTCGCTCGCGGCAACCGCTTCAACAACGCTTGGCTTGCCCGTTGCAGTCGCACCTGCTTCGACAGGTTCGCGCGCTGCCGTCGTAGCGGCAGCGGGTACGCTGGCCTCAGCGACAGCCGGTACTGTTTCGGAGACAGCAGCAGAGCCGGCTTTCATTTCCGCTGCAGCCTGTCCGCCTGTAGCCTTAGCCTGCTTCATGGCGTCATGGCGTATTGGCGCAGGCTCAATCCTTCCTGCCGGTTGATCACCTGCCGGGTATTTCGATGAATCAAGTGCCAGGAACTCCGGGAGTTCCCACTCGGGGAACAATTCACCGCGGTACATAAATCCAATGGCCAGCAAAAGCACCACTGCAATTGCAAAACCATGACTCATCAAACGTGCTATAAGCTTCATAACGACTGCTCCTGCATTAATATATTACGAATTTCCGAGCGCATCCGGGTAAAGTGCAATTGCCAGTGCACGAAGTTCCTCAGCAGCCTTGCCATGCGGCCACATTTCGAATACGGCAAGCCCTTCACTCAGTGAACG
Source organism: Gammaproteobacteria bacterium (assembly GCA_049667605.1). Classification (GTDB taxonomy): domain Bacteria; phylum Pseudomonadota; class Gammaproteobacteria; order UBA9214; family UBA9214; genus UBA9214. The sequence goes on from JBATIF010000298.1 coordinate 7,622, forward strand.
CCTGAAACTGGTCCGCATGGAAAGGCGTTGCAGTAAAACTTCATCGATCGCCGGTAACATCCGCAATGCTTCCTCCGTCTCTGCTGTTTCACGGATTGAGTGATTGGTATCGGCGCGATTTATAAAGGCGATGGTCCGCTGGCCTCCATTCATTTTTACCGCATCCAGATCCGGACCAACGATGTGGAGAAAACGTTGCGTAGCCCAAACATCCGGCTGGCTGGGTGGTACCGGAATCAGTATTCGGTCCGCTGCGGTCATCGCCTCTTTCATGGCAGCCAAATTGGCGGCACCCACATCAACAATCACTTCTTTCCCTGCATGCGTTAGCAACTGGTCTTTCAAAACAGCACGCACCGAGTGAATCGTCAGGACCGGCGTATTTCCCACTTCTTTGCGCAGCATGGCGAGATCGCTGAAGGTGCATTGCGGATCGAGGTCATAACCAATGACCGGTACAGCATTTTCCTCCAGCCATACAGCCAGATTGAAAGCAACGGTACTTTTACCCGATCCGCCCTTTAGATTAGCGATAACTGTAATCATTCAATCATTTAACTTCACAGTGAAAAACATCCTCAAAGAAAAAAACGAGCCCCCGCATATCTCTGAGCGGACTCGTTCGCCTGCCGAAGCGGTTTGTCATATTAACAATCGGCGCGTGCTGCCGTCACCGATGCTGCGGCCGTCTCTCGCGACCAGGTAGAGTATAAACCGATTCCTACCATACATACCCGGGGTACCCGGCACCGGGTACGACGCCATAGGGTCCCGCCCCCCAGCCGTAATACCCCCCGCCAGTCGGCGTACCCCATTGGTATTGATTCGGTGGCTGAATGGCGGCATCTCTCGCGGTATTTGACTGCTGCCTTTGAGCCGAGCCTGCCGGCGGCCCCCAGGGCCGCTGGTCGTACTGAAACTGCTGTGTGGTTGACGGGGCCTGGTCAGGGAATGACCAGATCTTCTCAGCCGTATTCCGCTGTGCTCGACCAGTGTCGTATACCGGGGGTGAATAGCTTTGCTGCGGGGCTTTATAGGTCTGCTGCCCCCCCCAGGCCGGCTCTGATTGAAAGGTAGCCTGGCCTTGATAGCCCCATTCCTGCCGGGCAGGCGCTGCAGGAATCGATTGCGCCGGCATCCTGTTCATCTGCTCTGGCCGGGCAAGCGATCCGGGAGCGGGTCGTTGGGAAACATTGCCCGGTGCCTGATATTGTGCGGCAGGAGAAGACACGGACTCGACGGGCGGGCAATTACAGGATTCCGCCTTTTTAACCGGCTCATCATCACTGCATGCACCTGCCAGCAGTGAAACGCAAAGCAATACTACCCGGCACTTTGGATACGCTGCAAATGATTCAGTCTCCACGGCCATGATCATTAACCGGGTAAGACGTATGCCAACACACGGTTGTCATCAGCGTCCTGCACCACTTTGATATCCGCCGGGATATGACTGCATCATGCCATCGTACACTGGTGGTGGCGGCACCTCCTCCTCGTCCGGATAAGGCTGCGCAGGATAATACCGGCCCGGCGCCTTGGTTACAGCATCCTGTCGAGCCTTCTCACCCGGGTATCCCGCAGGCCCGGGATAGGCATTCGCAGACGGCCTGTACATCCTCTGTTGATAGCCGCCCGGTGCTCGCGGTGCCGGCTGGTTCATCGGTGTCTGCATCAGTGGCAGCCGTTTCACGGGTTCCTGCATATTCGATAGCCGGTTCATTGGCGCCTGATATCTTGGCGCCGGATTCACCGGCTCCTGGTAATATGCTCGCGGCCCCGCTGCCGATGCAGCACCTGTTGTTTCAGGCATGCGATTTCCCGTCACTGGAATCCCGGCCTGACCCGGTACCCGCGGATCAAGATTAACTGGCCGATAGGGGCCAGGCGGGGGCGGTGCCGACACCACGCGCCAGTCATCACGATCGGCAGATGCGGACACAACAGGTGTAGCTAGCAGCGCAGCACAGCAGAGCGTCATCGAGATCAGCAGAAATTGAATTCCTGACAGACTGTGAATACCTTTCATTGCCAGTTTCCTCTGGTTTACTGCAACGCACAACAATGCTTATGCAAGCCGATTACTGCCTGCCTAGCTTAAATCCTGCTTCAGGCGAATACCACGACGTTTCCTGCCCGGGCTGTCATCCGGGTCATTGTCTGAATGCTCTTCCTCGATATCTGCAGCATCCGCCGTTACGGTTGCCTTTGTCGCTGGCACCTTCGCGGGTGGAGGTGGAGGTGTAGGTGTAGGTGCAGGTGTAGCTGCAGCCGGTGCTGCCTCCTCTGCCGGCTTTCCGACTGGCGGTGGTGCTTCCCTCGGTGGCGGCGTGTCCACCGACGCTGCTTTCTCTCTCGGCGGCGGAGGCGTCCCGCCCGACGGTGGCATCTCTCTCGGCGGCGGAGGCGTCCCGCCTGACGGCGGCATCTCTCTAGGTGGTGGTGGCGTTCCCCCGCCTTTTGGCGGCGCAGGAGGTGGCGGCGTTCCATCCGGAGAAGGCTCACGTGGCGGCGGTGGCGTCCCTTTGCCTTTGCCGCGTCCGCGCATAATGCCCTTGAAGCCCATGGCTATCATGGTGAACATCGCTTTGATGATGATAAATATCCAGGCGACCAACGAGAGAACGCCACTCCATGTGCGCGCCAGTAGCGACGAACCGGAAGCGCTGGTTTCTGTGACAGCAGACAGCTTTTCTACACCCTCATAAGCCGGATTGATAGTGACGGTCCCGTCATCCCCGGTTTCTATATAGAATTGTTTTGTGGCACTGATACAACCCATCGGAATAATTATGAATGCCATCACCGTTGAGACGCCGGCACCAAATACCAGGCTAATGGCCATACCGTTGAAAATCGGGTCATCAAGAATGGCGAAGGCTCCGGCCATTAATGTCAGCGAGGTAATCAAGATAGGACGCATGCGCAGTTCCGCGCCTCTAACAGCCGCCTCTTTGACGTTCATACCACGCGCAACCCCGAGTTTTACAAACTCCACCATCAGGATCGATTGACGGACAATGATCCCCCCAAGTGCAATCATGCCGATCATGGATGTTGCCGTGAACTCCGCCCCCATGATCCAGTGGCCGGGAACGATACCCAGCATGGTTATCGGGATCGGCGACATGATCAGTCCTGCCAGGGCAAAATTCTTGAACTCCCAGACAATGAGTCCGTAGATCAGGATCAGCGCGGCCATGAAGGCGCCACCCATGTCCCTGAAGGTCTCGTAGGTTACGGTCCACTCGCCGGTCCATTCAAAATGTGACTTTGTATCGTCATAGTTCAACTCAAGCAGTGTCCAGGGCATGGTTTCCATCTGTACAGCATCGGGCGTGGTGTATTCCTTTACCAGGTCTTCGACACCGAACATGCCGTAGATAGGCGCTCCCAGGCGGCCTTCCATTTCACCGACGACGTACTCGACACCACGCAAATCCTTGGTATAAATCGGCGGATCTTCATAGCCCTTAACAAACTGGCCAAGTGAGGATAATGGAATGGTTTTACCCTCAGCGGTTGGAATCGGCAGGTCACCCAGACGCGAGACCTGGGAACGTATCGTCAACGGCACCTGGATGATGATGTAGGTCGGTTCGAGCACGGTGCCACGCTTGACATCCCCAAGCCGGTGTCCACCCATGGCCATTGCCAGGATGCCATTGATGGTATCGACGGAAACGCCCAGCCGCACAGATTTCTCTGTTGCAACTTCAAAGCGCCAGTATTCGTATGGATCAGTCATGTATGTGTCGGTATCGACAAGGTTCTCTACCTGGTCGAACATCGCCAGCATGTCAGTGGCGACCTGGCGACGGGTGTTGGCATCCGGCCCATACACTTCGGCAACCACGGTATTCAGCACCGGTGGCCCTGGCGGCATTTCTACGACGGCGATACGTGCGCCCAAACGGTCTGCAACTGGCTTGAGAAGCGCTCGCGCTGCTACAGCGATTTCATGGCTGCCACGCTCGCGTTCCTTTCTATCGGTGAGCATGACAAGCAAATCACCTTCCCACGATCGACTACGCAGGTAATAGTGCCTGACCATGCCGTTAAAATTGAACGGCTGTGCTGTACCGGCATATGTTTGTACTGCAGTGACCTCCGGTATTGTGCGCACCGCTTCTGCCAGGGCCAGCGTCGCATTTGCGGTATCCGGCATAGCGGTACCTTCCGGCATGTTCACGATAATCGAGAACTCCGGCTTGTTATCAAACGGCAACATCTTTACGGCCACATGCTGTGTGTAGAAGGTCAGGCACACGCCAGCCGTGAGAGAGATAACAAGGAACAGGAACAACAGCCCCAGTTTACGATTATTTATCAAGGGCATGATGATCGGCCGGTAAAAGCGGCTGATCCTTTCATGCGCCCTCTTTTCCTTTTTCTCGGCCTTTTCCAGTGCGGCATGCCGTGGTGCGACCTTGACTGCCATCCACGGTGTAAAAATGAAGGCTGCAATCAACGAAAAGAACATGGCAGACGAGCCAAGCACCGGTATTGGCCGCATGTACGGGCCCATCAGGCCGCTGACCCAGCCCATGGGTAACAGTGCCGAAATAATAGTCAGGGTTGCAAGAATTGTGGGATTGCCGACTTCACGCACGGCATCGATGGCCACGGCAACACTGGTCTTGCCCTTTTCAAGCCAGTGTCGAAAAATATTCTCAACCACCACCGTTGCGTCATCAACGAGGATACCAATGGAAAAAATCAATGCGAACAGGCTGACACGGTCGATGGTGTAATCAACCATCATTGCCCACCAGATCGTCAGCAGGATTACGACAGGGATAACTGCGATAACCACAAATGCCGCACGCATACCCAGGCCGATAAGACACAGCACGGACACGATTGCCACGGCCTCCAGCATGGCACCCAGCAGGTCATTGACCTTGTCATTCGCAGACTTGCCATAGTCGCGCGTAACCGTGACATGCACATTTGAAGGGATCAGGCCCGTACTGACATCCTTCAGTTCTTCAATCTTCGCCAGGATTGCATTGGCCACTGTTACACCGTTGCTTCCTTCTTTCTTGGCCACAGCGATTGTTACAGCCGCCTCACCGTTTGCTACCGGCGTTGAGCCATCATGCGCAGCGCCGGTAAAGTGCGTCACCATTCTGGATGGATCGGCTGGTTCCTGTGAAACCCTGGCCACATCGCGCACATACACGGGGGCACCTTCGCGTATTGCGACAACCAGGCGTTCCAGATCTTTTGCATTGGTGAGAAAAGAACCGGTGCGTACAGAAAACAGTGTGCCGCCCGATTCGGCACTGCCCGCAGTCGTCTCCGCGTTGGCAGTTCGTATCGTTTCTGCAACCTGGGCCAGGCTGATACCATAGCCGGACAGGCGTTCGGGTAATACCTCGACTTTGATCTGTTCCTCACGGCCGCCGACGATAAAACCCTTGCCGACGTCGTGCACTTCGCCGAGTCGCTGCAATACATCAAGACCGAGCAAACGCAATGCGCCGTCATCGAGGTCTTCAGACCAGAGCGTGAGGGTTACAATCGGGACATCATCAACAGCCACCGGCTTGATAAGCGGGGGATTTACGTTCGGCGGAATTTTATCCATATTCGAGAGAATCTTGTCACGCACCTTGACAATCGATTCGCCCATATCCTCGCCGACCTCGAAACGCACGGTAACAATCGCATTCTCACGCTCGGTGGCTGTGTAGGTATGGCGTACACCGGGCAGTTCCAGCAGTATGCGTTCCAGAGGTTCGGTCACCAGGCTTGCTACCTGGCCGGCCGAAGCCCCAGGATACTGTACAAAAACATCTAGCATCGGGACCGATATCTGCGGGTCCTCCTGGCGCGGCGTGAAGAACAGCCCGAGCACACCGACAAGCAGCGACACGATGAGTATCATCGGTGTCACCGGAGAGGTGATAAACACACGCGCTATTCTGCCGGCTATCCCCAGTGTGTGGGTATCGTGATGGGTGGGTGTTGCAAAATCTTGTTCGGCCATGTTCTATTCCGCCTTATTATGTGCCTGGCCAGGTACGCGTGGTCCCGGCCGGGATACATGGATACTGAGTCTGACTATTTTGTAGAAACAAAAGAATCCTCTATTACAAGCAAACAGAAACTGATTTGGATCACCGCATTATTACCGGTTTCATCAATTCCACGAGCTGGCTGGATTACTTGATTCCCCTCCCTTGATAAAAATACGCTCTCCTACGCGCAGACCCGAGAGAATCGAAATTTTGTCTGATCCGACCGGATCACCGGTTCTCACCAGGCGCATTTCACGCTTGTTTTGATCGTTCAGGACATAGAGACCCGGCAAACTGCCGCGCCACACCAGTGCCTCAACCGGCACAACCGGCAAATCGACAACCGCCGCATTGATATCCCTGAGCTCGACTTCCGCATACATACCGGCACCACCCGGTGCACCCGGCGGCAGGTCCAGCTTGACCGTTACCGTGTGACGATCCTCATCGGCTATCGGGTAAATCTGGGCAACGCGTGCCTGGGTCAACACATTTCCCACATCCAGCCGGGCCCTGAAGATCATGTCTTTTTTAACACCCGGCATCAGCCGTGCAGGAACTTCCAGCTTGATTTGCATTTTCGACAGATCGGAAAACTTGATCAGGGGCTGTCCGGGTTGTACCGGGTCGCCCACTTCTACGAATTTCTTGGTGATCACGCCGTCAAATGGCGCAATTGATCTGGCGTCACGAATCTTGGTATCGATTTCCTCAATCGCCGAGCGTGCGGCGATCAGTTGCCCGCGGGCTTGCTCAAGCATCGTACCCTGCTGATAGAGTTGTGCATGCCGGTCCATACCCGGTGATGAATTACCACCCATGATGCCCTGCATGGGATTGGTAAAACCTTTCATCATCGAGCCCAAACCACCCATGGAATCATTGGCTTCACCACCATACGGTGATATAACTTCCCGTGAATACTGTACACCGGCATTGCGCAGGGCAGCTTCTGCATTGGTGTGATTTGCAATGGCCGCACGGCGCCTGGCCAGCAAGTCGTCATCAGCGATCGCGACCAGTTCGACGCCCTGGCCGAACTGGTCGCCCTCTTCTCCGGCAATGGACTTGATGCGTCCGGGAATCTGCGCGGCGAAGGTTACATCCATGAAAGGGATCACGGTACCACCCAGCGTCACCATAGACCCGACAGGAACACCCTGCACAGTAATAACAGTATCCGCTGCTACCGGCATATGGACACCGAACAGCAACACCCCCGTGCAAACAAAACCACTAATCAATTTTTTGATATCCATTGCTAATCCTCACGAACATTACGTTGCCAGGCCGGGGTACACGTTGCGAATAGCGGCAC
>JBATIF010000299.1:0-3982 GCA_049667605.1 Gammaproteobacteria bacterium
CTGGGGTTGTAGGCCGGCGACGTACCCGGGACAGCACCGCCCGCGGTACCGTACGGCACGGGGAATGTGGACGGGTTGGAAATAATGTTGTCGCGGATGTTGAAGCCAGTGACGTTGTAGCCGGCAATGGCGTTGCCCTCGACGTAGATATAGGCACCCGGATTAGCGATTTGATCGGGATGCAGAACCCGGTCACGCGCTGCGCCGCGCAGCTCCAGACCGGCCACGGTGTTGTCGTCGGCGAGGGTAATGATGTCGCCCGGGCCATTGGCAGCGAAATCCCACTCGATGACGGGATGGTCGCCTGCGGCGATGCCCATGAAGTCGACTCCTTCGCCGATGAGGGATTGGCCAGGGGCCAGTTCGATGCCGTCAATCGGGTCATACGGGGTGCCACTGCGGCTGTCGCCCGCGTGCAGGAAGACATAGTCAGCCGGGTCTCCGGCACATTCCCCGGAGGCTTCACAGGCGCCGATCGAGTCGAACGGATCTTCAAAGGAGCCATCACCGCCGGCACCCGCCGTGTTGTCGATGTGCACGACGTCGTTTGCCAACGCCACTTGCGTGCTGGATGTCTTGGTAACATCCCGCGGTGACAGGCCGGAGGTCTCGATAATGTCGATGTCCCGGCCCGGGAACTGGATCATGCGTTCTTCAAGCGTGCGATGACCCTTTTCGGCCTTGTAGCCGAAGGAATAGCGCAGTTCCAGGGTGGCCTGGCTATCGAACAGGTCGTCATCCTGGTAGGCGAGGCTCAGCGCGATGTTCTTCATCGGCCGGGTCTCGGCGCGCACGCGGACACCGGTCATGGAATCGACGATGTCACCGTCGTAATAATAGCCACCCGCGAAGGCGCGGGTTTCCCAGGCCAGCCCCGGGATCAGGTAACCGACCTCGGCATCGAATCCATGAAGGGCTTCTTCGTAAAACCCGGTGGTGGTTTGCACGCCGACCACCTGGTTCCCCTGAAAGGCCTGGCCGCCGAGTGAAGACGACGTATCCCACTTGTCCTCGTCATCAATCGGGTAATAAATATTGGCGCGCAAGTCCCAGCTATCCATAAGCATTTCGCCGCCAATGGAAAGCTGGTTCCAGCGGCGGTCATTCTCGCTCTCGCGTGTATCGAAGAAACCGTAGGCGCCGTAAATGCGTTTACGGTCAGGACTAAACCAACGATGGCCCAGGCCGATATTGGCTTCATTCGTACTGTTCTCGCCTACGACCAGCTGCCCGTTCAGGAACGTCATGGAGTTTGCGTCCTGGCGCAACGGGAACAGCACGCCTGCTCCGGCGTGAGAACGGTCGGTGCCGGGAGTCAGAAACAATTCAATGTTGGGCTGCCAGGTACCGTCACCGGCCACCAGGCCCGCAGGCAACATTGCCACCGCCAGACCAAGCGTCAACGCGGTGGGCTGGACATTGTGATAGGGAGCATGTTTCGCCGTGTGGACGTGCTTTTGCTGAGGTGTCCGAGTGTACTTAGTACGATTGAACCGAGTCTTGCGAACCATGGCAGAATCCCTCCCAAAGGAATGTTGCGTATTCGTTACAGTTTAAAGTTGATTATTGCGAAAGTATCACACTCTCGGAACACGCTGTCAACGCTGGTATAGCCAATATTTTTTACCGGTGAGACGGTGTTTTGTGGCTTAAAACATACACCAGAATAGAGTGCTAGATAGCACAGTTTGACGACCGCCGCAATAGACTTTTACAGGCGAATTAGAACCCATATTTTTAGAATTTTTGTACTCAAAGTAGCTCAACCCGGCAGGGGCGGGATCGGGGACTCCGGCGCCGGGGCCCTCGCTACGCTCCGTGACCCCGCCTGCCAAATCACCGGGGCGTTCCGGTGTAGGCCGGATCACGCGACGCGGATCCGGCGGGGCTGTGCTCCTTGATCCGGCCTGCTTCAGGCGACCTTCGCGTAGCGGCTCGCCAGATTCTTGAAATTACCCAGCGATGCCAGGTGCAGATAGATCAGTTCCAACTCATCGGATTTCAACAGTTTGACAAGCGTGTTCTTCGGTAAGGCCTTAAGTTTATCGCGATCCACGACCTTGAACCCGGCCAGTGAAGTTTTGGCGCCACCCTTGACCTGGAAGTCGGCCCGCATGGGTGCCAGCAGACCCAGCTCTTTCATGCGGCTGGAAAACTTGCTGGTATGCTGGACCTGGCCCTGGTAATCCTGCAGGAACTCGATAGATTTTTTCAGGAATTCAGTGTGCTCGCCGGATTCATCAAACAGGGCCTTGCCTTCAGAAGTGTTGAAAACCGCGGCACTCTCATCGATACACACCACCAAATCTTCCCCATTGTCACCGGTTATGCCGGTAATAAACGGGTAGCGGCGTACATAAGCAGGCACGTAACCGGCATCCCAGGTCCCGTCGCTATTGAGGAACTGGTTTTCATACTTGTTTAGTCCAAGCACAGCCGCGGGATTTACGGTGTCCCCGTCCTCGATAAATACGATGGGATACTCCCTCGATGCAAACGGAAACTCCATTACAGTAAGCAGTACGGCATTGGCATCTTTTGCATAGTCGTAACCGGCACCGGGCTTGATGCGCAGTTTTGCGTGCTGCTCTCTGGAGATTGGTACAACCTGATTGTAAAACAACGGTTTCTTTGCTTTGGTATTCATTGAATTTTTACCTGTCGACTTCTCACGCTTCGTTCCTGTGAATGTACAGGAAGAATAAAAGCCATTTCCCGTAAAGTCTATTATTCCTGAGCAAATGTAAAACTTGCGTGAAATGGCTTTTTATAAATCATTTTCGCCCATTGTCATCCTGACGTCGCAATTCGTGCCATGTTGCAGCTTAATATCGACTTCAATTCCATCGGCGAAACCACATGGATCCACTCCCCTCGGCACCGTGCCCGGCTACCAGCCTTCGCATTATTTCATAGCACGCGGGTTGAAGTTATTTCAGCCGGCAGCTGGGACAATCGGTGTTTCCCGGGCGCGAATTCAGGCAACAGCTGAATCAGCTAACGACCGCCTATAATGGTATCAACCAGGCTGAACGTGATGACATAGCATTAATCAGGGTTTGCAGAAACCAACCCGATCCGGACATTGCATACTTGATTTATCCGGAAGCGGGTATCCGGCAGGGTGTTTCATGCGCTATCCGATGATTCCTGTTGATATTGCAATATACTACATAATCCAGGGTTCTGAAGCCGAACCGGGAATCAGTCAAGCAGCTGCAATCCGCGGCATGGGAACAACGAACCAGGGTAGCCTGCGGCCCATGAAAATCCTTTTCCTGCACCCCAACATGCCGGGGCAATACAAGCACCTGGCCGCGGCGTGCGGGGCGGACCCGGACAACGAGGTTCGTTTTATCACCCATCCGGGCCGTCCGGCCATTGAGGGTGTGAAACCGATCACTTATCCGGAAAAAATACCGGTGCAGCCGGATATCGCGGAACCACTTGCAAAGGCTTATCTGTACAAGCTGTATCGCTGCGTGACGCATTCGCAACAGGTAAGACAACGCTGCCTGGGCTTGCGTCGCGAAGGTTTCGTGCCGGACATCATCGTTGCACATCTCGGCTGGGGCAGCGGCCTGTTTCTCAAGGACGTGTTTCCTGAAACGCCGCTGCTCGGCTACGCGGAATACTTCTTCACCGCAGAACGCTCGGAGGATAGTTTCCTGACCGGCAAGCCCACGAACCTCCATGAACGTGAACGCACCCGCATCAATAATGCCCAGCACCTGTTCAGCCTGACCGATGCGGACTGGTGCATCACGCCGACGCGCTTCCAGCGCGACCGTCATCCTGCACTATTCCACGCGAAGATGTCGGTACTGCATGATGGAATCGACACCGATGCCATCGCGCCGGATGCGCAGGCCGGTTTCACCCTGCCGGACGGGCGCAGGCTGACGGCGGCTGATGAAGTGGTGACCTACATATCACCGGTATTCGAGCCGCATCGCGGCTTTCCGCAGTTCATGGCAGCCGT
>JBATIF010000300.1:0-2975 GCA_049667605.1 Gammaproteobacteria bacterium
ATATCGGTGAGGGGCTGGTGATCCTTGTTGCCGTGTTTGCCGGGTTTGACCTGCCGATCACACCGGTGCAGATTCTGTGGATCAATATGACAACCGCCGTGTTGCTGGGCCTGATGCTGGCCTTCGAGGGCAAGGAGCCGGGCATCATGGAGCGTCCTCCGCGGCGGCCGGAGACGCCGGTACTCACACCGGTGCTCGCCTTTCGTGTTGGCCTTGTCAGCCTGATGCTGCTGGTTGGCGCGTTTGGTCTTTTCGAATGGACACTGCACCAGGGCAAGAGTATCGAGATAGCGCGTACCGTCGCCGTCAACATGTTCGTCTTCGGCGAGCTTTTCTACCTGTTCAACTGCCGCTCGCTGCGCTACTCGATGTTCAGGCTTGGCGTTTTCTCGAACCGCTGGCTGGTCCTCGGTGTGACCTTAATGATCATGCTGCAGATTATGTTCACCTACGCCCCGGTAATGAACCGGTTGTTTGGAACGGCCCCGATTGGAACTTACGAATGGCTGTGGATACTGGCCGGCGGATTGACGATCTACACGGTCGTGGGGATCGAGAAGCGGCTGCAACGTTATGCCGCTGCGAGGAAAGGCATCTGAACGGGCGTGTTTCCCGACATCTATACTGAAATGGCAGTACTGCTGCTGCTCGCGGTCGGCGTGGGGGCCCTGGGCTTGCGCATGCGGCAGCCGTTGATCGTTGCCTTCATTGCAGTGGGCATTCTGCTTGGGCCCTCGGTACTGGGTTGGGTCAGTGCAAATGACCGGATCGATCTGCTGGCCAAACTGGGAATCACCCTGTTGCTGTTCGTCGTCGGTCTCAAGCTCGACCTGCATATCATCCGCACCATGGGCCCGGTGGCGTTGGCAACAGGGCTGGGCCAGGTTTTTTTTACCAGCATCATCGGATATCTGATTGCGATAGCGATGGGTATGACGCCGGTTGCCGCGCTCTACGTGGCGGTCGCACTGACCTTCTCCAGCACCATCATCATTGTCAAGCTGCTCTCGGACAAGCGCGAGGTGGATACGCTGCACGGCCGCATCGCCCTGGGTTTCCTGATCGTGCAGGACCTGGTCGTTGTGCTGGTCATGATCGGCATCAATGCGCTGGGCGAGATGCGCGAGGTCTCCGTGACCAGCGCGGCACTTGCCGTGCTCTTGAAGGGCGCTGCCTTTATCCTGCTCGTCGGCCTGGTCATGCGTTATGTCCTGCCGCATCTGTTGCGCTTGCTGTCCCGCTCCCAGGAACTGCTGGTACTGTTTGGTATTGCCTGGGCCGTGGCCCTGGCCACCCTGGGGGCCTCGCTGGGATTCAGCAAAGAGGTGGGGGCCTTTGTTGCCGGGGTGTCGCTGGCTTCCACACCTTACCGGGATGTGCTCGGCAGCCGTCTGGTGAGCCTGCGTGATTTCCTGTTGCTGTTCTTTTTCATTGATCTGGGCGCGCGGCTCGACCTCGGGCTGCTGGGCAGCCAGCTTGTGGAAGCCCTGGTGTTCTCGCTGTTCGTGCTGATCGGCAATCCGCTGATCGTCATGGTCATCATGGGGGCGCTGGGATACCGCAAACGCACCGGGTTCCTGGCGGGGCTGACGGTGGCGCAAATCAGCGAATTTTCGCTGATTCTGGGGGCGCTGGGACTGAGCCTCGGCCATATAAACGCCGAGACCATGGGCCTGATCACCCTGGTGGGTCTGATCACCATCAGCGCATCGACCTACATGATCATTTTTTCGCATCCGCTCTATGAACGCCTGGCACCCTGGCTGGATGTGTTCGAGCGCGAGCGACCCTGGCGGGAGGTCGAGCCGGGTGTGATGCCTGAAGACGGTATTGCCATGATCATTTTGTTTGGTATGGGACGCTACGGTTCCGGCATCGCCCATGTGCTGCGGGAGCGTGGCTACCGGGTGCTGGGTGTCGATTACAATCCGGAGCTGGTACGAACGGGTGATGCCATGGGTCATCCGGTCGTCTACGGTGATGCCGAGGATCCGGATTTTATAGCGTCGCTGCCTTATACTCGTGCCCGGTGGATTGTATGCACGGCGCACGAAGGCCATGTCAGCCGGGCGCTTATCGACAGCTTGCGGGGCCTGGGTTATGCGGGCCGGATTGCTGTAACCGCGCATGGCCCCGTTGAGATTGCAAAACTGCAGCAGGCGGGTGTCGACCTGGTCATGCTGCCGTATGCGGATGCTGCACGCGAGGCGGCTGACCTCATCCAGAAATATGTTGCCCGCTGACCCTGCAATGTGCTGTATTTCCGGTCTGCCGCAGTCAGCCGGGCGTGTTCCGGCGAGTCGGAAATCCTGGATGGACAATTTGCGGGGATGTGCAGGTAACTGCAGAAGGTGCTGACGAATGAGGACACTGAAAACATGATCGGGTCTACCCTGGTATCGCGGGGAATCCTGTTCTCGCTGATTTGGTGGGTCCTCGCCGGTGGCGCCGCCGCGTCCTGGTGGATCGGTGTGCCGGCTGTATTGGCTGCGCTTTTTACCAGTGTCGTGCTGCTGCCGCCGGCACCTTTTGCCTGGTTCCAGGTGCTGAAGTTTATACCTTTTTTTATCCTGCGCTCCCTGCTTGGAGGCGCGGACGTGGCCTGGCGTGCGCTGCATCCCGGCATGCCCATTGCGCCCGGTCTCATTACATACCCGCTGCGGCTGCCACCGGGGCTGCCACGGGTTGTCCTGGCCAATACGATCAGCCTGTTGCCAGGCACATTGAGCGCCGAACTCGGTGCGAATTATTTGCAAGTGCATGTACTCGATGTACGACAGGACTGCCTGTCGGAAATCGAGACGGTTGAAAAAAGTGTCGCCGCGATCTTTGGCGAGGTTTTGCCCGCACCCTCAGGAGGCGAATGAAATGAAGCGATTCAACGATATTCTTTGCGTGGTGGAGTCCGGCAAGACGTCCGCGGCCGCGCTGGAGCGCGCCGTCACGCTGGCGGAAAACAACCAGGCGAGTCTGAC
>JBATIF010000301.1:0-5743 GCA_049667605.1 Gammaproteobacteria bacterium
TGCTCAATGTAGTGGATTTTCTGTCCAAAGATCTGTCTCTTCACGAGTTCAAGGCGCTTTTCCAGGTAGGCCACGACAGCGAACCGGAGCACTGGATCAACGGTTATCTCAAGGCCGTGGAACTCCACGAGGAGCAGTGGCGTGAAGAAAATGATTGCCATCCCAAGGCAGGTGCAGCGCTCATTCTGCTTCACTCACTGATCAATGAAGAATTGCGTCAGGATCTCAAGATCATTCAGCCGGGTCACGAGGAACTTCGGGAAGCACCGGAAATGGTGACCGATCTCGTGCACAGCATCTACCACTACATTCATGGTGATCTGGATTCATCATTTAATTTTGATGATGAACCCAGCCTGCATGTCGATGAACTACCTTCCCTGCCAGATTATTCGGAAGACACACTGGCCAGCATGGATGAACAGACCCTCTTCGATCTTGTCACCAGCAATAACGACCGGCTCCCACTGGAGGTGGTGCATGCGTGTGCCAGCCGGGCGGAGGCCATGGTGCCACTGCTTCGTCAGCACCTGGAAAACGATTCCAACTGGGGCTGCGAAGTAAACGATGGAGACTGGTGGGGGCTGTTACATGCCGTCTTCATACTCGGACTCATCCCCGGCGATGCATCGGCCAGGGCATTGCTTGAGGGGTTCCGCCGCATCACCTTCGACAGAAATAACAATCTGACTGACTGGCTTTCCAGTTACTGGCCCGCTCTGTGCCGCAACAAAACCAGCTATACCACGGATACCATGCGACAGATTGCCGAAGACAATCAGCTGGACTGGTACCCCCGGTCCCATGCCGTCGAATGTGTCGTCGCCGATGCCGGCGACAGGGGCCTGGCACAACTGGAGGATGCGATTGACTGGCTTGCCTCGCTCTGCATCGACGAGTCTCAAGACCAGGAATTCCGTGTCATGGCGGGGCAAACCCTGCTCGATCACCCCAGAGAACGACACAGGAAAGTAATGGAGCAACTGGTGGAACTCCAGGATCCGGACTCCTGGCTCGCTAACTCCTACAACCGTAACGACATCGACCGCTCCTTCTCCAGGGGCGGCAAACCGGAATGGATACGTTTTGATAACCCCTGGCGATTCTATGACCCAGACGAGATTGAGCACCGCCAGCAGCGCTGGCTCAAGGAAGACCGGGAGCAGGAACAGGAACGATACGGCCTGGACGACTGGAGGCCGGTAAAAACCTATGTACGGGAACAACCCAAGATTGGCCGCAATGACCCATGCCCCTGCGGCAGCGGTAAAAAATTCAAAAAGTGCTGCATGAACAAGCTTCACTGACCTGCAATTCGATCAGGTTATTTTCCCAAGAGACTACACCTTTTCATCCTGTACTCCACCCCCAGAGAGAGGAAGTTATACCCCGCATCAGACGCATAGAAGCTTGCGCCTTCCAACAGGATAGGCCGGTCTGAATTGAATGCCGATTCACACGGAAGTAGCAAACGTACCAGATAGTATTTCTTCGGGAACAGCCTTCAGGCGAGCGCTTCCAGACCATGCATATCAACCAGGTTCAGTAACTTTCATGAAGGGCCATTCGGTCTTTTCTGGCCCTGCTCCCATTTCTGTACGGTCGAAGGACTCGTGTTCAGGTAAGCTGCGAATACCCCCTGGCTGGCCTTATAGCGCGTGCCCGGAAATAACCAATCCGAACACAAATGAAATACCCAACTCATTGATTTTTCGTAAAGGTGACAAAAGTCTTGCGAGCGCAATTTCCACGCAATCCCCGCAATCAGCTTTTCCTGATATATAGATGCGACGAGGTAGGAAGTTGATTAAATGGTGGGTCGTGTTGGATTCGAACCAACGACCATCGGATTAAAAGTCCGGAAAGCACTACCTATCTATTTGTTTTTTATAACATAATACCGGAGCGCCCGTTGCCTGAAATGCAGTACCGTGCATAACGGTGCTGCACTCAGTCCCGCAAAACTCCCGCAGGCTTTTCCAGCAGCCCTACGCATGAATATCGTCTGTTTATTCATTACTCCCGACTTTTCTCCAGTAGCGTCTGCGCCATTTCCAACACACTGATCGCCTCCACGCCTTCAGAAACCGGGTAACGCTCGTTACCCGCATAAACGACGAAAGCTTTGTCCGGCTGGATGTCTTCTACGGCATTATAGAATCCTTTGCCCGGCCGCGCTAAACGGCCGCTCTTGATCTCGATTGCCCACTTCTCTGTCAGGCCAGGAAATTCCAATACAAGATCAATTTCCGCACCTGCCGAAGTCCGGTAAAAACTGGCAAGTGTTCGCTCTGGTGCTACAGCGATAAGGTTTTCTATTACAAATCCTTCCCAACTCGTGCCGGCAACCGGGTGTCCGAATAACGCCTCTCTGTCAGGAATTCCGAGCAGGGCATGGGTAACGCCGCTGTCTCGGACATAAACTTTCGGGGACTTCACCAAACGCTTTTTGGTATTCGTATGGTAGGGGCGCAAACGGCGCACCAGCAACAAATCAACCATTAAATCCAGATACCTGGCTATCGTCTTCCCATCTACCGCAAGACTACGTGCAAGCTGTGCAGCATTAATCACACTGCCTTGAGAGTGTGCCAACATAGTCCAAAACCGGTGAAGTGTTTCTGCCGGTATACGCGGACCAAGATCGGGTATATCGCGCTCGAGATAGGTCTTGATAAAATAATCCCGCCACATCATGCTGTATTCATCATCAATAGCAAGAAAACTGTCCGGAAAACCTCCCCGAACCCATAGCTTTTCACGATCTTCTTCTGCAACTTCCAGAACACCGACAGGTGGAAGATCAACATACGCAATCCGACCTGCCAGGCTCTCGCCAGACTGTCGTAACAAATCCATCGAGGCCGAACCCAGCAGAAGAAACCGACCCGTCTTATGGCCACGCCGCCGACCTTTATCAATCAATCCGCGCAGTGTCTGGAATAACTCCGGGACACGATGCACTTCATCAAGCACGACCAGCTTGTCTTCATGCTCTTCTAAATAGCGTGCAGGATCAGCCAACTTGCCCCGATCTGACGGTGATTCCAGGTCGAGATAAACACTTGGCCGGTCGGATGCGATGTCCTCAGCAAGTGTGGTCTTCCCTACTTGGCGCGGGCCCAGCAGAGCCACAGCTGGAAACAATGCCAACCGATCAACTACCGCTTTTTGTAGCTGCCTCTTTATCATCCTTGCAATTATGGCACTATAGTCCATGATTGCAAGGATGAATATTCTACTGAGAAACGATATTTTCTTTAAGCTGTACCATGAAAAATGCTTTTATCACGTGATAACAGTAACTTGATTCGCTGCGACAACACAGATGAAGTCTTCGGAGAGCCTCCCCCCACCCGAAGTCTCTAGTCAAGGGTGGTACCGATCAGGGAAGGTTTACAATGCAGGTGGTCGGCTCGACAAGAAATACACCCTGGCTGCGCGATGTAATCGGGATATAGAAAAGCCGTTCGCTAAATGACGACCGAGCGACGTGAAAAAAACAACAGAATGGCTTCACCAAAGTGTAGTCTCGTCTCACAAGTTCTGAATTTACGATCAACACACCGGCCATCGTGACAGACCAGCAAGACCAGCCCAATACTCCAGATCCAGGGGATGTGAATGACAATGCCGCCCTGACTCGGCAGGCTTTATACGATCTCGTTTGGTCCGAACCGATGCTCAAGGTGGCTGCACGGTTTGGTGTTTCATCAAGCTACATGGCACGGGTCTGTACGCTACTCTACGTTCCCAGACCTGAGCGCGGTTATTGGGCGAAACTGGCAGTCGGCAAAGCACCAAAGCAACCTGCTTTGCCCGAGCCACGGCCAGGAGACCCGCTCGAGTGGTCGCGTGATGGAACCCCGCCAAAACGTGCACGGCCGCTGCCGAAACCTCCGGAGAAGAAGCGTCGCAAGCGACATAAAGCTCGCACGTCGCTCCCGGATCGACATCTGCTGACCACTGATGCGAAACCGCTGTTCGAGGCAGGCCGGCTATCCTAATAGCGCAGGCTACCTGAAGCCCGCTAAAAGGCTACTTGTCGATCTCGCCGTAACGAAAACGGGCCTGGACAAAGCCTTGTCTTTCGCAAACCAGCTCTTTCTCGCCCTGGAAACCCGCGGGCACCGGACACTCATCGCTCCGAACTCGGAGCAGTTTTGCAGGGCAAAGGTCGATGAGCGGGAAAACCCGGAAAAGAATCGATACTACAACAACCTTTGGACACCGCAGCGCTGCACAATCGTATACATCGGGACCGTGGCCATCGGTCTCACCATCATCGAGATATCCGAGGAGGTGGAGGTACGATATGTCAACGGTGAGTACGTGCGCCTGAGTGACTACGTACCAAAACGGCGGGGCCGCTACGCACAGGATAGCGGTTGGACCAGCAAGCACGAATTTCCAACCGGCCGTCTGTGCTTGCAAGCGTACTCGCCCTACCCGCACGCACAATGGACTCAGCAATGGCGGGAAACAAAAAAAATCGCGGTCTCACGGCCCGAATCCCCACGATCGTACGCGAACTGGAAAAGGCGACCGTCGAGGTTGCACGACTAGTCGAGGAAGGTGAACGTCAGGCAGAACTGGAACGCCAACGCTGGGCCGCCCAAATGGAGCAATGGGAGCGCGAAGAGGCGGAGAGGTGCGCCGCAAAGGCCCTGAGAGAAAGCAAAGAGGAACTGTTCGAGATCATCGAAACGTGGGCCGCATCCAAACGACTCGAAGAGTTCTTCGCTGATGCCGAACACAGGCTGAAAAAACTTACCAGAAGATGGACGAACGCGCACAATAGAACGACTGCGACGCGCTCGTAAGCTAATCGGCAGCACCGATGCGCTCAACCGGTTTCAATCCTGGAAGGCACCTGAGGAGCGATAAGGGTTAACCATTGAGTGGCGTGATTTCATACTGACGCCACAATCCTTGATTCATACATGTCATGGATGCTCGAGATGAAACCCAAAATTTTATTTTTTATTCCATCAACTTCGCGTGAATACGACCACCGGATTTTTGGTCCGGATATTCATGGTTCGAGTCGGTTACTGGCGCGCAACCATCTGATTTTTCTATACAGGAAAAATTGAGCCGACGAGGAAAGTATGCAGTTAATCCCCGCAAAAACTCCCGCAATCATTTTTTGTGGGGTGGCGAATAAAAGATAAGTGATTTAATGGTGGGTCGTGTTGGATTCGAACCAACGACCATCGGATTAAAAGTTTCCCAGTGAAATCATAACTTTATAATTATTATGAGAACATAGCATAACACTGGCGAACAAAATTACTCGCTGAAAACCCTGTAAAACCATTCGGTTAGCGAACATCAGCGCACATTGGCGAACATACGGGAAACTTCGCACTGTACCGCCAGTGTACCGTTTTAAATACGCTGTTTTGTAAGACCGGTTTCGGGCAACCATTGTGAGAGCATTACCTCGCAGGTTAGAAAATCGAAACAGAAGTGGCCTCGCCTGCCTTTCTTTGGGGCTATTCTGGGGACGCGCATTAACCTGCCACCCACAAATGCCAGATCACACTGCACTGGCATCAATCAGATAAATAAGATGGCTTCATCAAAAGTGGGCAATCTTATTCACCATATCAAGATAACTTCAAGAGTTTGAGAATCTGATAATTTAGTCTGATTACACAACTGCCTACAATTACTGTTTGACAACGTGTCCACTCTGGCCGGCTTCTAATGCAATTAGTGCGGCCTCGATCCAGCCGAA
>JBATIF010000302.1:0-5622 GCA_049667605.1 Gammaproteobacteria bacterium
ATTAAATATAGCACCTGTATCGATCGCCCCTGCAAGGCGCTCCTGCAACACTCAGATCAGGTCATCTCGCCGGGATAATCTGCGATACCCGGGTTGGAGGCAACACCGACCAGCTTGGGATGATTGATTTTCGGCAACACCAGGACGTTGTCCTCGCCACGGGTTGCGAGAATATAATCTCGCACCACATCCCACATCAGGCGCCCTTCCGGCGTGCGGTTCACCGAGGCCCAGCCGGCAACCTTGTAGGTTTCCTCCGGCTCGATCATATGCCCGTTATCGAGGCGGGCATCGGTAATGCGTTCATAAAGTGCTTTTGACGGGTCAATCGTGTAATCAAGCCCGCCAACCCGCACCATGTCACCACCGGACTGCAAATACGGATCCGGGTCAAACAGGTTGTCCGCTACGCCTTCGAGGATATTCATCAGATCCTTGCCCTTCATCTCGGACACATAGGTCTCGCCATAGGTCATGGCACACTGGGTCATGACGTCTTCCATGGTGATCCACTCGCCCTTCAGCGTACTGGTGCCCCAACGAACACCGGCAGACAAGGCGACATCTGCACCATATTCATGACGCAGGGCGTTACACAATACCTGGTCCCAGGTGCCCATGAAGTTGCCGCGGCGATAGAGCACGCGGTCAGCAACTGCCAGCTTCTCACTGAGAATGGCATCAAAGGTCTTGCCGACACGGGACGGATTGAAGAAAAACTTGCTGGCGCGGCTTTCAATAATGTTTTCGTCGTATACCGTTTGCCGCATCTGGTCGATGTAGGCCTGCATTTCCCTGTCGGGCGCCAGCATTTCGGTAATTATCGGCAGCATCTTGTAATGCATCCCCTTGATCTGGCCTTGCTGGATATCAAAATCCATGACGCCGACATACTTGCCGTTGGAACCGGCATTGGTAACCAGGCATGTATGTCCCTCAACATTTTTAACCTTTAACGGCTTGGGAATACCATCATGCGTATGCCCGCCGAATACGGCATTCAGACCAGGCACGCGCTCAGCCATCTTGATGTCAACATCCATACCATTATGTGATAACAACACGATTGCATCCGGTTTTTCATCGGCACGAATATTCTTTACAAGCTCGATCATGTCGTCTTCACGCAGCCCGAAAGACCAGTCGGGGAAAAATTCCTGCGGATTGGCATTGCCGGTCCGCGGGAATGCCTGCCCAACCACGCAAATGCGTGCACCACCGACATTTTTTATGACATACGGCTGAAAGGCATGCCCGGTATCCTCGTCATACAGGCCTTTACCATCGTACTTCTCGGTCATCGCCGCATACTCGTCACCAAACAGCGCGTCTTCCTTGATCCTGACGTTCTGCCCGATGAAATCACCCTTGAACAGGGCCACGTTACTGAGAACCTCATCCTCCCGGTAGGTAAACTCCCAGTGGCCAACCATGACATCCAGGCCAAGCAGGTTCGAGGCCTCCACCATGTCGATACCCCGGGTCCACAGGGAGGTGCCCGATCCCTGCCAAAGGTCACCGCCATCGAGCGTCAGGGTGTTATCGGTACCACCGGCCTGCTCACGCAGGCGGTTCAGCAGGGTCTTGATATAGGCATAACCGCCCGTCTTGCCGTACCGCTGCGCCGCTTTATCGAAATCCAGGTAGGTATAGGCATAGGCCTCGGGTGTATTCGTGCTCAACCCCATGTAATCCAGCAAGCCCTTGCCGACGATATGCGGTGGACGGCCATAGGCATCGCCCACACCCAGGTTGACGTTGGGCTCGCGAAAATACACCGGGTTAAGCTGGCCATGCACATCGGTTATATGCAAGATTCGGGCATTGCCCTGCATTGGCAGGTCGTAGAAACTTTCCAGCAGATCCTTGCCGGGCTGCGGTCCAGGCACCGCATCAGCGGCGCCCTCATCGGATTTGCTGCATGCTATCAGCCCGGGAACAGTTGTCGCGGCTGCGCCGACACCCAGCATCTTGAGGAACTCTCTTCGGTCAAATGGAGGCATAGATCACCTGTTTCATTGTATGTTTATATATAAGGTGTAAGCATTTCCATAGTACGTTGACTGTAGTACTTACCCCCATGTCACCCGTGTCGGGGCCGTGTCGGGCACTATGGCTTCATGCTTTAATTGGCTGTCCAATAGTAAAACACCATAAGCGGAAATTACAGTCAAAGATAACGGCTTATGCGTATTACTCTGATACCAATACATAATAATATCCTTTAACCTGTCAGATTTCCGGCTCTCGCTAACTGATATGGAACTGCAGGCATTGTGCCCCTACGCCCTCACCACCCGGCTCTGGCTGGCAAGGTTGCGGATAATCTGGCTCCTGATCCTGTTTATACCAGCTGGCCCGGTGCCGGCCGACATCGTAAAACCCGCCCTGGTCGAGATAAGCGTCAACACCAATGGCACCTACCAGGTAGAAGTACGTGCCAGCATCGAGGCACTGCTGACCGGGATTAATGCGCGCTACAAAAACACCCGGGATGCGCCGAATGCTGCAGCATACGATGAACTCAGGGTTTTGCCAGCCGCGGATCTGGCTGAAGCGTTCAAACCGTTTCACAGCCGCTTCACCAGTGAAGTAAGCCTGCTGTTCGACGCAGAGCAGGTCGCACTGAACATAAGCCGTGTCGACATCCCCGAACCGGGTTACACCAAGGTCCCGAGGATCAGCGTGATTTACCTGGAAGGAAATATAGCGCGTCAAGTCGAAACAGTCGTCTGGTACTACCCGGACAGCTTTGGCGATAATGCCGTACGCGTCCGCCAGGTCGATGAGGCCAATGGCAAGTGGCACTGGTCAGACTGGCAATGGCTGCGCAAGGACCAGCCGAGCGAGCCCTTCTCACTCACCGAGGTATTCACCGCCCGGCCGCTGGCTAGCGTAATCATTACCTACATCGTTGCAGGCTTTGATCACATCCTTCCGAAAGGGCTTGATCACATTATGTTTATACTCGGCATCTTCCTGCTGAGTGTAAGAATGCGCCCGTTGCTGTGGCAGGTCACCATGTTTACCCTCGCCCACTCGATCACCCTCGGGCTCTCGATGGCCGATGTCATCAGCCTGCCGTCACGCATCGTTGAACCGTTGATTGCACTGTCGATTGCCTACATAGGCATAGAAAACATTTTTGCCCGTTCGCTCCACAAAAGCCGCCTGCTGATCGTTTTCTGTTTTGGCCTGTTGCACGGAATGGGCTTTGCAAGCGTACTGGCTGATTTCGGTATGCCCGATGATGCGTTTCTAATCGCGCTGATCAGCTTCAATGTCGGCGTTGAACTGGGGCAACTTGCCGTGATCACGATGGGATTCCTCACGGTCGGCCTGTGGTTCTCAAAAATGCCCTGGTATCGCCCGGTCATAGTCAGGGGCGGATCATTGCTAATTGCAATAATCGGCCTGTACTGGACCTGGGACAGGATTGTACTGTGACTTCGATAAGGCGAGCATTTTTGCACACATCAATCCGCGCAGGTGATCGGTAATCTGAAATGTCTCAGAACGACCTTGATTCTTGCAGGTAGTTCTATCCAGGCCGACTGGAAAGCTCCAGCTCGGCCAGTTTCCCCAGGTCCTGCAGCATTTTTATTTTCCTTTCGTCGAAACGGCGGGGTCGCGTGTCGATCAGGCAGAGGGTGCCCATGAAGTTGCCATCAGGCAGCTGCAGCGGACAACCGGCATAAAAGCGAACGTGCGGTTCGCCGGTCACCAGCGGATTGTCGGCAAAGCGCGAGTCCAGCAGGGCATCAGGGACAATCATCACCTTGTCTTCCAGGATTGCATGCGCACAGAATGCCTGGTCACGCGAGGTCTCTTTCACATCAAGACCGAAACAGGCTTTGAACCACTGCCGGTCACGGTCGACAAGACTGACCAGTGCTATCGGGACAGCAAAGACCTCGGCTGCTATTCGTACAATGCGATCAAAGCGTTCTTCCGGTTCGCTATCCAGTATTTCCAGTTCATTGAGCGCCGCAAGCCGTGACTCTTCGCCTTCCGGAATCCGTGCGCGCGCCCATCGACAGGTGGTGCGCAAAATCCACGCGCGGATGCGTGTACGTGCATACTCCAGTGAAAAGGGCCTGGTAATCCGCACCGGATCAAACTCGGCCAGTGCCGAGACCGGCTGGTTCCGGTCGGCGATAGCGATAATGTGTACCTGCGGCCTGTCGGGCGCTGCTGATTCTTTCACCTTGCGGCATATTTCAAGCGCGTCATCGCCCACCGCCTGTTCATCCACGACCACCAGCGAGGGCTGCTCCGTTGCCAGGATTCGTAAAGCGGCCTGTGTGCTTGTCGCGGCTATCAGCCTTACATTTTCAGCGGCCGCGGCACCCTTGATCACCCCCGCCGTCTGCGCGTCCACGGCACCGAGCAATATCGTGAATTTCGACAATGCCGGTTTAACCTGTGTCACGGCCGGGAAATCTGTGCTGCTGTGCCTGATTTCTGATTCAATCGCCGTTCCCAGATCAATTGTCTCGCCTTCGGCAGCCGCGAACACATGCAATGTCTGCGCAGACGCACCCAGCCGGCTTCTCATGGCGTCGATGATCCGGTCGACGGCGGCGTCATCCCGCATCGGGTCATGGTGGGTCAACGCCAGTTGCTTTACCCCGACGGCCTTACAGATGTCGACCGCATACTCAGCCGTACTGTGGCCCCAGCCGATCTTGGCGGTGTACTCCGACTCGATGTACTGGGCGTCGTGAATAACCAGGTCAGCATCGCGTAAAAAGTTCGCATGCCGCTGGTCCTGGTCACCGAGCACGACTCCATCGGCCGAGGGCGTGTGGGCGTAAGGTTCGTGATCGCATGCATAGACAACCGAATGACCGTCGGCTTCAAGCCGGTAGCCAAGTGTCAGGGCCGGGTGGTTCAGGTAACGGGATCGAATGGTGATATCGCCGACCTTGAATACGCCCTCCACCAGGTCGTGATACCTGATGTTCGCACCAAGTGCGTCAATGGTCACCGGGAAATAGGTGTACTGCATTTGTCCCGCCAGCGTCTCCTCGATCGACTGGCTCAGGCTGTGTGGCCCGTATATATCCCATTCATTCCCGGACGCGAACAGTGGCGCAAAAAACGGCAGCCCCTGAATGTGATCCCAATGTGTGTGGCTGATCAACAGGTGACCGTTAACGGATTGCCCGGGCTCTGCCATCAGCGCTTCACCCAGACCATGGGCCCCGGTTCCGCAATCGAGGACGACCAGCGTCCCCGAGGCCGAGCGCACCTCGACACAGGAGGTGTTGCCGCCGTAGTGGATAGTACCTGGCCCCGGTTTGGCCAATGAGCCACGTGTACCCCAGAAACGAACCCACATGATTGATCCCCCAGGCGTGTGATAACATTTTGCCGTGATTGCAGTACATATTACCGCTTTTCCTGCAACATGGCGGGTCCGCACTGTCCCGGTGCAGGATGCCGGCTCCATGCACCATCAGGACGCGTCCGGTAAGAGCCGATAGCGAAAAAAATCCGCTTATATTCCGGCAAATACGTAAAACGATGACAACCCTGCTGCTGGCGCAATTATTGCACATTACACCGATAACATTCCCCGCTGGCCGCGTCGTAAACGGGTCAGGTGAATCACGAATG
>JBATIF010000303.1:0-2109 GCA_049667605.1 Gammaproteobacteria bacterium
AGACGGGAACGTCCGGGGTTGCGGCTTTCCCGGTTACTCGCTGAATTCCAGGGAATGACCGTTTCTGGCCGACTCCAGTCTTCATCGGGCGTTGCGACAATTGGTGAGAGGCGAGCCAGGAACGGCAGGTAACCGCCCCAGACTGTGTGAAAACCCCGAAATATATATAATGTGGCTTTCAATCAGGAAAGCCATGAAATGACAGGTTTTATTGAGGGAGAAAGCCGGGCTCAAGCCACATTATTCCCGGAACGACTGGATGATTATATTGCTGAAGAGAGCGCAGTCCGAGTCATTGACGTCTTTGTCGATGAACTGGATCTGGAGTCACTCCGATTCAAGACAGTCCCTAAAGACACTGGGCGACCGCCTTATCATCCGGCCACACTGCTTAAGATCTATATTTACGGTTATCTTAACCGGGTTCAATCCAGCCGCCGGCTTGAACGGGAGGCGCAACGCAATGTTGAGCTGATGTGGCTAACCGAGAGATTGGCGCCTGACTTCAAGACGATTGCCGATTTCCGGAAAGATAATGGCAAAGCCATACAGAAGGTCTGTCGTGAGTTCGTATTGATCTGCCGCAAGCTTGAGTTGTTTGCGGATGCATTCGTCGCGATTGATGGCAGCAAATTCAAGGCGGTGAACAATCGGGACCGGAACTTCACCAAGGCAAAAATGAAGCGTCGACTGCAACAAATCGACGAAAGCATTGCACGTTATCTGTCACAAATGGCGAGTGCGGACCGCCAGGATGCCGAAAACGCCAAGCAAAAATCAGAACGTCTCCAGGACAAAATAACCAAGCTCAAAGAGGAAGTTAAGCGGCTCAAAGCTTTAGAAAAGGAAATGCTTGAAAGACCGGATCAGCAAATATCCCTGACTGACCCGGATGCGCGCTCGATGGCGACCAGTGGCCGCGGCACTGGCATGGTTGGCTATAACGTGCAGGCGGCTGTCGATGCAAAGCACCACATGATAGTGACCCATGAGGTCACGAATGAAGGGCATGACCGTTCGGCGCTGAACAACACGGCTGTCAGCGCAAAGGAGGTTATCGGTACGGATACCTTGGATGTGGTAGCTGACAGGGGGTACTACAGTGGCACCGAGATACTCGAGTGTGAGACATCAAAAATCACAACGTATATTCCCAGAATACATACCTCGGGAAGTATAAAGAAAGGGCTGTTCAGCAAGCGTGATTTTAAATGGGTTGCACAAGACAATGAATATGAATGTCCAGCTGGTGAGCGGCTGATATGGCGTTTTTCAACGGAGGAACATGGAAAGGTCGTCAATAAGTACTGGAGTTCTAACTGTCCTACTTGTTCGATAAAAGAACGATGCACCACCAGCCCGTACCGGCGTGTGTCACGTTGGGAGCATGAGGATGTGCTTGACCGGGTTCAGGACAGACTGGATGCGGAACCTGAGCGCATGCGGATACGCAGAGAAACGGTGGAGCATCCTTTTGGTACGATCAAGTCATGGATGGGGTCGACACACTTCCAGATGAAAACGCTAAAGCACGTGAGTACCGAGATGAGTCTGCATGTGCTCGCCTACAATCTGAAACGTGCGATGAGTATTTTGGGCATCGGACCGCTAATTGAGGCGATACAGGCATAGCGCCTGTATTTGCCTTGTATAGGCGGCGTTTTCAAAGCCTCACAGACGTTCTTACGGGGTGAATATGCAAAAGTATCTAACCGCATCAGGACGGCAGATGCCAAGAGTAATCGGTCACGTGTCCTTGAGAGCGCTTGTGTTTGCCTCTGCTGCGCACTTTGATCCGGGTTTATGAGTTTTCACACAGTCTGGACCCGAAGATGCCCTCCTGACACTGGCAGCAGAGCTTTTTCAGTTGGTATTTCAGGTCTCTCACGGTGTTATCTCCAGTTGGTAAGTGTTAGTGGTCACCTGGCACCAAAGATACCGAGGCCCGCTTGCGCGGTACGACCGCGGGACACCACTCCCATACGACCTGAATATGCCTGATCTCAGGCAACACTGTTTTTCCCTTTTGGGTAATCGCTCAGCGCTGGCCAACCTGGCCCTCACGGGCCTGCTTCTGGACATGATTTCATTTAAGAACCTCCTTTCAAC
>JBATIF010000304.1:0-5746 GCA_049667605.1 Gammaproteobacteria bacterium
TCGCGCAAAGACGCAAAGTCGCCAAGGTGATGATAATTAATTTCAGACATGCAGTACTTTGAAGTAAAGGGCAAATATTTTATTTATCAACATTCCTGCTAATACTGAGACACATGAATCTTGTTTATGATTTTTTTCCTGGCGTCTTTGCGTCTTTGCGCGAGAATGCTTTTTGTCTTTTTTCTGCGTGCCCTCTGCGGCAAAAGTTTTTTGGTTTTTTCCCTGCCGCCGTTGCGACTTTGCGCGAGCCGGTTTCAGCCCAGTTCCAGCACTGCATCCATCTCCACCTGTGCACCCTTCGGCAGGGCCGCCACGCCGATGGCTGCGCGTGCCGGATAGGGTTCATGGAAATAACCGGCCATGATTTCGTTCACCAGCGCAAAGTGTGCGAGATCAACCAGGAAGACATTTAACTTGACCACATCATCGAGTGTACCCCCCGCAGCCTCGGCGACTGCCGAGAGGTTGTCGAACACGCGCCTGATCTGGGCCTCGATATCACCCTCAACCAGTTGCATGCTTTCCGGGACCAGCGGAATCTGGCCCGACATGTAAACGGTAGTTCCGCTGCGAATCGCCTGTGAGTAGGTGCCGATCGCCTGCGGTGCCCGGTCGGTGTGGATTGTTTCGCGTGTCATATTGATTCCTTGTAAGTAGCAGGATGCCGGACGGCGGTCTTCAGCGCTTATCCCGGGTAATGCGAATCACTGCAGGAATACTGCGCACTCGCCGCATGATACTCGCCAGGTGCTCACGGTTGTGCACTCCAAGCCTGAATTTCAGGGTATTGGAGAGGCCGTCACCATCCTCGATACCGACATTTTCAATATTCGCACCGGCATCGCCGATGGCTGCGGCAACCGTTGCCAGCATTCCGCGCCGCTCCTCTACAACCACGCTTACTTCAACGGGAAACTCTTCATCCAGTCCAGGCTGCCACTGCACATCGAGGCAGTTTTCAGCTAAAACCTTGCTTTCGGAAATATTCCTGCAATTCTGCGTGTGAATCATGACGCCACGTCCGCCGGTGATAATAGCAACCACGGGGTCTCCCGGTATAGGGCGACAGCATTTCGAGAAGCGCGTCACCATACCCTCGGTACCCTTGATAACAAGCGGCCTTATCTTGTGCTCATCATGTGTACCCTCATCACCCTCGCTGACTGTAGCCAGGGCGCGCGCGACCAGCACCGACGGCCGGCGCCCCATGCCGATTTCAACCAGCAGGTCATCGACCGTTGCCAGGTGATAGCTTTTCAACAGGGACTGCAATGTCTCCCCGGATACCTTCTCGGCCGAACTGTCAAAAACGGACAATGCACGGTCGAGCATGCGCCGACCCAGGTCGATGGCCTCCTCGCGCTTGAGGTTCTTCTGATGGTGGCGAATATTGGAACGCGCCTTTGCCGAGACGACAAAACTCAACCAGGCGGGACTCGGCCGGCCGCCGTCAGCAGTAATGATTTCCACCGTCTGTCCGTTATGCAGCGTGGTGCGCAGCGGCACCAGCTGACGATCGACTTTTGCCGCAATACAGGTGTTGCCCACATCGGTATGCACCGAATAAGCGAAGTCGACCACTGTTGCACCATGTGGTAATTTCAAGATTTCACCAGCTGGCGTAAACACGTACACGGTATCCGGAAACAGGTCGAGTTTGACGTTTTCGAGAAACTCCAGCGAATTACCGGCATGCTTCTGAATTTCCAGCAGTTCGCGCAGCCACTCGCGCGCGCCGGAGTTCATCTGGTGAATATTCGTCTCTCCCGACTTGTAGACCCAGTGCGCCGCAACACCTGCCTCGGCAACCCTGTCCATCTCCTCGGTGCGAATCTGGACTTCTATCGGCACACCATAGGGACCGAAGAGGATAGTATGCAGGGACTGGTAGCCGTTCGCCTTGGGAATGGCAATATAGTCCTTGAACTTACCCGGCACCGGCATGAACAGGTTGTGCACCACACCCAGCACCCGGTAACAGGTATCCACCTCATCGACGACAACGCGAAAGGCATACACATCGTAGGTCTCTTTGAACGACAGGGTCTTGTCACGAATCTTCTTGTAGAGGCTGTAGAGATGCTTCTCGCGACCCAGCACCCGGCCGCTGATCTTTTCCTGGCGCAAGCGTCGCTTCAGGGATCTCTCGATCTTGTTCAACACCTCTTTACGGTGACCGCGCGCCTCGTGCACCGCATTTTTAAGTACCTTGTAGCGCAGCGGATAGAGTGCTTCAAAGCCCAGCTCTTCGAGCTCTACGCGTACTGAATTTATACCCAGCCGGTTGGCAATCGGCGCGTAGATTTCAAGCGTCTCCCTTGCTATACGCCGGCGCTTGTCAGGACGCATGACGCCGAGCGTGCGCATGTTGTGCAAACGGTCGGCCAGCTTCACGAGGATAACGCGAATATCACGCACCATGGCAAGCAGCATCTTGCGGAAATTCTCGGCCTGGGCCTCCGCCGCGCTTTCGAATTCAATCTGGGTCAGCTTGCTGACACCGTCGACGAGTTCCGCAACATCGCTGCCGAAGCTGCCGGCAATCTGCTCCTTGACCATTGGGGTATCCTCGATCACATCATGCAGAATCGCAGCAATGATCGATTTATGGTCCAGGTGTAATTCAGCAAGAATCCGGGCTGCCGCCACGGGATGGTAGATATAGGGCTCGCCGCTGAGGCGATGCTGCCCGTCGTGTGCTTCAGCGCCAAACAGGTAGGCCCGGTAAACCTCCTGCACCTGTTCCGGTTCCAGGTAAGTTTCCAGTAACCTGACGAGATCGCTTACTAAAAAGCGTGATTCGTCATCGCCGGGAATTTCCTGTGTTCTCGCCATCTGCAGTTGTCGGGCTGACAGATATAGTCAGCATCCGCCCCGTATTTTTATCTTCAGTTGCCCGACTATAACCCCAATAACGCGCACAGGTAAGCTAAGCCGGCCGAATAGGCCGGGAGTGGGAAAGGGATTTTACGGGTGGAGGCCTGCAACCCCGGGAACCGGGATACAGGGGGCGGAACCGGGCGGCTCAGTCGGCGTCTTTCGGCGCGGCCTCTTCCGCCGGAGTTTCTGTTGAAGCCTCGGCCATATCGGCTTCGTCGGGCGCTTTCTCCGCAGCGGCCTCAGTAGCGGCCTCAGTAGCCTCTCCGGCAAGCGACTCTTCTTCAGTCTCACTGGCGGACAGGTCCGGGTAGAGTGGTTCGGTAAGGATGGAAGCGTCGATCAGGCCCTCGGCAATCTCGCGCAAGGCAACGATGGTCGGCTTGTCATTTTCCCAATCGACCAGCGGCATGACACCGTTCGCGAGCTGACGGGCACGCTTGGTTGCGACAAGTACCAGCTGGAATCGGTTTTCAACCTTGTCCAGACAATCTTCAACGGTTACACGTGCCATAGTTCACTCCGAAAAACAGGCTAATAGCGAATACTGCCAAAAGGGCGAGGCAGTCTACCCGAATGATCCCGATTATGCCAACAGGCTGGTCAGCAGGGCCGCATGACGCTGCTCCTGCGCGGCGATGCGCAGGCGGCAGCCCCTGATGACCGCCGCCAGGTCGTCGCATGCCTGCTGGAACACATCATTAATAACAAGGTAATCGAATTCGCTGTAATGCGACATCTCGCTGACGGCGTCGCGCATGCGGCGCTCGATCACCGCATCTTCATCCTGGCCCCGCTCCTTGAGTCGCTGTTCGAGTGCCGCCCTGCTCGGCGGCAGTATGAATATACCAACCGCATCCGCTATCAGGTGCCGCACCTGCCGGGCACCCTGCCAGTCAATTTCAAGAATAACGTCCTGCCCTTTTGCCAGCTGCCGCTCGACACTTTTTTGCGCGGTTCCGTAAAAGTTGTCAAACACCTGCGCATCCTCGAGAAATTCCCCCCGCTCGACCATCGCCTCGAACGACTGCTTGTCGACAAAGTGATAATCCTTGCCATCAACCTCACCCGGTCGCGGCTTGCGCGTGGTATGCGAAATAGACAGCACTATGTCATCGCCGCTGTTCTCCAGCAGCTTGCGCAGCAGGCTCGACTTGCCGGCACCGGAGGGTGCTGAAATTATGTACAGGGTTCCTGCTGCCATTGCCTGATCTCCTCCCGGCCGGCTATTCGACATTCTGGATCTGCTCGCGTAACTGCTCGATCAGCACCTTCAACTCAACGGATATATTGGTTGTACCGGCTGCAACCGACTTCGATCCCAGGGTATTGGCCTCGCGATTCAGCTCCTGCATCAGAAAATCCAGCCGTCGCCCGACCGGCTCTTCGCGTTCCAGCACCCGGCGCAGCTCATCAACATGGCCTTGCAGCCGGTCAAGCTCTTCATCGACGTCGATTTTCTGGATCTGCATGACCAGTTCCTGCTCCAGGCGTCCCGGATCAGCCTCAAGCTCGAATTCAGCCAGGCGCGCCACCAGCCGCGCGCGCAAGCCGGCGCGTATCTCCGGCAGCAGTTCACGGGCCTGCATCACCAGTTTGCCCATTGCCTCACAACGCTGCGTCAGCAGGCCCTTGATTTGCTCGCCTTCACGTTCCCTGGATATCACCAGTTCATCGAGCGCCTGATCCAGCAGTGACAGCGTATTTCTTATCAGTGGCGCGGTGTCGGGTTTTTCCTCTCGGACCACGCCGGGCCAGCTGAGTAATTCGAGCGGGCTCAGCGGGACGGTATAGTGCAGGCGGGTTCCGACCGATTCACAGGCTGCAAGCAAGCGCGACAAATTCTCCTCGTCGATATTGACCGGAACCGAGCCGGACACCCCGGGACGAAAACGGCAGGTGCAGTCGACCTTGCCGCGTCCGAGCCGTGCATTGATGCGCTCACGTACCGCCGCCTCGGCCGTGCGCACCTCGTCGGGCAGTCGCAGGCCTATCTCCAGGTAGCGGTGATTCAGCGAACGCAGTTCCCAGCTCAGCGTCCCCTCGTCGGTCTCGGCCTCGCGTCTCGCGAAGGCCGTCATGCTGCGTATCATTAGCTCACCCGTCTGCTATAAAACCGCCATGTTAACCCTCATTGGTGCAGTGGAACAGTCGACGGGCCACAACCTGCCTGCTTATCGCCTGAAGACGTCCCGGCATGGCCCGGGCCAGCCTCTCGACCGGTTCCCGGTCTCACCTTCTCCTGCCTCCCGCGAGGTCCGAAGAGCCGCACCACGACTCCTCTTTTGATCAATGCGGCAGCGTGAAGACGTCGCTCCCGGCATCCTGCCTCCCGCGACGTACCTACGTCCCTGTAGGCAAAAAAAAAGCCACGCCTGCCGTAAATGGCAGCGTGGCTTTGATTCTCCTGAACGCCGTCAGGCTGTATTAAATTTCACCCAGCGGACGCGTAAAAGTATAGCGCGCCGGTTCCAGCACCAGTGTTTCGTGTGTCGCTTTGACATTGCCGCCCGCACTGAATGGCAAGCTGACGATAAATGCCGCAGTACCGAGGACAGTACCCACCAGCATCACCGGCCGTAAGATAAGTACATCCAGGAGGATTTCCCCGGCGTTGGGCTTGGCATTGAAATCATAGGTCTCGCCTGCTGATGCCGACGTGGCGATTGACAGACTGCCAAAGGCGAGGGCAACAGCCATCAACCAGGAAATCAGCTTTCTGTGTGAATTTTTCATAACGGCGCATCTCCAAATATGTGATCCGGGTGACGGGATCGGGTTACGCAACACGGATACCCGGTCATCGGCCGTTCATCCGCCTGACTTGAATATACACAAGTTCCGAAGCATTGAATAAGACGGCGTTCAA
>JBATIF010000305.1:0-6534 GCA_049667605.1 Gammaproteobacteria bacterium
ATCAGCGGTTTTCGCTGGAGCTTTTTCGAGGTCTCCGATGTCAGCGTGGGGCTGAGCCTGGCCATGGTGCTGGTATTTCTCGGCGTCTGCCTGGTCATCGTCAGCTGGATGTTCAGGACAGGCTACCGCTTGAAGCAATAATTCCGGCCTGCAGCGTGGCGGGATTTGTTATAACGTAGGCCGGAACAAGGAGCGCAGCGGCGGACCCGGCAAGGATAAGCGGGTACTTCCGGGCAATCATGATTATTGAATGACGCGTATAAATGTAATGCAAAACCAACATCGTCTGTATCTTTTTTTAGTAATGCTGTTACTGCCCACCGTGGTTGCAGCTATGCAGTCCCCTGTGTCACACAGCGATCCTATCGCTCCGGTTATCCTCGGTGTCACAGGTATTCTTTTCGTTGCACTGATCGGACGATTCAGTTCGCGGAAACTGGGATTTCCCTCTGTTCTTGGTGAATTGATGATGGGAATTCTGGTCGGCAACCTGGGCTATTATTTTCAGGTCGACCTGATTCTGGTATTGCGCGAAGGGCCGGCAATATTTGACACCGTGGGAAATCTGCTCAAGGGTGAGAGCCTTGAACTTGCCTGTCTGAATGCGATTGGTGTTGAAGGTACCTGTGCCTGGCAAATTCTGGATATATTGCGTGGCCCGCATGGAAACGAATTATTGCAGGTCGCCCATGCCGTCGACGTGTTTTCACGCTACGGCGTCATATTCCTGCTTTTTCTGGTCGGTCTCGACACCAGTATTGACGAGATGCGCAAGGTGGGTCCCGACTCCGGACGGGTTGCCATCATTGGCGTAGTTCTGCCATTTGCCCTCGGCGTACTGGCATCCTTTCTGTTGCTCGAAAACGTGGAGTTACATACCAGCCTGTTCCTGGGGGCAACACTGGCAGCAACCAGTGTCGGCATCACTGCCATGGTGCTGCAGGAAATGAAAATGGAGAAATCGGACATAGCACGAATAATTCTCGGTGCTGCCGTTATTGACGATGTGCTTGGTCTGTTGATGCTTGCAATTATCAGCGGAATTGTTGTCACCGGCAGTGTCGACCTGATGCATATTTCGATGACGGTTGTTATAGCTACCCTTTTCCTGGGTGTTGCCGTTTTTCTCGGGCCTTATTTCATCCGCCTGGTAGTCAAGCTGTTTCGTCGTCTTGATATTATCGAGGCGAAAATGTTTGTCTCCTACCTGTTTGTGATGGTGATGGCGTGGGTGGCGAATCTTTCCGGGTTGGCAACCATAGTTGGCGCTTTTGCTGCGGGGCTGGTTATGCAGGATACATATTTTTCCAGCTGGGATGACACCCGCAAGTGCCCGGTAACAATCAAGGATCTGATTATGCCGCTTGAGGTTATCCTGGTACCGATTTTCTTCGTGTTGATGGGGCTGCAGGTCAAGCTTGAAGCATTTCTGCATCCGGATGTGATGCTGCTGGCGGCCGGGCTTCTGGTTGCAGCTATCCTGGGCAAGGGACTTTCCGGTTTTGGTGCCTTCGGTGTCAGGAATCACTGGGCAATTGGCATCGGTATGATGCCCAGGGGAGAAGTCGGTCTGGTATTTGCCGCCATAGGCAAAAGCCTGGGGGTGATGAATGACGCCCTGTTTTCGGCTGTGGTATTGATGGTTATCGTGACAACATTGGTATCGCCACCCTTGTTCAAGACTTGCCTCAGGCGCTGCCAGTGATTTGTGCATGTTTGAGTCCCCGCCGGATCCGCTGTGCCTGTTCCGGCCTTGGTCGTGGTGCGGCTTGTAATACCCCGGGGCGGGATAATTATGCAGGGTATCAGTGGATCCATGAACAGAGCGGCAAGAGTGGTGTGCATGCAGGTGTATACTAAAATGCCGAAAACCTGGCCGGTTCACCTACCCTGATGCCACAGAAAACAACACCCGGGAAAGACCGGCTCGACGCGGTTGTCGCGGCGTCACAGCGCGAGCGCGCCAAGCGTGAGTCGGGCTACCGGGAGCAGGCTCTAAAGCTGTATCCCTGGATATGCGGCCGCTGTTCACGCGAGTTTACCCGTGCCAACCTGCAGGAACTGACCGTTCATCACCGCGACCATAACCATGATAACAATCCACCCGACGGCAGCAACTGGGAGTTGCTTTGCCTGTACTGTCATGACAATGAACATGCGCGCTACCTGGAGGGCGAGGCTGTCGCCGGCCCCGGTGATTCGGCTGGTGACAGCCCGCGGGTCTCACACAAGGCGCTGGCAGGCCTCGCTGAGCTGTTGAAGAAAAAGGACGGCTGACTCGCGCCTGTCAGCGCTTGGTTTCTGACCAGTTACCGCTGCGGCCGTAGAAATTCAGTATGCGGTCAGTGGTAACCAGGGTTGCCGAGTAATCCGCCACTTCGAGCGATTCCAGCTTTTCTCCGGCCTGCACCCGGCGACTCTGCCAGCTGCCCGGAAATACCGCGTAGGCGGCAAAGCGCTGATTGGTGACGACCACGGCAACCGCGCTGGCGGTCTTGTACTCGATAATCTTTTCCTTGGCACTCATATCGAGTCGGTCAAACCGTCCCAGCCTTGTGTTCGAGGCTATGATCTCGTCCTTGTCAATCACCAGGAACAGCAGCTTCTCGACGTCCCCGGCAGCCGCTTGCCTGATCAACATGCTGCCGGCAATCATCAGGCCGGCAATAATCAGTGTGCGAGTGACGCCTGATGCTTGCATAGATACTCCCGGGATTTGACGTTGAAATGGGCGAGTAACAGATGAAAACACAGCGGCTTGTGATTGTCACCGGCTGTGACCGGCAGATTGCCCGGTAAAAAATTGCTGGCCGCTGAAATTTTCCAGAATAGCTGCAGGGCTTTTTTTCGTTAGGGTATGATCCGTGCAGACATGACATCCATGTGTAACAGGCAAGCTCCTGAATACAGGACAGGCCCGGAGGCGGACGTTGCAAATTTACAGAAAGGGACTCATCGTTTTATTGCTGATCGGGCTGTGGGGTTGTGCGAGTGTTAAGCCGCCGCCGCTTGAGGTACACGCCGCAGCGGGCAGCCTGCCGCAGGGTGAGGGCTGGTGGGCAGCGCGTTTTCGCATCGACCGACAGGAAGGCGAGTCAGCGCGCTGGTCTATCGGTGCACTGCTCGCCGGTGAGGTGATAGCACCGGTATTCGACGACCATT
Source organism: Gammaproteobacteria bacterium (assembly GCA_049667605.1). Classification (GTDB taxonomy): domain Bacteria; phylum Pseudomonadota; class Gammaproteobacteria; order UBA9214; family UBA9214; genus UBA9214. Next base: position 3,163 of record JBATIF010000305.1, read on the forward strand.
ACCGGGATATCCTGATCTGGCGCGTGCACCGCCGTGCGGGCAATGACGACCACGGGCACGTGTTCAGCTTTATTTTCTACAGCACCCCGGCCGGGGCGCAGCGTATTTACACAGACATCGCCGCGAACCCTGTACTGGCGCAGCTGCGGCAGGATGGCACGATAAGCTGGGTTGGTTTTGATGATGTGCACGAGATCAGCAAACCCGATATCGAGGACACCAGCGACAGCAACTGGTCACCGCTGGTGCAGAAGACCTGGCCGGCACTGATCATGGGCGCCAGCCGCATGTGGCTTGATATGGTCAACGAACTTGCCCTTGCCCATGCCGACGAGCCTGACCTGGAGCGACGCTATGATAAGGTGCAGCAGGACCTGAATGAGATATGGGCCTTCCAGGGCCAGCACGCGGTGCTGCATCACCTGAGCGCGATCTTTGCCTATCAACCCCTGCAGATTCGCTACTGAGTGTTGTCGCCCAACCTGTGTGTGACCCATCCATAGCTTGCGCCAGATGGTTATTGACTTAAGCGGCTGGAACTCCCACTCTTTGCGTATGTTTTACTGCAAAAAATACCTGCAAACATGACACGAATTGCAATTACCGGTGCTGCCGGACGTATGGGCCGCAGCCTCATCGAGGCCTGCCGGCAGACAGACGGGATGGATGTGAGCGTGGCGCTGGAGCACCCGCAAAGTTCGCTGCTGGGCAGCGATGCCGGTGAGCTGGCCGGAATCGGCAGAATCGGTGTTCCTGTCGGTGCCGATCTGGCCGCCGTGACGGCGGATTTCGATGTGCTCATTGACTTCACCCGCCCCGGGCCCAGCCTGGATAACCTCGACATCTGCCGCATGGCCGGCAGGCGCATGGTCATTGGCACCACCGGTTTCACGGCTGCGCAGCAACAACAGATCACCACAGCGGCCAACGATATCGCGATAGTCTTCGCCCCGAACATGAGTGTCGGGGTGAACCTGTGCTTCAAGCTGCTGGAGACGGCTGCGCGCGTGCTCGGTGACGAGGTCGATGTCGAGATTATCGAGGCGCATCACCGCTATAAGGTCGATGCGCCCTCCGGGACGGCGCTGCGCATGGGTGAGGTGGTCGCCAGCGCACTCGGGCGCGACCTGGAGACGTGCGCCGTCTACGGGCGGGAAGGGCATACCGGGGAGCGTGAGCGCAACACGATCGGTTTCGAGACCATCCGTGCCGGTGATATCGTCGGTGACCATACGGTCATGTTTGCCGGTACAGGAGAGCGTGTCGAGATCTCCCACAAGGCCTCCAGCCGCATGACCTTTGCCAACGGCGCGCTGCGGGCATCTGCCTGGCTTATGTCCCATGATGCCGGGCTGTTTGACATGCAGGATGTGCTCGGTCTGAACTAGTCCCGTGCCCGGGGTGTCGCATATGGCGTGCACGCGGATATTAACCAACTCTTGGCCGGGTTTTTATATATTTCCGCGGCCTGTCTGCAGCGCGCGCAAAATCCCCGGCGATAAGCATGGTGATTCATGCAGACTGGCGCATATCTGCCGCGTCGCTGCCGGCGCGCGCAGGCATATCAATCCGCGCCTGCCTGGACTTGAAACCGGCATCGATGTTTAAAACTGCATCTGCTGGACTTCAAGGCACGTTTGCCATGTTTATTAAGCAATTGAAATATATATAAATATATGCTAAAAAGAGGTGTCATGACTAAACCCTTGCCGGGATGCCCGATGTTGGGCAAAGAAATTAACAAACCATATAGCAATCCCGTGATAACCTTTTAACCAAGCTATGAAAACGTGCTGCATCCACCGCCAAAGATGAAGATTCAGAAAGGATTTACCCTGCTTGAGCTTCTGGTTACCTTGACCGTAGTCATCGTACTGGCGGCATATGCTGTTCCGGCCCTGCGCAACTTTATCCAGAACAACAAGGCGGTGACCGAGACCAACCTGCTGGTCACTGCCGTGAATTATGCCCGCTCCGAGGCAGTCAAGCGGCGGATGCCGGTGGTGGTGTGTGCCCTCGATAGTGGCGATGCCTGTTCATCGAGCAACATTGCCTGGGACAGCAACGGCTGGATGGCATTTGCCGACAAGGATGACGATGGTGCCTATGACGCTGGCGAGGTCCTGCTCAAGCAGTGGAAGGATATCCTCAACAAGAACGATATCGATATCACTGCGGGCTCGCCCAGTGTTACCTTCCTGCCAACCGGCGCGCTCGCGGATGATACCCCTGCAGATGGTGTTGGCTTGCTGGTGAAAGTCGCTGACACCACCCAGGAGGATCGCTGCGTCCGGGTTCTGACGACAGGGCGGGTGGAGTACGAAAAAATGACAGACGGGGTTAGCTGTCCATGAAAAGCGTGACAGCAAATACTGCAAGCACTGCCGCTGACATCAAACGCCAGCATGGCCTGACGATGATCGAAGTGCTGGTAACGCTGATTATTCTCTCTGTCGGACTGCTGGGGCTTGCGGGGCTGCAGGGCGTTGCCAAGCGCTCCAGTCACCAGGCCTATCAGCGGACGCTGGCAACGCAGCTGGTTGACGGCATTATCGAACGCATCCGCGCCAATCCAACGGCAGCGGCGAATTATCACACGGGTACATCCAGCCCGTTGGGTGGTGCCACCCGGGGAGAGAGCGCGCCAAGTCCCGACTGCAGCAGCAGTACCTGCACGGCTGCACAAATGGCCAGCTACGAACTCTGGTCCTGGGAGCAGGCCATCGACGGCGCGACCATTACCGAGGACATTGGCGGCGTCAGCACCAAGGAGGGCGGGCTGATCGTCCCTGCGGGCTGTATCGTGTTTGCGGCAGATGCAGGAAAAACCAATACCGGCAAGCTGTCGGTCATCCTCAGTTGGCGGGGGCTTAGTGAAATCACCGATGCGGCCGAGAGCGGTGTTGCATGCGGGAGCGGGGCGGCAGATGCCAGGCGGCGGCAGACCGTGGTCAACACCTATATCATTGACGAGACGGAGTAAGCTTTGAAAACCGTTTTATCCAATCGCTGTTCAGGTTTCACGCTTGTCGAGTTGATGATTGCGCTGCTGCTCAGCACGCTCCTCACCGGCGCCGTTATCTATCTGTTCGTTGGCTCAAACAAGTCCTACAAGGAATTGAATCGTTCTGCGCGGATGCAGGAAGATGCCAGCTTCGCGCTGCATACCCTGAAGCAGGACCTGAACCACGCCGGGTTTTTCGGTACAGTGCGCCAATATCATATTGCACTCGATGGCTCGCTCGGAAGCGTCAGCAATGACTGCAGCGGCGATGCAGCGGCCTACGATTTCAACAAGTCGCTGCTGGCCACGCAAAGTGATGGCACAGGCAAGGCCTATGGCTGTATCACCGATGCGTTGCCCGATACCAC
>JBATIF010000306.1:0-5015 GCA_049667605.1 Gammaproteobacteria bacterium
CGGGCGGGTAGTCTGGTTGGGGATAGGCCGGCGCATAGCCCGGTTGCGTGTAGCCCGGTTGCGTGTAGCCCGGTTGCGTGTAGCCCGGTTGCGTGTAGCCCGGTTGTGCATAGCCCGGTTGTGCGTAGCCCGGTTGTGCGTAGCCCGGTTGTGCGTAGTAGGGCTGTGGGTAGGCCGGTTGACCGTAACCCCGGTAAGCATTCCAGCCATCCTGTGGATATGCCGGCATACCGTAATACGGTTGGGGAGCAGGGTACGTAGGTGCTGTTTGTACAGGTTGCTGGTAGGGGGTGATGCTCTCTTCTGGTGCAGCCGATACAGCAACCGACTGAAATACAGTGAGTAGCCAGCCGCCGGCGAGCAGTTTATAACGTGATCGGGGTAAAAATCGTTGCATGGTTTATTCCTCTGTAGCTCTGATTGGCTTGTCTGCAGCGGATATTACAGGGTGCCTGTTTCGATTGTTAGCGCGCAAACGATGAAGTTCAGCCTCGGTATTGCCCGGTTCATCAGGCGCTTACGGATGCATAGATGCAATACTTGGGTGGAACTGCCGGTATTACAAGTCACTATGTGTAAATCTGTGTGAACTTTTTCCAGTATCATGTGGCGCGCGGGCTGGATTTACGGTCTGTGGTGCAGGGAAGTTTACGCAAATCCTGCGGGTTGACATTGCTGTAACTTTTGTTCACATTCCTGCAACCATTTTTGACACAAATCGGCGTCTGTCGGCTTGTGTCAGCTACATGGTTCAGGTGCAATAGCGGTAACTGAATGCAAAGCCAATTCTGGCTGTACGACTTACTTCACATATTCCAAGGGGAAAGACACATGTTTAGATCTAAAGCACAACGACTTTTACTGCCGGCTGTTCTGGCGAGTATGACACTGGGAGGCTGCGCCAGCATGCAGGACGGCAGCACAGAAAGTGCAATGATTGCGCAGAAAGAGGCTGAAATTGCCCGCTTGAGTTCACAGGTCAATCAGATGAAGCAATCATTGACCGCCGAGCAGCGGGCACGCATGGCGGCTGAAGCATCCATGGCAACCACGCCTGTCAGTACTGACATGGATCTGTTGCCGCCGAATGCCAAGTCAGGTGAGTGTTATGCAAGGGCCTTCGCGCCGCCGGTCTACAAGACAGAGAACATTCGTGTATTGAGATCGGACGCATCGGAGAGCATCACTGTTATTCCGGAGAAATACGAATGGGCGACTGAAAAAGTTCTGGTCAGGGAGGCCTCTGAACGGCTCGAGGTTATACCTGCGGTGTATGAGACGGTCTCGGAAAAGCTGATGGTGAAGCCGGCCGGCAAGAAGATTGTCACCGTACCGGCGAAATACAGGACAGACACGGAAAGGATGCTCGACAAGCCGGAGCATACGATCTGGAAGAAGGGTACTGGCCCGATCACAAGGATTGATGATGCCACCGGTGAAATCATGTGCCTGGTAACCGTGCCTGCGACCTACAGGACCGTGTCCAAACAGGTGCTGGTAACTCCGGCCACCACGCAGGAAGTTGCAGTACCGGCACAATACGAGACGGTGACCAGGCGCGTCATGAAAACACCACCGACAACGCGCAAGATTACCATCCCGGCAGAATACAAGACGGTGCGGGTACGCCAGCTTGCCGAACCGGCGAAAACAGTCCGTACACCCATTCCGGCATCCTATGGAACGGTGCAGAAGCGTGAACTGGTCAAAGAGGGCCGCATGGAATGGCGGCCGGTGCTGTGCAGGACGAATATTACCCCTGAAATAGTACGCCGCATCCAGACAGCGCTGAAAAATGCCGGCCATAACCCGGGTCCGATCGACGGCGTTATCGGCCGCGAGACGATGGCGGCAGTCAGGAGCTATCAACAGTCCAAAAGACTGGCGACCGGTGGTCTTACCATAAAAACACTGGAATCGCTGGGTGTGAAGATCTAGTTCGACTGGATCTGGTTCGACTGAAGACACCCGGACCGTTCTGGTCCGGGTGTTCTACAAGTTCATTTACGAGTAAATCCTGAAGGGGAAGTAGGATGTTGGAAGAATTCAAGAAATTTGCCATGCGCGGTAATGTCGTCGACATGGCGGTTGGTATCGTCATCGGGGCTGCATTCGGCAAGATCGTCAGTTCTTTTGTGAAAGACGTCATTATGCCGCCGATCGGGAAGCTGATGGGTAATGTCGATTTCAGCGGCTTGTTCATCAACCTCGATGCTGTTCCTTATGCAAGCCTGGCAGCCGCTCAGGCAGCAGGGGCACCAACTATAAATTACGGCATGTTTATCAACACGGTGCTGGACTTTCTGATCGTTGCCTTTGCCATCTTCATGGTTATCAAGGGAATGAACTCACTGAAAAAGAAAGAAGAGGAAGCACCCGCCGAACCGACCACCAAAGAATGTCCGGAATGTCTTTCCGAGATTCCGATCGCTGCGAAGCGGTGCAGGTTTTGTGCGTCACAGGTTGTGTCCGCCTAGTTCCAGGTTCTTATTGCGATCACCAGAAAGGGCAGGAGAAAGTTATGTCACGAGGAGTACACACGATTGAGGGCGTCGGACCCCGCTATACCCAGGTTCTGAAGGAAGCGGGAGTCTCCACCACTGATCAACTGTTGCAGGCCGGTTCGACCAGTAAAGGGCGCGCAGAACTGGCCAGAAAGACAGGCCTCAGCAGCAAGCTTATCCTCAAGTGGGTAAATATGTGTGACCTGTTTCGTGTTCGCGGTGTGGCTACCCAGTATGCGGAACTGCTTGAGGCGGCCGGCGTGGACACGGTTAAAGAACTGCGTAACCGTAATGCCGACAACCTGACCGAGGCCATGAGCAGGGTGAATGTTGAGAAGCAGCTGGTGCGCATTATGCCGAACAACAAGCGGGTCAATGGCTGGATTGAACATGCAAAGAGTCTGCAGCCGGTCGTGACCTACTGAGTACGACTGCTCAGACGTGCAAAAGGCTCACATGAGAAAGCCCGGGCGCTTGCTGGCAAATGTCTTGCTGGTTCTCGCAGGGGCAATCGCGCTGGAGGCGCCGGCTGTCGAGCCGGCAGCGGGTAAGGGAATCTATACCCGTCACTGCCTGGCCTGTCATGGCAATGGTGCCGCCGGTGCGCCCAAACTGGGTGATATTGCGAACTGGGCGCCGCGAATTGCGCAGGGTGTCGAGGTGATGGCCGCGCATGCCATTAACGGTTACCAGGGCAAGAGCGGCTATATGCCGGCCAAGGGCGGATTTAACAGTTTAACGGATGAAGATGTCATGGCCGCAGTTACCTATATGGCAGCTGAGAGTCGCTGAGTAATAGTGTTTGGACCGGCTGGCAGGGACGCTGGCTGGTCGTTTAATGTCTGTACCCGGGCAGCCCCGGCTAAACCGAAAACCCGTTCCTGCGCTGCTCACCAACCTCCCTTAGCCCGCGTAAAATTGTGTTCACATTGTGGATACTTTTTTTACACAAACTGATGCTAGCCGGCATTATTTCGCTATACCGGCAAAAGCTGGTGTTAACGGTTCAATGGATGCCGGGGTAATAGACGGCGCTTTCCTTTAAGAGAGATGAGAAGCCTGCGGACCGAAGACGCCTGGACCGGCGGGCAGGTCTACTGGTTGGATGTCTCCAGCCAGTGCCGGGAGCAACAGGCAAAACCGGGAACCCTGTCCCTCGGTGCTCTCCACCTCGACGCGTCCACCGTGCATCCTGGCAACTGCGTGAACAAATGCCAGGCCGAGGCCGGCACCGGGCTGTTGCGTCTGGTTTTTCCGATGAACGCGTTGAAAACGGTCAAACAGGCGCGGCAGCTCGCTGGCAGGTATGCCTTCCCCCTCATCGATAACACAGCATTGCCATTGTTCCCCCTGCCGGGCAAGTTCCAGCCGGACGGTACTTTCCGGACCACTGAACTTGATTGCATTGCCGAGCAGGTTTACCAGTGCACGTTCAAGCAAACTGCCTTCACCGGCAATCCACGCATCTTCAAGGGTAATATTATTTGTGAGTTGAATGTTTTGCAGGCGAGCATGTTCCCAGACCTGTTCCAGCGCGTTCATGGCAACCGCCACGAGGTCGATCTCATGGAGTTGTAACTCAACACCGCTTTCCACCCGTGCCAGTTGCAGGAACTGCTCGGCGAGGTCAAGGGTTTTGCCGGCGTGATTTTCCATCCGCGTCAGCAATTCATGAAGCTCGTCGTTTATATCCTTCTTCCTGGCGAGTTCCAGCAATGCCAGCATGGATACCAGCGGTGATCGCAGGTCGTGGGAAAGAAAGTTGAGCAGTTCGTTACGCTTGTTCTCACTGGCCTTCAGCAGGGTGATGTCGGAGAAATTCAGTATCAGTCCTGCGGGTTGCTGCGTATCCCGGGACAGGGGTGCTACCTGTACCAGCAGCTGGCGGCCCTTGCTGTGCCGAACCTCGGTCTGGATACGCGCATGCTCCAGCAGTGAGCGACGCAGCAGTTCTTCCCAGTTTTCACTGCCCTGTATTTGCAGCGCGGCCAGCAGCCCCAGCACCGACAACCCGGCAAGGTTGGCATCATCACTGCCGCGAAGATACCAGCTGGCGCGTGAATTGGAGAGCATGACCTCTCCCAGTGCATTGGTAACCAGCACGCCATCGGCCATGTTCGAAAGACTGTCGTCGACAAGGCGGCGTAACTCGCGCAACTGCGCGGTAGCTTGTTGTACCTGCTGAATGCGAGCCTGTACAAGCTCGTGCGTTGCGCCGGCAGCGGCTTCCCCGGGTATGGAAAACTGCTGCTGCAATTTCTGCAGCACCGCCAATTGCTGTGCATCGGGGGAGTGCGCTGACTGCCAGTGCAGCCCGAGTTTTTTTATCCGGCCGTGGTGATTGAGGGCCGTCCACAGGTCGTTGCCTGCTATTATCCAGTCGCCCGCCGCTATCGCGGTTGCTGTCGCCTGGGGTATTTCACCAGACCGGCTTTCAAGACGGCCACCCTCACTGACCAGGCTCCAGCCTTGCAGCGGCAGTATCTGTTGCAGAAACTCGAGGCTTTGCTC
>JBATIF010000307.1:0-1933 GCA_049667605.1 Gammaproteobacteria bacterium
GGTCGAGGACCGCTACCAGCACCTGATCAATGCCGGCTGGACCAATTTCGTCGAACGCAGGCTGGTCCCGGCGGGCAGCATCATTCAGACACTGCTGTTGCCTGATATGTCCCTGAGATTAACAAACGCCAACCAGTGGCAGCTGTCCCCGGAAAAACCGGGGGTCAGCGCCGATAGCATCGCCCAACTGATCGACCACTGGAATAACGCCAGCGCACTTTTTGTGCGTCGCTATGACGGCAGCCAGTCCGACGAGACGATTATCCTCGGCTTTCGGGATATCCCTGAGACCCTGACATTCACGGTCACCGCCCACACCCCCGAGCTGATCCTTGCGCGACCGGACTGGAATATTCAATACCACCTCTCCGGCAGCATGGAAGCATCCCTGCTGACCCTGCAGCAAGCGCCGGCGCAACAATAGTTCCGCGATCAGCCCGTCATGCCCGAACTCCCCGAGGTAGAAACCACACGCCGCGGTATTGCACCATACATCACCGGCAAAAAAGTCACCCGCATCGTGGTGCGCAACCCGAACCTGCGCTGGAAAGTATCCGCGCGCATCAACAGCGAGTTGTCGGGCCAGACCATCAGCGAGGTATCCCGCCGCGGCAAATACCTGCTGCTGACAAGTGCGGCCGGCAGTGCCATCCTGCATCTCGGCATGTCCGGCAGTCTGCGCCTGGTCGATGCCGGCATCCCGGCGAACAAGCATGATCACCTCGACATCGTATTTGCCGGCAACCAGGCACTGCGCTTCACCGACCCGCGGCGTTTCGGCAGTCTGCACTGGACACGCCGGCCACCGCTGCAACACAGGCTGCTGTGCAAACTGGGCGTGGAACCATTAGGCGAGGAATTCACCGGGGACTACCTGTACGCGATCTCGCGCAAACGCAAGGTGGCCATCAAGCAGTTCATCATGAACAGCCACATCGTCACCGGCATCGGCAACATCTACGCCTGCGAGGCCCTGTTCATGGCCGGCATCCATCCGCGGCGCGCCGCCGGGCGCATCAGCAGGAAGAAATACGTGCTGCTTGCCGAGGTCAGCAAGGAGGTCCTCAACGATGCCATCGCCGCAGGCGGCACAACGCTGCGCAACTTCGTCAACGGCCACGGTGAACCGGGCTGGTTCAAACAGGAACTGCACGTCTACGGCATGACGGGCAAACCCTGTATCAGTTGCAGGGCCCCGATCCGGGAAATGCGCCAGGGTCAACGCTCGACATTCTTCTGCCCGGTATGCCAGAAATAGGCGTGCGTGGTCGTTCCTGCAGGCCGGGTCAAGCAGCAATGCGACGCGGACCCGGCAGCGATTGCGGATCCGCTGCGCTTGATCCGGCCTGTGAATCTTCTTGATTACCCTTCGAGGTCGCATAACAGGCAACGCGGACAATTACCGGTACCAGGCATTGTCCTGATGATGCACTTTACTTGCGGGGTCGGCCAGACTGTGTATTACGCCGACCCGAAGGCCACTGCCCTGTTGCAGCGCGGGCTACCAGTCAGTTTGTCTCTCTATCCGTGTTGCTGAGCCGGCAGTTAAAGTGCAGCGCTGCTGCCAGCACCCCTATCAGCCCAACCAACGATACCAGCAGGATAAATGGATAGGGTGACACATCGGCCTGGTGCATGATGGCTATATGCAGCGCGAAAATAAAGCTGCCGGCCGTAAGAATCTTCAAAAAACAGGCAAACGGGCACTTGCCGGCACGATCCATCAAGTTTGCAAGTAAAGCTGACATGATTCCTCCTCCATGGATGAAACAACTGTCTGTATTGGTACCAAGCTGACTGCAACCGGGCGCTATTTCGCCCGCACCGCGTCACCCGCTTGATCGGAAGGTTGACGGGAATCCTTCTCTGCCTGCATCCGTTGGTGCAGGGACTCGATCAATGCGTGATTAACCTTCGCGAAATAGATGTCCTC
>JBATIF010000308.1:0-4183 GCA_049667605.1 Gammaproteobacteria bacterium
CCTTTATCGACGGCGGTTTTGCCGGTGCCCTGACCGGCGGCCCTGGCGGTTCACCGGCACATGCCGGGCTCGAGTACGACATCGCAGACCCGGTTGACGGGATCCTGGGTGTCGCCGTTTTCGAACGGACAGGTGATGCACCAGCACAGGACTGATACGCCTGTCAGGGGACAAGGCAACGACACAAACAAACCCGGACCTCACCGGGTTTGTTCTGTTTTATGCCCCGTACACCCACCGGCGTTGTGATATAAAATAACCTTCAACCCGATCATTGATGGAAAAATGCCCCCTTCCCTGCCCGAGTGCTATTACAAGCTGATCCTGGGGAATCCCTGGCCGGTACTGTTGATCATCACCCTGGTCTGTATTGCCGCCGGCTATTACGCGGCCGATTTCAAACTTGATGCCTCCGCCGATTCCCTGGTGCTCGAGCATGATGAAAGCCTGCGTTATTACCGCGCCATCCGTGCGCGCTACGGTGCCGATGACAGCCTGATCGTGACCTATACACCGGCGCAAGACCTGTTCAGTGCCGAGGTACTCGCTGACCTGGAACAGCTGCGCAATGAGCTTGCGGCCCTGGAACGGGTCGAGTCGGTCGTCAGCATAATGGACGTGCCCCTGATCAGCAGCCCGCCGGTCAGCCTGAATGAACTGCGCAAGGCCATCCGCACACTGCAAGATCCGCACACCGACGTTGATCTGGCGCGGCAGGAATTTCTTAACAGCCCGCTGTACCGGGACCTGATCATCAGCCCGGATGGCCAGACAACCGCCCTGCAGGTAAATTTCAAACGCGATGAAACCTACTACCGGCTGCTGAATCAACGCGACCTGCTAAGGGAAAAGCAGCTCGGCAGCGAGCTCACAGACAAGCAAGCCGCTGACCTGGAACGCTACAGCCACGAATTCAATGCCTACCGGGCTGCCAGCCTGGAGCAGCAGGACCGTGACATCGCCAGCGTGCGTATCCTGATGGACCGGCACCGGGGCAACGCGACCCTCTATCTTGGCGGGATGCCGATGATCGTGGCCGATTCCATCGACTATATTCGCCATGACCTGGTGGTGTTCGGCGCCGGCGTCCTCTGCTTCCTCATAGTCATCCTGGCGATCGCGTTTCACAGGCCGCGCTGGATCCTGCTGCCGATGCTCATCTGCTTCAGCACCGCGCTGATCATGATCGGAATCCTCGGGCTGATTGACTGGCCGGTAACCGTCGTTTCTTCCAACTTTATTTCACTGCTGCTGATCATTACCCTGTCACTCAGCGTTCACCTGATCGTACGCTTCCTCGAGGCACATGCCGCCAACCAGGATGCAGACATGTTCACCCTGGTAAAGCAAACCATCAGCAACATGGCCGGACCCTGCTTCTATACAGCGGCGACGACCGTGGTTGCGTTTGGTTCGCTACTGTTCAGTGATATCCGCCCGGTTATCGATTTTGGCTGGATGATGGCGATCGGCACCATGGTCGCCTTCATCCTTACATTCACCCTGTTCCCGGCAGTCCTGATGTTGCTGAAACCGGGAAAACACCGCGACATGCGCAATCTGACCGCACTGATTACCGCCTTTCTTGCACACCTGATCGAGCACCACAAGCTCACCGTGCCGCTCGTTTTCCTCGCAGTCACGCTGGCGGGCATTGTCGGCATCAGCAAGCTTACCGTGGAAAACCGCTTTATTGACTACTTCAAGGAAACAACGGAAATCTATCGCGGCATGGAGTTGATTGACCGCAAGCTTGGCGGCACCACACCGCTGGATGTCATCATCGATGCACCCGCGGACTTTTTGCAACCCGGTGAAGCCGATACTGACGAACTATTCATGGATGAATTTGACCAGGAAAACGCGGGCAGTGCCGGCTTCACCGGCTCAAGTTACTGGTATAACACCTACCAGCTGGAAGAGGCAGAGCGCATTCATGACTACCTCGACTCCCTCCCGGAAACCGGCAAGGTACTGTCCATCAGCACCACCATGAAAATGCTGACTACCCTGAATGAGGGCAAGCCGCTGGATGATTTTTTCCTGGCGATCCTCTACAAGCGCCTGCCCGAAGTACTGCGCAGCAAACTGTTTGCACCCTATCTTTCACAAGACGGTAACCAGCTGCGCTACAGTATACGGGTATTCGAATCAGACCCGTCGCTGCAACGCGAGAAGTTGCTGGAAAATATTCGGCACCAGTTGAGCGACGAGATGGGCCTAGATAAGGAGCAGGTGCACGTAACCGGCATGCTGGTCCTTTACAACAACCTGCTGCAAAGCCTGTTCAATTCGCAGATAAAAACCCTGGGCGCTGTATTCCTCGCCATCATGCTGATGTTCGTGGTCTCTTTTCGCAGCTTCAGGCTGGCCGGCATCACCATCATTCCCAACCTGATTGCCGCCACATCGGTGCTCGGCTTGATGGGCTGGCTGGGCATTCCCCTGGACATCATGACGATCACCATTGCCGCTATCGTCGTCGGCATCGCCGTGGACGATGCCATCCACTATGTACACCGCTTCAAAAAGGAATTCTGCAAGGATCATGATTACTGGAAAAGCGTGGAACGCAGCCATGACAGCATCGGACGTGCGATGTACTACACCACTATTACCGTCACGCTTGGCTTTGTCATCCTCGCCCTGTCCAACTTCATACCGACGATTTACTTTGGCCTGTTAACCGGCTTTTCCATGCTGGTGGCACTGATCGCGAACCTGACCCTGCTGCCTATGCTGATTGCCTGGTTGAAACCGTTGGGCAAATATGAAATACCCGCACAGGACGAAGGTTCACAGACCCGCGCCTGATCAACCGGGTGTCATTCGAACGGGTGCTTGATAATCATGGTTTCGGCACGGTCGGGGCCAGTGGAGATGATAGCAATCGGCACTTCACAGAGCTCTTCTACCTTGCGCAGGTAGGCCTGCGCCGCCGCCGGCAGATCAGCGAATGTCTTCGCCCCCGCGGTTGATCCCGACCAGCCCGGCAGCTCGATATACTCGGGTTCGCACTGCTCCATCAGGTCTGCACCCACCGGGGGAATATCGATACTGGAACCCTGCAGCGTGTAGCGCACGCATATCCTGATGGTCTTCAATCCATCAAGCACGTCGAGCTTGGTGATACACATACCGGTGACACTGTTGATCGCCAGGGAGCGCCGCAGGGAAACCGTATCCAGCCAGCCGCAGCGTCGCTGACGTCCGGTGGTCGCACCGAACTCATGGCCCTTCTCGCCCAAATGCCTGCCGTCCTCATCAAACAGTTCCGTCGGAAAAGGCCCGGCACCGACGCGCGTGGTATAGGCCTTGACGATACCGAGGATGTAGTCAAGGTCACGCGGGCCAACGCCGCTGCCGCTGGCGGCACCACCGGCAGTCGTGGTTGACGAGGTTACATAAGGATAGGTGCCGTGATCGATATCCAGCAGCGCGCCCTGCGCACCTTCGAACATGATGTGCTTGCCTTCCTTGCGCAGGCGATGCAGCAGGCCGGGAATATCATCGATCATCGGGGTAATTTGTTCGCCCTGGGCCAGCGCCTCATCGAGAACCATGCGGTAATCGACCGGGTCGGCCTTGAAGTAGTGCTCGAGGGTAAAATTGTGGTACTCCATCACTTCGCGCAGGCGCTCCGTGAAATGGCCGGGATCGAGCAGTTCACCCAGCCGCAGGCCACGGCGCGACACCTTGTCTTCATAGGCAGGGCCGATGCCACGCCCGGTCGTGCCGATGGCCTTGTTGCCGCGTGCAAGCTCGCGCGCCTGGTCGAGCGCAATATGATAGGGCAGTATCAACGCGCACGACTCACTGATCCTGAGCCGTTCACGCACCGGCACACCGGCCTGCTCGAGCATATCGATCTCTTCCAGCAATGCCTGCGGCGACAGCACCACACCGTTGCCGATCAGGCACTGCACCTTGTCCCTGAGAATGCCGGAAGGAATCAGGTGCAACACGGTTTTCTCGCCGTCGATTACCAGTGTGTGGCCGGCATTATGACCGCCCTGAAAACGCACCACGGCGGATGCCTTGTCTGTCAGCAGGTCAACGACCTTGCCCTTTCCCTCATCACCCCACTGGGTACCAACGACAACAACGTTCTTGCCCATAGCTGTAATCTCTTTAAAATAAGCCGGAAATCAATTCCGGTAATTACCATTCACCCGGATAGCCC
>JBATIF010000309.1:0-2598 GCA_049667605.1 Gammaproteobacteria bacterium
CAATGAAACCGAACAGGCGGCGCGCCTGTGCATTGCTGTAGAGATCCGCCATGAAACTCCAGAACACGGAAACCACGAACAGGTTGAACACGCTGACCCAGATAAAAAACGCACGTGCGCTCGCCGCGGGCGCAAGGCCTGCGCGCAGCAGCAGGTAAAAGACCAGCAGGTTGACGATAAAAAACAGGTACACCGCCGGCAGCAGCCGGCGTCGCGGCAGGCGCGCAACGGCCCAGCCGTAGAGCGGCACCGCCGCGAGCATCACCAGGAAGGTGCCGGTAAACACCCATTGCAGGTTCTCGACCCCGCCCTGGATACCCATCTCGTCGCGCACCGGGCGCAGCACGTAATAGCCGCACAACAGCGAAAAGAAATACAGGAACGACCAGCCTAGCCCGCGCAGCTCCCCGGGCCGGTAACTAACCAGGCGCTGCAGCAGCGGTGTGTTTGTAGCTGTGTTCATACAATATCCTGCCGGAGAGATGCAGACGGGTGCGCTGTGCGAACCCCTATCGCGCTTGAGAAGCGCTCCTACACGGTATATTCAAACTTGTAGGAGCGAATCTCATCCGCGATGTCCCTGCATGAACCCCGATCCCGCTCAAAAAAACGCCTACACGATACATTCAAACTGTAGGAGCGGATCTCATCCGCGATGCCCCTGCATGAACCCCAATTGTGCTCAGTTGCGCTCCAGCAGCGGTAGCAACGCTTTGAAAATTCGGTCGCGGATGAGCGGCTGGGCGGCGGCATTGGGGTGAATGCCGTCCGCCTGCATCAGCTCCGACTCGGTGCCGATGCCATCGACCAGCGACGGCAACAGGGCCAGGTCGTATTCCCGGGCGAGTTCCTGGTAGATCGCCTGGAACCTTTGCGTATATCGGGGGCCATAGTTAGGTGGCAACTGCACACCGAGCAGTAATACCTTTGCGGCTGCTTGCTGCGCACTGGCAATCATCGTCGCCAGGTTGTCTTTCATCGCCGCCAGCGAGAGACCGCGCAGGCCATCGTTGCCACCGAGCGCCAGCAGCAGCACGGCCGGTTCATGGCTGGCGAGGGCTGCATCAAGCCGGGCGCGGGCATTGGCAGTGGTATCGCCGCTGATGCTCGCATTGACAATCCGGTAGGGATAAGCCTCGCGCTCGAGGCAATCCTGCAGCAGGGCAACCCAGCCCTGCTCCACCGGGATGCCGTAGGCAGCGCTGAGACTGTCACCCACAACCAGTATGATGTGGGCAGATGCCGCTTGCGGGCTAACCAGTAACAACAGGAGCAGGATTTTATTCAACATGTCTGAGACCAAGCATAACACCCTGATCAGCGCACGAAACTTGAGTAAACGTGTGGATACTGCCACCGGCCCGCTGGATATCCTCAGCAATATCGATCTCGAGATCAGGGCGCGCGAGGCCGTCGCCGTTGTCGGCGTCTCCGGGTCCGGCAAGTCGACCCTGCTGGGACTGCTCGCCGGGCTCGACCTGCCTTCTGCCGGCGAGGTGTATTTGTCCCATCACCGGCTCAACGACCTGGATGAAGACGGCCGCGCCCGGGTGCGCGGCGAGCTGGTGGGTTTCGTGTTCCAGTCGTTTCAGCTGCTCGGCGGCCTGACGGCACTGGAGAACGTCATGTTGCCGCTGGAATTGCGCGGCGACCGGGATCCGCGTGACCAGGCCATGGAACTGCTCGGCCGCGTGGGACTGGAGGGACGCGTGACGCATTACCCGAAACAGCTGTCGGGTGGCGAGCAGCAGCGGGTGGCCATTGCACGCGCCTTCGCCACCGAACCGGCCATCCTGTTTGCCGACGAGCCCACCGGTAATCTCGACAACGTCACCGGCGAACGCATCATCGATGTACTGTTCCGTCTCAACGAGGACAAGGGCACCACCCTGGTACTGGTGACCCATGACGAACACCTCGCCGGGCGTTGCGAGCGGCTCATCCGCCTGGAGGCCGGCCGGGTTGTATAAACTCCCTCTCCCACAGGGACACCTACAGGGATGTGGGCGGTAGAGCGACGCAGGATGCCAAAGCCGGGAGGGTTGGGGAGAGGGGATCAAATAAAGGTGTTTACCTGTATTTATCCCCTCGTCCTGTCCTTCTCCCGGAGGAAGAAGGGACGTTCTGTTTGTACGACGGTAAACAGCATTCACAGGCAATCATGTAATAACAAAATGTACAAATTGTTTCACACGAGGTTCTAGAGACGATGCAGTCAATATATGCGAAACAGCAATGTATCCTCACCGCTATAAGCAAGGCGCCGCGCACATGATCCGCTGGCGCCTCGCCATGCGGCTGCTGCTGCGCAACTGGCGCGCCGGCGAACAACGCGTGCTGGTGGCTGCGCTGGTGATTGCCGTGTCGGCGAGTACCGCCATCGGCTTCTTCACCGACCGGCTGGGCCGGGGCATGGCAAACCAGTCGGCGGATTTTCTCGGTGCCGACCTGGCACTGGTCAGCCCGCGCCCCGTGGACGCCGCCTGGATCAACAAGGCACGGGTTACCGGCCTGCAGGCCGTCGAGACCCTCGAGTTCGCCAGCGTGGTGGTCGGTGGCGAGGACTTGCTGCTGTCGAGCGTCAAGGCGGTGCAGGAC
>JBATIF010000310.1:0-1738 GCA_049667605.1 Gammaproteobacteria bacterium
TGCCTCAGGAGCTTTTTGGGTATGACGTTGTAGACCAGTTCGGCAATCTTGAAAATCACCGGAATGAAAACCACAACCAGCAGGTGCGAGGAAACCAGGGACTGGAACGGGCG
This sequence comes from Gammaproteobacteria bacterium, assembly GCA_049667605.1. Taxonomy (GTDB): domain Bacteria; phylum Pseudomonadota; class Gammaproteobacteria; order UBA9214; family UBA9214; genus UBA9214. The sequence goes on from JBATIF010000310.1 coordinate 114, forward strand.
GCCTGCAGCAATACTTTTTGAATTCCAGAAGAAGAAACCGGCCACCAGCGGCAACAGGAAGAGCATTTCCATCCCGAGGCGTTTTACCGGGTGCCAGAAATTACGGCTGCGCAGGTCCTCCAGCAGGCTGCGCCTGTCCGCATCGGATGAAGACTCGATCACCTCGAACAACCCGGCCAGTTTGGGGTGTTGAAGCAGCGATGATGCCAGCACCCTTTCCTGCTGCACCAGTGAATCCAGCGTTTCGGTTGTCTTTGAAACCCGTGTTTTCAGCGAGGCAGTGCTATCACCCGCCCCGCCTTGCGCCGCAATCACCTCGAGAAGCGACGTGTTATAAGCGCCTGTCACCCGCTCGAGTTCCGACTTTACCTGGATCGCTTCTGTTCTCAGGCGCAGGAATTCGCTTAGTTCAGCAGACAGTTTCCGGTCGTCTTCCATGCTCCGTAGCAGTGCTGAAATCGGCGCACAGACAGGATGCTCCCGCTTTAGCCTGTCTCTCTCATGGATCCGCACATAGCTGCCGCGAAATTTCGACACGATACCGGCAGTCCGCACCAGGCGGTTCGACTCGTTCCAGTCTTCATCGATTACCACGTCACGGCAGTGCTGAGGGATATATTCCGCAGGGCTGGTCAATTGACGCGTATGGTCAGCCAACCCCTCGAAAATTGAAATCAGGATGAACAAATCAAGAAGCAGGACGACCGCAAGCGCCGCCTTGCCGATTGGCTGACTGTCCAGCGTGGTAAGACCGCGTTTGACCGCCTTCAGCTTGTTTCGTATCAGGCCTGACATATCTTCGCACTCCCCGGGTCAAGGAGTCAGTGTACTTGAAATGCTGAATTCAAAGGTAGTCTTGCAATAAAGGGTGTCAGCACATTTACCGCTTATATCAGGAGAAAATGTGCTGACACCCTTACCTCCAACAATGCTTCTAGCCGAGAACCTGTGGGTTGAGTTGCCAAAGGGAATAATTCAGTGCAGCTGCGAAACTGACCCACAGCAGGTAAGGGATGAGCAGCGCACCGGCAAGCGGACGCACGCGCCAGAAAGAGACCAGCGTGGCCAGGATAAGGATCCACAGCACCAGGATGTCGGCCAACGACAGAACGCCGAGGTGCCAGGCAAAGAAAAGCCAACTCCAGACTGCGTTGAACGCAAGCTGCAAAAGAAACAAACCAAGCGCTTGCCGATTGGCACGGAATCCACCGCAACGCCATACCAACCAGGCGGCGATGCCCATCAAGGCATACAGCACCGTCCACACCGGACCAAAAACCCATGGCGGCGGTGCCCAGAGAGGCTGGGCAAGCTGGGCGTAGAAAGACCCGGCCTGTATTGAGGCCACGGCACCAACGGCAGAAGCAGCGAAGCACAGCACCAGCCAACCGGCAAGCCCCAGGATCTGCTTTTGCATAGACAATGATGGCATATGGATCTCCGTTTTGTTGCCTGAGATTATAGTTCGTTAAGCGGTGTCAGAGCACATTTAACGCTAATATAAGTGGTAAATGTGCTCTGACACCCTTTTCTTCCTTTCGGGGCTTTTTAAATGTGGAATAATGGTTAGCGCTGCGCGAGTGGCCGGTACGTGATGCAAACATTTACAAGCACAGCAGGTGAGG
>JBATIF010000311.1:0-3876 GCA_049667605.1 Gammaproteobacteria bacterium
GGCATGCAGGCAGGAGACAATCTGCGTCTCGGAGTCCATCAGGGTTCCGTCCCAGTCAAATACGATGAATTGAATTTTCGAATCCATAAAAACCTGTCTTGCGCCGCAGGATTGTTACAATGGCGGCTGATTATGACGTTTCAAGGCTGTCGAGAACAGCCTTCAGGCCTGCGTCAAGGGGGGCACTGGTACTGACAGGCTCACCTGCATTCGAATCAGCAAATTCCAGCCGGTGCGCATGCAGAAAAAGCCGGCGCAGGCCATGGCTGCGCAGACTGCGATTGAAATCAGCATCCCCGTATTTCACGTCGCCGGCCAGCGGGTGTCCGATGTGTGCCGCATGCACCCGGATCTGGTGCGTCCTGCCGGTCTTCAGATCAACCTCGGCCATGGTAGCACCTGAAAACCGGCTCAGCGGCCTGAAAATCGTGAGTGCCTGCTTGCCACCTTCTTCATCAACCACCACCATGCGCTCGCCACCCTGGAGCTGGTTCTTTCTCAGCGGCACATTCACAGTCAGCTGCCCCCCCGACCACTGGCCTGCCAGCAGCGCCAGGTACTGCTTCACAACCGCGCCGCTACGCAATTGCTCATGGAAAAGGCGCAGAAAACTGCGCCGTTTCGCGATCACCAGACAGCCGGAGGTCTCACGGTCAAGACGGTGCGCCAGTTCCAGGTAGGGTGCCTGCGGACGGCTTGCCCGCAGGGCTTCGATCACCCCGAAACTCACCCCGCTGCCGCCATGGACCGCGATCCCCGAGGGCTTGTTTAGCACCAGGCAACGGTTATTCTCGAACAGGATTTGCTTGCCGAAATCCATTTTGGCAGCCGCCGGGGGGATGGTCTTTTCCGGGGACAGCCTCACCGGGGGGATCCTCACCTTGTCGCCTGCGCATACCTTGTACTGGGCCTTGATGCGGCCACTGTTCACCCGCACCTCGCCGCGGCGCACAATGCGGTAGATGTGACTCTTCGGGACCCCCTTCAGATGGCGGGCCAGAAAGTTATCGATTCGCTGCCCTGCATCCTCCTCTGTTACGGCAACCAGGCGGGCCCTGGGGGTGGTTTTCGCGGGAGATTGACTCATTTTATCTGTAGAACCTGCTTTCAGAGCAGGCAGTGTACATCCAAAGACAGGCGGATATTACCTGCCGCGTTTGCGGGTATCAGGCAAGGTTGTTATAGTCGCGGCACGGCTGGAGCCTGCCCGGAGAGACAAACTGGATCAGGCCTGCCGCTGAAACCATTTTTCGAAAACAGCTATTGGCCGCTTCATTAACCAATATTCTGTTTAATAATCAGCATGATGCTGAAAAACACTCTTTACGGACAAACAACAATCGCTCCCATGTATCACTCACAGCAAATAGTAGCCTGCCTTTTTTGGCTAGCGGGTCTGATATTACCCGTGCGCTGGCAACATGCCTGGATCCAGGCCCGTCAGCCACGCCGCTGTGAGCAGCAACAGGTCGAGCGAATGAGAGAAATAAAACATGAAAAGAATGCTAATCAACACCACGCAGCCCGAAGAGCTGCGTGTGGCCATGGTCGATGGCCAGAAGCTCTACGATCTTGATATTGAGGTACCCTCACGAGGCCAGAAAAAATCAAACGTATACAAAGGTAAAATAACTCGCGTCGAGCCAAGTCTCGAGGCAGCCTTTATAGACTACGGTGGCAACCGCCACGGCTTTCTACCCCTCAAGGAAATTGCCCGCAGCTATTTCAGCGAAGCTGCCAGGTCTGCAGGTGGGCGGCAGAGTATCAAGGATGCGATCAAGGAAGGCCAGGAAATCATTGTCCAGGTCGAGAAGGAAGAACGCGGCAACAAGGGTGCCGCCCTCACCACGTTCATTAGTCTGGCCGGCCGCTATCTCGTGCTGATGCCGAATAACCCGCGCGCAGGTGGTGTTTCCCGACGTATCCAGGGCGATGACCGCAGCCTGACGCGTGACGCCATGAGCGCCATGAACATCCCCGACGGCATGGGCATGATCGTACGTACCGCAGGTATCGGGCGCAGCACCGAAGAACTCCAGTGGGACCTCGATTACCTGGTACACCTCTGGAGCGTCATCACGGCGGCCTCGGAAGAACGGCCCGCACCCTTTCTCATCTACCAGGAAAGTAACGTCATCATCCGCGCCCTGCGGGATTACCTGCGCAAGGACATCACCGAAATCCTGGTCGATAGCCCGGAAGTCCACGAGACGGCGCGTGAATTCATGGAAAGAGTGATGCCGCACAATCTCGGCAAGCTGAAGCTCTATGACGATAGAATTCCGCTGTTCAGCCGCTTCCAGATCGAGTCCCAGATCGAGTCGGCCTTTCAGCGTGAAGTCACGCTGCCCTCCGGCGGCGCTATCGTAATCGACCATACCGAGGCCCTGATATCGATTGATGTCAATTCCGCACGCGCCACCAAGGGCGGTGATATCGAGGAAACGGCACTGAACACCAACCTGGAAGCGGCAGACGAGGTTGCGCGCCAGTTGCGCATTCGGGATCTTGGCGGCCTGGTGGTGATCGATTTCATAGATATGCAACCCGCACGTCACCTGCGTGATGTCGAAAATCGCCTGCATGAAGCCCTGAAAATGGACCGTGCCCGCGTACAGATCGGACGCATCTCGAAATTTGGATTACTGGAAATGTCGCGCCAGCGGCTGCGTCCTTCCCTGGGTGAATCCAGCCAGATAGTCTGCCCCCGCTGCACCGGCCAGGGCACCATCCGCGGCGTTGAATCACTGTCACTTTCAGTCCTCAGGATCATCGAAGAAGAGGTTATGAAAGACAATACACAGCGCGTCATTGCCCGTGTGCCGGTTGATGTCGGCACCTACCTGCTGAATGAAAAACGCGAGCTGCTGGTTGAACTTGAAAACCGCCACAAGATAGCGGTGATGCTGATCCCGTCACCGGCCCTGGATACGCCGAATTATGATATTCAGAGAATCCGCAGCGATGATACAGTCGAGGACAGGCCTGCTGCGAGCTACCACATCGCACGCGAACCGGTTGAGACTGAAGATTTTCCACACAGCATTGCTGCGACAGCCAGCCCCGAGCAACCTGCTATAAGCTCGCTCAAGTCCTCCGGCCCCGCATCGCAGGTTGCCACACCGAGACAGGCTGCAGTGCCCAAAAAGCCGGGATTGTTGAAACGCCTGATGACCGCCCTGTTTGGCGAAAAAGCAAAACCGGTAAAGCGCCAGGCGCGCCCGCAGACAACCCAGCAACGCAGGCAACCGCAAAACAGGAGTCGCACTGCACAGGATAACCGCGGCCAGAGTCCTCGCCGGCCGTCGCAGGGTGCTCGGGCAACAGCTAACCGTCAGGGCAGACCAACAACCGCCCGCAAGCAGCAACCGCGACAGGAAAATCGTCGCGACAACACCAGGCAGGCTGAAAGCAGCGCACAGGCCCCGGTAAACGCTCCAGCAAGCGCAAGCGCCCCGGCAAACGCTGACAAGCCGACGCAGCAGGGCCAGGCTGAGGGCCAGCAAACTCGCAGCGGACGTCGCGGTCGCCGCGGCGGACGCCGGCGTTCAGGACAAAACCGTAACCGGGTCAAACAAGGCGAGGCCTCGGGCAATACGAAGGACAGCAGTCAACCGGACAACACGCAGAATGCGCCAGCCAATGCACAGCCGGCAGATGGCAATCGCAATACCCGTGCAGCAACGGAAAACCGCCCGACTCCTGCTGACAACAGTGGGCAGCGCCCCGGGTCAAATATCGCGACCGCTACGCCGCAGACAAAATCTGCTGCCGAACCACAAGTCGACACCAGTGCCAGTACCCAGTCAACCCCCCCGCGCCCTTCGCCACAGCCCGCAGCCACGCCGAACCCGGTGCCGCCTGCCAGCGCTGACC
>JBATIF010000312.1:0-3325 GCA_049667605.1 Gammaproteobacteria bacterium
TGGAAGCGGCCCTCGCCGACATTGAAAGCGGACTGCTGGAGCGCTCACCGGAACATGCGTTTGATTTGGTCGACCGGTTCCTGTCGACGGCAGAATCGGTGCTCAACCGTGTCGATGATTCTGGCGGAGCAGTGGGCGAGGTATATCGCCAGGCCGTACTGTTGTGGTTGATGGCGGCTAAAGGCTGGCGGGATGCCAACGTCGACTGGCTCGAGCGGACAGATCAGCTGTATCAGCAGAATGATTATGGTGTGCTTGATCCGCTATTGCCAAATGCCCACCTGCTGTTGACGCCGGATCAGCTGAAGCAACTTGCCTGGCGGTACGAAAACGCGTTGCGCAAGGCGTTAACATCTCCCGAACAACAAGACAAACTCAATCTCGTGGCCTTGCATAGCGGCGTGGCATTAGGACAGATCGCCGATGCCTTGCGCGATCCTGCCTTATACGAGCGATCGGTATTGATACATTCGCCACAGCCAAACAATCTGCAAATGAAATCGATTTGTGAAAAATATTTGCAGTACGAGCAGCCCGAGATGGCAATGCGTTATTTGAACCAGGCATGGGAGGACCGTTTTGAGCATGATCGTCTGGAATTGCTGGATAAGATCTGTGTGAAAACGGGCGACCGGAAGCAGCTTAAAGTGATTCGTTCTCGGCTGTTTCAAAGCGAGCAGAGCTACGCCAGTTTCACGCAATATCTGGAGGCCCTGGACGAGGATGAGAGAGAAAAAGCGTGTAGTGCAGCAATCAAACAAGCCGAACAGGGCGGTAATATCGTAGTTAGCGCAGATCTGTTATTGAACCTGAACCAGACGGAGCGAGCCCAGGACTTGGTTTTGGCCAGGCATCAGGGGTTGGCGGAGTATTTTTATGACAGTCTGCTGAGGCTGGCCAAGGCGTTTGAAAAAGCGGATTGCAATCTTGCGGCCACGGCTTGCTACCGCGCCTTGTTGCTGGATATCCTGGCACAGGCGCGCAGTAAGGCTTACGGCCATGGTGCTCGGTATTACAAAAAGCTGGAAGCGCTGGCGAAACGGATCAAGGCATTCAAACCACTGCCAACACATCACGCATTCGTGCAGCAATTGCACTCGTCGCATGGGCGAAAAAAAAGTTTTTGGGCGCGACTCGAATCATGATGTGCCAAAGCCTGCAGCACGGCATGGGGTCGCTTCTCGACATTTCCGGTGAGTATCAGCAGCAATTTCTGCACATGGTATTTTTCATGGCATTACCAACTAGAGTGAAAATAAGCTATTGAATATAAATGATAAAAATGTCTTATTCACAATAGAGTGGGAGTAGCCATCTTTATTTCCAGACTTTTCTTTTACAGGGTCGCCCCATTAATGAGCATATTGATGCCGCTGCCAGGGGGATAAATGTGAATGGAAAAGAACGCCAAGAATCCTCTTGGCTGTCGCCAGACAAAAGGAAATATTCGGGGAAAGTGATATCTCCGGCTGCTTTCTGTGGTTCAGCAGCAGAGTATCTCGAATCTGCCGGGGTTTTGTCCTCAGCCACTTCAAGCTACGTCCCCAAACCAAAGAGATCCAGCAACAGAAAAGCAGCAAGGATAGCTGAAATCCAGAACACCATGCTCCCGGTAGGCCAGCTTTCCGAGAGATAGTATTTGGCCAGCGGAGATTTGCCGAATTCGTTTTGCATACCCTGCATGTGTGCCGTTACCGTTGTCAGCGTGGCTTCTTTTGCACTGCGCAGAAGGTACAGGGTTCGTTGCGCCCCGGCAGGCAATAACCTGCGATAGAACCACTCCGCATCCAGGTTGACCGAGTGTAGCTCCGGTGGATACAGCCCCTGTTTATTCAACCACACAAAGGCCAGGGCGGAGAAGAAGAGTAACTGCAATTGGGCCAGGACATGAGTCATATCATAGGGCCAGTATTCCACTTCCCAGGGTAGCAGCGCATAGAGATACTGGGGCTGGGTGCCAATGAAGACACAGAGAGCCGCAGCCACACTCATTGCAACCAGCATGTTCCGGGGCGCTTCTTTGGTACGAATGCCGGAATCATGGTGGAAGAAGGCAAAGTACGGGATCTTGATGCCCGCGTGGTGAAATACCCCGGCCGAGGCAAACAGCATCATCAGCCAGAAATAACCATAATCCTCCTTCATCAGTGCGGTCATCACCATCGACTTGCTGACAAACCCGCTGAATAACGGAAATGCAGAGATGGACAGTGCACCGATAATGCAGAGCATGGTTGTTTTGGGCATGGACTTGTAGAGCCCACCCAGATCCGAACCATTGATGGTACCGGCCCGATAGAGCACTGCACCCATGCTCATAAACAGCAATCCTTTAAAGATCACGTCGCTAAAGGCGTGGGCAACGGCACCGTTCAGTGCCAGGGCGGTGCCGATACCGATTCCCGTCACCATGAAGCCGACCTGGTTGATCAGGCTGTAGGCCAGCACTCTACGCAGGTCATTCTCGATAACAGCATAGAAAATAGGGAAGCAGGCCATGGTGACGCCGATATAGATCAGGATCTCTTCCCCCGGAAAGCCGCGTGCCAGGCTGTAGACAGCAACCTTGGTGGTAAAGGCGGAGAGCAGGACCGTGCCGGTCACCGTCGCTTCAGGATAGCCGTCGGTAAGCCAGCTGTGCAGGAACGGAAAGGCGCTCTTGATCCCGAAGGCGATGAATATCAGCCAGCCCGCAATACCCGCATCCAGGCCGATGTAATCAAATGCCAGTGAGCCGGTGTTGCGATAGTAGACCAGTGCGCCGGCCAGCAGCAGCACCCCGGACAGGACCTGATAGACCAGGTAGCGCATACCGGCCTTCAATGCCCGCTCCGTGCCGCGTGCCCAGATGAGAAACACGGAACTGATCGCCAGCAGCTCCCAGAAAATGAACAGCGTAATCAGATCGCCGGAAAATACCGCACCCAGTGCACTGCCTGCGTACACTAACCCGGCAACATGCTGTTTTGTGTCCTTCACATGAAGCGAGAAAATTCCCGCAAAAAAGCTGGCGATACAGAACAGATAGCTGAACAGCAGGCTGAGTTTATCCACCCGCAGGACGGTCAGCTCATGGCTCATCAGGTTATAAGCGACATTGGTCCCGGGATTGATGCCCAGCCAGAGATAGAGCCCCGTAACCACCGGGGTTGCCAGTAGTATCAGTTGTCGTGGCAAGCCGCGGGTAACCCCAACCAAAACTGCCGCTATAAAAAAGAGCAGAAACGGAGGAAGCTCACTCATCGTAATAATCTTCCTTGCGCATCACGACGTTGCGTATTTTCTTGGCAATGAGGACCAGCAGGACACAGGCGACAAAACCGTA
>JBATIF010000313.1:0-41200 GCA_049667605.1 Gammaproteobacteria bacterium
ATGCCTGAATCTGCAATTCGGTCTGTTATGCCCGCAGGAGCAGTACTGGCGATGCATGAACGAAGCGTTATTGAACCCGAAGATGGAACCTGTAAAATCACTGCAACCAAAGATACCGGAGTATATGTTATGCAACTGAAATCCCTGTCGGCTTTACTACTGGCGCTGGCCGCCCTGCTGGTTTCTCCATTTGCCCTGGCACATTCCGCTGCCGGGCATACCGCCGGGTTGGTTGATGGCTTTATGCACCCGGCAACGGGGCTTGAACACCTGTTGATTGCTATTGCTGCCGGTTTCTGGGCAGCGCGCTCGGCTGATCACGCGGTCGCGGACATGGCATATTTCCTTTCGCTACTGCTGGGTGGCATGTTGCTGGGCCTCTGTTGCCTGATGTTTCCGCAACTGCACCTGCAGGCTATGCTGATCATGGTGCTGACTACGGTGTTTATTACATCGACTATTGCTGCACCACGGTATTTCGCCTGGATATTCTTTGGCAGCTTCGCGGTTTATCATGGCATCGCGCATATTGTGGAAATGCCCGAACTGGTCTCGGTCGGTGGTTATTTGACCGGGCTGGTTCTCTCAACCGGGTTGTTGATGATGCTTGGTCTTGTCTTGAGGCAGGTTGTGGTAACGCGCAAGCCACGCCCGCTCCGGGGGACAAAGCCATGAGCCGTATTTACCTACGAGGGATTTCAACATGAGTGACGAGGCATGCACCGATATTGCAGTGAGCATGGATGCCATCAAGGCATCTCCCCTGGGAGATGAACTCAGCGATGCGCAGTGTGAGTTGCTGGCCAGCGTCATGCGGGCCTGCGGCATCACGGACCGCGCCTTCCTGATCGAGGAGGGTCAGAAGGACGATTGTCTTCATGTTCTCACCAAGGGGAATATGGAAGCCCTGGTGAAGACCGCCGGCGATGAACTGGTCGGTCTGCACATTCTCCGCGAAGGCGATATCCTTGGTGAGCTGGGTTTTTTGGATGGCATCGAGCATTCTGCCAGTTTACGTGCAATGGGTAACTGCGAACTGCTGCGGCTGGATCGCGACAGCTTCGAGAGCCTGCTTGATCAAGACCCGGATCTTGTTTACAAGGTGATGCGCGCCATTGTCCGTACCGTACACCGCATTTTGAAGAATATGAATTTCCAGCAGATGGAGCTGACCAACTACATCGCCAAACAACACGGGCGTTACTAGGAATTTCCACAAAGGCTGTCCATGGCCCGCTCCGGGTCAGAGGGGGCGTTTGCGTTGTGCATCTCTGTCGCGGCATCAGTCATTCGCCGCTAGCAGGCCACAGCTGCTACGCTCCCGTATGACTGATCTTGAGCAACCTGTTCAGCCCACCGGCCCGGCCATTCTGAACCTGGGCTTCCGGCCGTTTTTTGCCGGTGCCGCGCTATTCTCGGTGCTGTCGATGTTGGCATGGACAGGTGTCTATGCGCTGGGCTGGCAGTGGCAGCCGTCCCTCCCGGTAGTCACCTGGCATGCCCATGAAATGGTCTATGGCTATGGCATGGCCGTCATCGCCGGCTTCCTGCTAACAGCCGTGCGCAACTGGACCGGGGTGCAGACCCTGCATGGAATACCCCTGTTGCTGCTGTTTCTGCTCTGGCTTGCTGCACGCGTACTGCTGGCCGGGGGTGAAGACTTGCTGGTATGGGCCGCACTGGCCGATGGCCTGTTCGGCCTGTTGTTGCTGGCGGCGCTGGCCTGGCCCGTCTTCAAGGTGCGCCAATTCAAACAGCTCGGCATTCTTTCGAAGATCCTGCTGCTGGTGTTTGCCAACCTGCTGTTTTATGCAGGCGTGCTGCAGATTCTCCCCTGGGGTGTGCAGGCCGGTCTTTACTCGGGTGTGTACCTGATCATGGCGCTGATCCTTGTTATGTCACGCAGGGTGTTGCCGTTTTTCATTGAGCGCGGCGTCTCCCAGCCTGTGACGCTGATCAACCGCAGCTGGCTGGATATGGCCAGCCTGCTGCTGTTTCTCGGCTTCTGGATCGCCGATATCGTCGAGCCGGATTCAATGCTGGTTGCGTGGCTGGCCGGTGTCTTGTGTCTGTTGCATGCCGTGCGGCTCGCGGGATGGTATGCAGCGGGAATCCGGGAACAGGCTCTGCTGTGGGTACTGTACGTGGCCTATGCAGTCATGGTCATCGGCTTTGGCCTCAAGGCGGCCGTGTACGTGTTCGGTATATCGCCGTTTCTGCCGCTGCATGCATTTACCTATGGCGGAATCGGCCTGTTTACGATCGGCATGATGACCCGCGTTACCCTCGGGCACACGGGAAGAAATATCCTTGAGCCGCCTGCCGCGATGCCCTGGATGTTCATGCTCCTGCTGGCCGGTGTTGTTATCCGCGTCGTCTTCCCGCTGCTTGACGATTCCCGCTACCCACTCTGGATGGGGCTCTCACAGCTCCTGTGGATTGCTGCTTTTGGCGTGTTCCTGTTCACCTGCCTGCCCATGCTGGTCAGGCCGCGCATCGATGGACAGTTCGGCTAGGTCACCATGCGTGTTATGCCAGGCCAGGTCTTTTAAGCAAATTATTAAATTAAGATTTGCTCAAGGGTAAAGCAGTGTCTTGTACCAGCCATCTGCGGTCTTTCCATAGAGCACCCGCTCATTCAGCCAGTGCCAGCCGGATTTCCAGAATTCGATGTACTCGGGGGTAACCCGGTAACCGAACCAGTGAGGCGGACGCGGAATCGGCTGATCGAGAAATTTTTCACGGTATTCCGCCACCTGGTGATCAAGCAGTTTACGATCCTCGAGGGGATCCGACTGCTGTGATGCCCAGGCACTGAGCTGACTGTCCCGTGAGCGAGTTTCCCAGTAGCGGTCTGACTCTGCGAAACTGATCGGTTCGACAGGCCCCTCGATACGCACCTGCTGCATTAGTGGCTGCCAGAAAAAGCACAGTGACGCGTGGGGATTTTCAACCAGGTCCCGGCCCTTGCGACTGTGGCTGTTGCTATAAAATACCAGTCCCCGTTCATCGAAATGCTTTAGCAGCATGGTGCGCACAGAAGGGCGGCCATCGGCATCCGCTGTGGCCAGGGTCATGGCCGCTGGTTCGGGCACGCCCGCCGAGGATGCCGAATCCAGCAGTTTGCCAAACCGCTTGAGTGCCTCAGCATAAAGTCTTTCGCTATCTGAGGTCATCGGCGATCCTTTTGTAATTCTTCCGCAGTTTTAGCTTAGAAGCATTTAGCTTGCCTGCGACAATGATTCAGGTCAAACAGTCTGCACTATTGCAGGCCGGTGCGCAGCTGTGCGGCATCCGGGAGCGGACCAATGGCACATCGGTGCCACCCGATGCGCTGTGCTCTCCGTGCAGTGCCTGTCGTCACGGCAGCCTGGTTTAGTCGGCCATGCGTACATCGTGGAATATCGACTGCAGGTCACTTGACCAGCGTTCAAAAATCACCGGGTCAACGGAATCACCGGCTATCTCGGCATAGAGTTTCGGATGTGCCGTGACCAGTATGGTCTGCTCGCCTTGTGCGAAGATCGATATTTTGGGTGGCAGATAAGGAATCAGCTGGGGAGCCTTAAATTCTGGCTAATGATGGACTGTTTCAGGTTCTCAGCAGTCTCCTCGAGCGTATACGGTGACTCGGCGATGATGACTTTTTCCGTGTGTACCGGGGGCGTTGTTTTCGCCTCAGCATGAACAGCAAACGAGCGGACATGACTGACAAGATCGTCAATATCGGTTTCCGTCAGCCCCTCTGCCAGGAAAGATCGCATCGGCGTACCCTTGCGGCCGAACTCCAGGGTGTGGCGGATCATTGAATCGGATGCTGCTGCCAGGAAGCCGGGATTATTCAGGGCCGGTGCGATAATCGGTAAATCCCGCTTGCGTGAGAAAGTGACGCCGGTCCCTTTGCCGCCTTCGCCATCTGCTCCATGGCAAGTGGCGCAATGGGTGGCATACAGCAGCTTGCCTTGCTGCGCGTTTCCCTTGATGGGTGATGCCGGGAACGCCGGCGCCGGTTTGCCGGACCAGCCGCGGATATGGCCGACAATGGCATCGATCTGGGCCGCGCTCAGCCTGGTAAACGCCGGCATGACCCGCCCGGGCCGGCCAAGGCGGATAGTGCGGTGCAAAAATACGTCGTCAACGCTCTCGAGAAAGGTTGGCAGCGCCAGTGGCCCGCCAACCCCTCCATCACCCTTGTCACCGTGGCAGGCGGCACAATGGGCCATGTACAGCCTGCCTCCGTCGGGCGCCGCATCAGCAGCGTTCACCAGGGCGATCAGCAATAGATTTGCTATTAGTCTCATTTTCTCATTTATCCCGGATATTAAATATTGCTAGATATTCGAGGCCCTGTTATGTATAAATAGGAGGCACTCGTGGTATAAGGAATATCCAGAAAAGAGACTATATAGACGATCTGGATGGGATTCTTGACACAGATCAATACCCACGGGCTACATCACAGGCACTATATAACCGCTAATAAAGCGCAACTGAAATTTCTGCAAGGAGAATATAAATATGAATATAATCAAGACTTTGATCGCGGCAGGCTCTATTGCCGGACTCGCGGCATTGCCGATGACATCCGCTCATGCATGGGGTCCCTGGAACAGTGGCTACGGCGATAGAGGCTGGGGCAATAATGGCTTTGGCGATGGCTTTGGCGATGGCTTTGGCGATATGTTTGGCGACGGCGACTTTGGTTTTAACATGAGCGGCAGCGGTCGCGGACGCGGCAGTGGTTATGGCCGTGGTTATGGCCGTGGTTATGGCGACTACTATAACCGTGGTTACGGTGGTTATGGCGGTTACCCGGGTTATGGTTATGGCGGCTACCCTGGTGGTGGTTATGGTGGCTATCCTGGTGGCTACGGCGGCTACCCGCCTCCGATGGCTCCAGTGGCTCCGCAAGCACCTGCAGCGGCCCAATAGTAAATATAGCCCTGCATGACAGCGTGTACACAGGGATGTGTACATACTGCTACTAGCTTTGCTAGTACAGATTGACAAAAACAGACCAGAGAGATACTGGTCTGTTTTTTCTTTTTCTAACCAGCTAACTTTGACAGAGGCCTCCATGAAAACCCGATTGCTTGCTGCTGTACTGATCCTGTTAACTACCACATTCTCGACGGTCAATGCAGCACCTTCCGGTGCCGCTACTCCACCCGTCCTGCTCAAGGAAGGGATCGGTAAACTGACAAGCTTCATCAAAGCCGGCAATGCTTTTAACGAGGCGCAGGCCAGGGCGTTTCTGAAAGCCGAGATTGCGCCATATTTCGATTTTGCTTACATGACCCGCTGGTCGGCCGGACCGGCCTGGCGCAGGATGGGGCCTGAGGCGCGCGCCCGCATGCAGGAGCAACTCACCGAGTCATTCATGACAACACTGGTCCAGAAATTGACCAGTTACACAAATCAGCCCATACGCTATTTTACCCCGCGGGGACAGGGCATAAACGATGTCCATGTAAGCGCCTGGATAATGCAGCCGACCGGCATCCCGACCAAGCTTGATTTCCGCTTCTACCTGAGTGACCGTGGCTGGAAAATCTTCGACGTGAAGGCCGGAGGAAACAGCGCCGTGGTTTATTACCGCAGAGAATTCAGGGATATGCTGCGCAACAGCCAGCCGGTACGCCGCTACTGATTTTGAACTCAAGCATGCAAGGTTGCCCGCTTCCATGCGGCTGCCATGTCCTGCTGCACATCGTAAAGTTGCGGGGTAACTGTTATTGGTTCTTGCCCCGGTGCAAGGTGCGCATCATCTTACCCACTGCATGGCACATACACGGCGTGTAGTTCGCCAGTCAACCTGAATGACAGAAACCGAAAACACAGTGTTGATTCTGGGTTACGGCGAAATGGGTCATGCCATGCAGGTGCTGCTGGATGAGCGTAATGATTTGTACTTGTGGGACAAGTTTGCTTCTGCAGGGATGGAGAATGCTGTGCTGGAGGATGCTGCGCCCCGGGCAGATTTCATACTATTTTGCCTGCCCGTGAATCCTCACCGTGAGGTGGCGGAACTGTTAGTGCCGTTACTCAAGCCGGATTGTGTCTGCATCAGTATTGCCAAAGGTCTGGATGAAGCCGGACAGACGGCAGCCCAGATATTTGACGGGATATTCGGCGCTGCAGATATTGATTATGCACTTTTGTACGGGCCGATGATTTCGGAAGAGCTGCGCGCCGGCCGCTACGGTTTCGCACAGCTTGCCTGTTCAGCACAAAAGACCAGGCCGCGTGTGCAGCAACTGTTTTCGGAGAGTTCCCTGCTGCTTGCGCCGTGCGATGATATGGCAGGTACCAGCTGGTCGGTCATTCTGAAAAATGTTTACGCAATCATATTCGGTATCGCTGATGGGCTCGGGATGGGCGATAATATGCGTGGTTTTCTGATGGCGACATCATTGAACGAGCTGAATGCCATCGTACGCTATATGGGAGGGTCTGGGGAAACTGCTTATGACCTCGCCGGGCTTGGTGACCTGATAGCTACCGCAACCAGCCTGGATTCCCATCACCATGAACTGGGGTGCAGACTGGCGCGTGGCGAGACGAGTGATATCTCGGGCGAGGGAATTCATACCCTGCGCATGATCGAGCGACACAGTTTGTTTGAATGGAGCAAGTACCCCTTATTCTGCCTGATAAGGCATCTGGTCAGTGAGCCGCACTCGGCTGAAAATGAAATTCTGGTGTTTGCAAAACAAAATTTTCACTAAGACTGGATTTCTCAACCTCGAGTGGCAGAACCTCATTCGATCCACCCGATGGTTATCACTTCGCCTCAATCTTCGCTATGTGTTTTAGATGATTGTTGTGTTTGGTCAATGTGTGAAATTCTTGTTAATAGCCGGTCATATTACCCGGGCGTGCCCGTAATAATTTGAACCGGTGATAGCCGAGCCTGTTCAGCGTTGCAATGTCAAAGTCGATCATGCCCTTGATATCTCTGTCCTTGAGTGGCTGGGAGCATTGCCATTCACCGCCGCGGAATTTGTTGATTTTCGAGACAGACCGGTAACAGATCCTTGACGGGCATGTTAATGCGCAACCTGCATTGGCAAATAGACGGATACGGTTTTTATCTACTATAGCTTCAAGGAAACCCATGTCGTTGTTGGAGGTCATGGGTAATACGACGGTATTGTAATAGGGCAGTGCTTTTTCGAGTTTTTTCATTGTATTGATATTTTTTATCACGCTGGCTTCCACATCGTAGTGCGGAAAATCTTCCTTGATCCACTCGGCCAGGTCATCATTGGTGACAATTACCGAGTTGATTTGACGGTGGTACTTTTCAAGAAGAGGCTTGGCTGTCTCGTATTCGTCGCGGTCAACAAAATGATTTGTAAAAGGTATTCTCAGACCTATGCCCGCGTTATTCAACTGGTAAACGTCTCGCTCCGATAACTGGCGGCCTTCAAATATACGGCCACCATAAAGACTCGATTTTTCGACAAACCCAAATATACTTTCGATCCTTTCCAGTGGCAGATTGCCAAAATTGGTTCGCAGGAAGTGAAATATGGGTTCGTCTTTCTTTTTGCCGCGTGCAGAAAGCGTATAGGTATTCATCGGCAGATCTGTATGTGCGTTGCTCATGCTGCAGGGCTCATCAAGTAATGCCAGTGTCACGGGTTCTGCTTGTCATGTTGACTCCGGGTTGCCGCGATCATCCATTCGCAAGAACCCCGAATATCTTTCCAGAGGCAAACCACGTTTACATTGATCTGCATCAAATTGATTGTTATCGAAATACGTGACAATAGCTACTCGCGTGGGTGGTATTTGCCCGGTTATGCAAGGAAAAAACCAGTAGTTACATGCGCATATGATCCAAAGCTTGGATTTTGATTTTGACTTCGTCAGGCACTATGATTTGGGCGGGCCTCGTTATACCTCTTACCCTGCGGTTAATCACTTTAAGGCCTCTGTGACGGAACATCATTACCGCAAATGGGCAAGGAAGAGCAACGAAGATCCAATCCCCCGACCGTTATCGTTATATGTGCACATCCCGTTCTGCGGCAGCCCTTGTGCTTTCTCTACAGCCAACTCGGTGGTTGCGAAGGATCATTCAAAGGTAGCGGCCTACCTGGATCATCTCGGCAGGGAAATTGCCATGCAGGCTGCTTTGTTTGACAACGACCGCATTGTTGAGCAGATCCATTATGGCGGTGGCACGCCGACACTCCTTTCAAATGATGAAATTCGCAAATTGATGGCAGTTACACGCCGTCATTTTTCGCTGCTTACTGATGATGAGGGCGATTATTCAGTCAAAATCGACCCTTATTCAGTTGATTTCGGCAGGCTGGAGGTTCTGCGCGAAGCAAGTTTTAACCGGTTGAGCCTTGGCATACAGGATATCACACCCACCGGGCAGAAGGCGCCTGACCCTGTTCACGGCCTGGAGGTTTTGCGGGAGGTCACGGAGTCGGTCCGGAAACTGGGCTTTAAATCGATCAATGTGGAGCTTGTATACGGGCTGCCAGACGAGACCGCCGAGAGTTTCCAGCAGACCCTGCAGGCCGTTACCGAAATGTGTCCGGAACGCGTGGCCCTCTACAACTATGTGCATCTGCCGGAATACCTCAAGCCACAATTACGCGTCAATGAAACTGACCTTCCAGATGCCGATGAAACTCTTGCTATTCTGCAGCACTCCATCGATCACCTCGCCGGTGCGGATTATGTATATATTGGCATGGACCACTTTGCCAGGCCGGATGATGAATTGGCGCTGGCACAGCGCAGGGGCAATTTGCAATACGATTTCCAGGGCTATTCAACCCATGCGGATTGTGATCTGGTCGGCCTGGGTGTTTCCGCCATTAGCAAGGTATGTGATAACTACAGCCAGAACCTTCAGGAACTGGATGAATACATCGAGAGGATTGGTGCCGGGAGATTTGCGCTGCAGCGCGGAGTCGAGCCGGAGCTGGATGACTTGCTACGGGCTGAGATTATTAACGAGTTGATATGTGATTCTTTTCTTGACATCGAGAAGCTTGAAAAAAAGCGGCGCATCAGCTTTGCCAGGCATTTCAGCACGGAAATACAGGTGTTGCTGAAAATGCAGGATGAAGGCTTGTTGACGGTGGAGCGCAAATCGCTTCAGGTCCTGCCAAGAGGCCGCTTGCTGGTTAGAAACATTTGCATGGTTTTTGACCGCTACCCGCATAATGGCAGAGCAAATCTTTCAAGGGTGATCTGATTCAGGGATGGATCGTCACGCTGACTCGGAAATATGTCCTGCAGAGCCGTCTACCAGTTGTTTCAGCTTGGTGTAGTCAATAATCCTGATCTGCTTGCGATTGACCGTCAGCAGTTTGTCTTCCTGGAAATGGGCAAACAGGCGGCTTACTGTTTCAATGGCAAGCCCCAGGTAGTTGCCGATATCCTGCCGTGACATTGGCAGGTTAAACTCCTTGGCCGACAGGCCGCGTTCCTTGTAGCGTATGGACAGGCTGAGCAGGAATGAAGCAAGGCGCTCCTCGGCATTACGCTGTCCGAGAAGCAATAGCAGTTGATGATCAGAGGTAATTTCCTTCCCAACCAGGCGCAGCATCTGTCGTTGCAGGCTTGGCAGGGTGTGGCACAGGTCTTCCAGCCGATTGAAAGGGAGTTCGCAGATGCTGGATGTTTCAAGTGCAACGGTAGTGCTCGAGTAACTGTTGCCCGCGAGGCCATCAAGGCCAACCAGTTCACCGGGGAGGGCGAATCCCAGCACCTGTTCATCGCCGTCTGGGGTAATGCAATAGGTTTTCAGTGCGCCAGACCTGACGGCAAAGATTGAATTGCTCTTGTCGCCGGCATGGAAAAGATGCTGCCCCGGCTGGTAGGGTTGCAGGCGTTTTATGATCTTGTCCAACTGGCTTACTTCGTCTGTATGCAATCCGTGCGGCATGCACAGGTCAGCCAGACTGCAACCCTGGCAGGAGATCTTGATTGACTCGATCTTGAGTATTTTTTCTTTTCCTGACATGCAGATATTCCGAGTCTCTATATTTCCGGTTACTCAGCGGCTGTCCTGATGGAATGACAATTTAAACGAGATTAAAAATTCAATTCGCAAGTTTATCCTTGTCCTGAAAATGTCACCTTCTTGATCCATGTCAATGCCACTTGCCGCTAGCAGTTGTATTTTTTATATACTCACGATCGTCGGTTATCGGTAAAGAGTGTATGGCTACATTGCTCATGTGGCCATTACTGTGTTGCTCTGTATATTATTCTTTTTGAATCCGATACATATAAACATCTCAAGTATACCTTTGTCTGCTGGCCTGTAACAGTCAAAACTTTTAGGTATAAATTGAATTTATATGGGTACCGGGCAGCCTGTTGTTCACGGTATTGCCTGTATCGTCAGGATGAATCCTGTTCGGGTTTGTCTGAATTATTTTTAGCCGAATCCGTGTCCGGCGAATCATCATCCATCAGGATCTGGTGAGCCGGGCCTTCAAGATCGTCAAACTGGCCGCTTTGAATGGCCCAGACGAAAACCCACACGATCACACCGACCAGTAGCAGCGACAACGGGATCAACAGGTAGATGATTTCCATCACTTGCCCCCGCGAGTCAGGCGCAATGCATTCAACACTACCAGTAGTGAACTCGATGACATGCCTATGGCTGCCATCCATGGGGCAACCAGGCCGAGTGTGGCAGCGGGCAGGGCGATCAGATTGTAGGTGACTGCCCACGCCAGGTTCTGGCGGATGATACGCAGGGTACGCTGTGCAAGATGCAAGCCCGCCGACACTCCAATTAGTCTGTTTGAGAGCAGGATCATGTCGGCGCTGGCCTGGCTTATCTGTGCTGCGCCCTGCATCGCAACCGAGACATCGGCGGCAGCCAGCACCGGCGCATCATTGATGCCGTCCCCGACCATAATGACAGTGTTGCCCAGTTGCTGGAGCGTTTGTAACTCGCGCAGTTTATCCGCCGGGCTTAGATCGGCAAGGACCGTATCAATACCAACCTGATCTGCCACCGCCCTGGCAGCACCGGGATTATCGCCACTCATCAGGATGACGTTTCTCCCGGCCTGTTGCAGCGCCTCGACAGTGGCGCGTGCGTCAGGGCGTATTTCATCATGCAGGAAGAGGAGTGCATGGACGTATTCTCTATCAGCGAGGAAGATTTGCGTATGGTGGTCTGCAGTGTCCAGTTTTCCGTGTGTCCTGCAGTGTGCCTGCACGAATGCGGCATTGCCAATGTACCAGTGTTTGCCGTCGATCTCGCCACTGATGCCTGCCCCGGGATAGTTGCGGATGTTCTCTGCCCTGAAAGGGGTATTGCCTGCGCGCTCGATGATGGCATGAGCCGCAGCATGCTCGGAATGTGTTTCCAGCGCCGCTGCGATATGCAACAGGGTGGCTTCATCCAGCGATGAATCAGTCTGCACATTGACCAGTACAGGTACCCCGGCTGTCAGCGTGCCGGTCTTGTCGAACACCACACAGTTGACGCGCGCAATGATCTCCAGGCGGGCATTGCCAGTGGCAAGCAAGCCCTGAGAGAGCAGGGTACCGGTTGCGGCGCTTATCGCGGTCGGTGTGGCGAGCGACAGTGCGCACGGGCAGGTCACGACCAGTATCGACACCAGTATCGGTAGCCAGTTCTGAGGACTGTGTTGCCACCAGTAAAGACCGGCAGCAGTGGCAAGCAGCAGCACGCCGATTACGAAGATGCCTGCAACCCGGTCGGCGAGGCGCGTGATGGCCGGCTTATCCTGCTGCGCACGTTCCAGCAGGCGGGTAATTTCAGCCAGTACGGTATCGAGGCCGGTCTTTTCAACCCGCATGACGAGCGCGCTGTCCATGTTGATGCTGCCACCGATCAGCTTTGCACCGGGTGTTTTCAGCAATGGTGTGCTTTCACCGCTGAGCAGGGCCTCGCTAACGCCGGAGCTGCCGGATTCAACGGTGCCGTCCGCGGGTACAGCGGCCCCCGGTTTGATCAGCACCCGGTCACCGGGTTGCAGTTCGGCGGCCGGGATGATTTTTTGCCGGGCTTCGTCGCCGTCATCGCCCAGGCGGGTCGCCATCGCGGGCAGGGCCTGGGCAAGGTTCTCAGCGGTTTCGGCGCCACGCTTGCGCGCCATCATTTCGAAATAGCGGCTTACCAGCAGAAACAATACAAACATCACCACCGAGTCGAAATAGACCTCACCGTGGCCCGTCAGCGTCGCATGGAGGCTGCCGCCAAATGCCACCAGTATGCCAAGCGAGACCGGCACATCCATGCCGACGCTCTTGTTTTTCAGGTCACGCCAGGCACCGTGTAGAAACGGGGCGCCCGAGTAGAGCAGCACCGGTGTCGTCAGCAGCAATCCGAGCCAGCGGAACAGGTTTCTGAAGCCTTCCTCGATGCCGGTCCAGTCACCCATATATAATGCAAACGACAGCACCATAACCTGCATGCCGAGTACGCCGGTTATGCCGATGCGGCGCAGCTGCGCGCGGCGTTCGCGCTCGCGCGCCTGCTGTTGCTGTGCAGGATCATAGGGGTGTGCCGTGTAGCCGATATGATGAATCGCCTGTAATAGTTGGCTGAGCTTTATGAGCGTGTCATCCCAGCGAATGCGTGCACGATGGGTCGCGTAATTGATCTGCACGTCGAGTACGCCGGGCAGCCGGCTGAGATGGCGCTCGTTCAGCCAGATGCAGGCTGCACAGGTAATACCTTCGAGGATCAGGGCGGCTTCGTGTTCATGCGCACTGCTGCTGCGCACGAAGGTCTTCTGGATTTCCGGGTGATCGTACACCTCTGTTTGCTGGATGAACTCGGGCAGCATGACTTCGCCGGTGGGGGAGGGCTGTGTGCGGTGCCGGTAGAAACCGGTATGCCCCGCCGCAACGATGGCCTGCGCCACGGCCTGGCAGCCGTAGCAGCACATCGGTTGTGGCAGGCCGTCGATGGTCACCTTGATGTCCAGCCCCGCGGGTACCGGCAGGCCACAGTGAAAACATGCCAACGGCTGTGCAGGCTTATCGGCTTGTTCGATCGGGCCAACGGCAGGCTTTGCTTGGGGCACGTGTCATCCGGGTTGCGGTTTCGTCCGGGGACGAGGGAGGCTACAGCTTACTCGAACCCCCTCAGTGTAGGAATGTGTGATCATTATCTTCTCATGAATTGATATAGATCAACTTGTGGAAAATGGGTATTGCCTAAAATTTCGTGGTATTTATTATTTGCTTAGCGCATGCAGGTCTCACAAATTCTACACAACCTTTACAAACAGGGAGAAAGACCATGAATCAACGCTTCACAAGAAAATTACTCGCCAGCCTGCTGGCAACTGCAGCGCTGCTGGCTACGGCCGGCGTATATGCCCGCCAGGCGGGTGACCTGATGGTGCGCGTCGGGGGGGCCGGGGTGTACCCGAGCGGTGAATCGGAATCTTTTCCCGCGGGCGGCACGAATGACAAGGTCGAGGCCGATGATGCCTGGAGCCTGGGCCTGACCATCGGCTACATGATCACCGACAATATCGGCATCGAGTTGCTGGGCGCTTTTCCCTTCGAACACGACATCCAGCCCGAAGGCACCCTTTCCGCTACGCTGGGGTCCGGGAGTGACATTGGTTCGATTAAGCACCTGCCACCCACCCTGAACCTGCAGTACCACTTCAACACCGGCTCAAAGTTGACTCCCTATGTGGGTGCCGGTGTCAACTACACCTATTTCTTCGATGAAGACACCAAGGGCGCCCTTAAAGGCGCTGATCTGGACCTGGATGACTCCTGGGGACTATCGGGCCAGCTGGGTGTTGACTACGATCTCGAGAATGACTGGTTGTTGAATGCTTCGGTTTGGTATGTCGATATAGACACGAAAGCAAAGGTGACCGGCATACCTTCATTTGATGTTGAAATCGATCCCTGGGTCTTCATGGTGGGTGTTGGCAAGAAGTTCTGATCAGCAGCTTTAATAACGCCAAGGCGTGATAGATACTGGCCGTGTATAGCTTGGCTGTACACGGCCATAACAATTGATTCCAGGGAGTATTCCTATGGTGCTTAAACACATCTGGGGTCTGTTTGTAAATCCCAAACGCGAGTGGCTGGCCATTCGTGATGACGGCTGTACAGTTGGCAAGTGTTACGCTGCTCACGTGATGCTGCTGGCAGCGATCCCGGCAATCTCCGGGTTTATCGGTACCACACAGTTCGGCTGGCAGATTGGTGCAGGTGATCCTGTCAAGCTGACACTGGAAAGTGCGGGGCTGATCGCTATCCTCTACTACCTCGCCATGCTGGTCGGCGTTTACGCGATTGGCTGGATGATTCACTGGATGGGCTCTACCTACGGAGCCAACGTGCCGCTGTCACAATGCGTGGTGCTGGCAGCCTATACCGCCACACCGCTGTTTCTCATTGGCATCATGGAACTCTACCCGGTGCTGTGGGTAAACCTGGTGCTGGGTATCGTGGCACTGACTTACACCGTTTACCTGCTCTACAGCGGGGTGCCTATCATGATGGGCATCACCGAAGATCGCGGCTTCCTGTTTTCCAGCGCCGTACTGGCGGTTGGCCTGGTGGCCTTCGTCGCGCTGCTGGCAATAACCGCCATTCTCTGGGGAATGGGCATGGAGCCGCAGTTCACGAGCTAGCCCGAAGTGGAGATCCCCCCTGCGGCGCAATATGGGTAAAATATTAATTTGCATGGTCATTCTGCCGGCCTGAAAAATCATTTTATTATTGAATATTTATATATTAATGAAGCAAGCACAGAATATTTATCGTCAAACAGCAAGTCAGGGAGGCCGGTATGAGTGATCAGCAAACCTACAATTATAGGGTGGTTCGGCAGTTTGCGATCATGGCCATCGTGTGGGCCATCGTCGGCATGCTCGTGGGCGTGCTGATTGCCGCACAGCTTGCCTGGCCGGTGTTGAACTTCGATATTCCCTGGCTGACTTTTGGTCGCCTGCGGCCGCTGCACACCAACGCGGTCATATTTGCCTTTGGCGGCAGTGCACTGTTCGCCACGTCCTATTATGTCGTGCAACGCACCTGCCACGTGCGCCTGATCTTTGACAAGCTGGCGGCGTTCACTTTCTGGGGCTGGCAGCTGATCATCGTCGCCGCGGCCATTACCCTGCCACTGGGGATTACCACGAGCAAGGAATATGCCGAACTGGAATGGCCGATCGATATCCTGATTACGCTGGTCTGGGTGGCTTACGCGGTGGTTTTTTTCGGCACGATTATGAAGCGCCGTGTACCGCATATCTATGTGGCCAACTGGTTCTATGGCGCCTTTATTATCACCATCGCGATCCTGCACATATTCAACAGCGCAGCGGTACCGGTAACCCTGCTGAAATCCTATTCTGCCTATGCCGGTGTGCAGGACGCCATGGTGCAGTGGTGGTATGGGCATAACGCGGTCGGCTTCTTCCTGACGGCCGGTTTCCTCGGCATGATGTACTACTTCGTGCCGAAGCAGGCGGGTCGACCGGTGTATTCCTACCGCCTGTCGGTGGTGCATTTCTGGGCGCTGATTTTCACCTACATCTGGGCGGGCCCACACCACCTGCATTACACGGCCCTGCCGGACTGGGCCCAGTCGCTCGGCATGGTGATGTCACTGATCCTGCTGGCACCAAGCTGGGGCGGCATGATCAACGGCATCATGACGCTGTCGGGGGCCTGGGAGAAACTGCGAACCGACCCGGTACTGCGCCTGCTGATCGTGTCGATTTCGTTCTACGGCATGTCCACCTTCGAGGGGCCGATGATGGCCATCAAGACGGTGAATGCGCTGTCTCATTATACCGACTGGACTATCGGCCACGTACATTCCGGTGCACTTGGCTGGGTGGCATTGATCTCCCTGGGCAGCCTGTACTACCTCATCCCGCGGCTGTTCAACCGTGAGTTGTACAGCCTGAAGCTGGTGGAAGTGCATTTCTGGACCTCGACAATCGGCATCGTGCTGTACATCTCCTCGATGTGGGTGGCCGGCATCATGCAGGGCCTGATGTGGCGTGCCACCAATGCCGACGGGACACTTACCTACAGCTTCGTGGAGTCGGTGCAGGCCATGCACCCGTATTACATCGTCCGCTTTCTGGGTGGCGCGTTCTTTCTGTTCGGGACCCTGGTGATGGCCTGGAATATCTGGCGAACCATCGCCGGCGCGAAACCGGCTGTGGCTACCATCCCCGCGCCTGCTATGGCTCACTGAGGAGAAGATCATGGCAAATGGACATGAGAAAATTGAAAAAAATATCGGCTTGATGATCATCCTGATCATCATCGTCGTATCCATCGGTGGCCTGGTGCAGATCGTGCCGTTGTTTTTCCAGACGTCCACCACGGAGGCCGTCGCCGGGCTGGAACCGTATTCAGCGCTGCGCCTTGCCGGGCGTGACGTATACGTGCGTGAAGGCTGCTACCTGTGCCATTCACAGATGATTCGCCCGTTCCGCGCCGAGACCGAACGCTACGGGCATTACTCGGTGGCCGGCGAGTTCGTCTACGACCGGCCGTTCCAGTGGGGGTCCAAGCGAACCGGACCTGACCTGCATCGTGTCGGCGGGCGCTATAGCGATGAATGGCACCGGGTGCACCTCGTAAATCCGCGTGATGTGGTACCCGAGTCGATCATGCCCGGCTATCCGTGGCTTGAGGAAACCCCCGCCGATGCCTCTGCAATCAGCAAGAAGCTGGAAGTACTGCGCCTGCTGGGTGCGCCGTACTCCGATGCCGATATAGCAAACGCGCCTGCAGCACTGCAAGGCAAGACTGAAATGGATGCCCTCATTGCTTATTTGCAGCAGCTCGGTACCACGATCAGGATACGTAGGTAAGGGCATGGATAGCGCACTCATCCAGTCGGTCTGGACCATCGTGGTCATGGTGCTGTTCGTCGGTATAGTGATCTGGGCCTGGAGTGGCAAGCGCAAGCAGCGTTTTGACGAGGCAGCGAACATTCCCTTCGATGAGGATGACGAATTACCAAAAGATACAACTTCCAAGGAGAATTCCCATGGCTGATTTCACCAGCGGCTTCTGGAACTTTTACATCATTATCCCGACTGTCCTCGGGATAATCGCCTGTTTTCTGCTGATTCGCTGGCTGTCCACGGACATTCCTTCGGATCAGCAAGGCAAGAAGCTGGGCCATGTCTGGGACGATGACCTGGTTGAACTGAACAACCCGCTGCCGCGCTGGTGGCTCAACCTGTTCTACATCACGCTGTTTTTTGGTATCGGCTACCTGCTGCTATACCCGGGACTGGGTACCTTCAAGGGTTTGCTGGGCTGGACCTCAATCGGGCAATACCAGCGCGAGGTTGATCTTGCCGATGCGCAGTATGGCCAACTGTTCAAGCGCTATGCCGATATGGATATTGTCTCGGTTGCGGCAGACCCCGATGCCCGGCGCATGGGCGAACGTCTGTTTGTGAGTTACTGCGCAACCTGCCACGGCTCGGATGCACGCGGCGCACGCGGTTTTCCGAACCTGCGCGACAATGACTGGCTCTATGGTGGTGCACCCGAGACCATCCAGCAGACCTTGCTCAAAGGCCGCAGCGGCGTGATGCCTGCCTTGGAAGACGCGCTGGGTGGTGAGATGGGCGTCGCCGACATAACCGAATACGTCTTTAGCCTGAGTGGCCGCAAGGTAGACCAGGCTGCAGCCATGCGTGGCAAGGAGAAATTTTCCATGATCTGTGTGGCCTGTCACGGTGCCGACGGCACCGGAAACCAGTTACTTGGTGCGCCGAACCTGACCGACAACATCTGGCTGTACGGCGGTTCGCGCACCAGCGTGATGAAATCGATCGCACAGGGACGCAACGGCCAGATGCCGGCACAGCTGGAATTCCTCGGTACGGAAAAGGTACATCTGCTCGCCGCTTATGTCTACAGTTTGCGCACCGGGCAGGCCGTTGGCAGCGAGTAGGATGATGGTCTGCAGGTTAACGTGCCGACATGACTGAACAGCAGATACCGAATTTGCAGAAATGTATCGCGGTACTGTGGCCATCCTTCCTGGTGGCTATTGCCGCGACCGGGCTGTTCTTTTCCGCGTTTGATCCTGATGAACTCTATCCGTTCGGTGAGGGTGTGGAGGTCAGCCGCCTCGGTATTTACTCGATCGGCTTCCTGTGTTTCTGGCTGATATCGGTCCTCTCCGGTATTGGCACGCTGTATTTTGCTGTTACCAACTGCATGCGCCAGTCCCGGGACAAGCAAGGCCTGTAGAGCATCCAAATGACTGCTGACCCTGGAAAACCTGCACTGGCAGGCGTCGATGATGACCGTGTCATACAGTCACTCTACGCCAAGGCAGAGAAGATTTACCCGCGCGAGGTTCATGGCCTGTATGCGCGCCTGCGCACTCTCGGCGTGCTCGGCCTGCTCGGTATTTACTATGGCCTGCCGTGGTTGCAGTGGGACGGTCACCAGGCCCTGTTGCTGGATCTTCCGGCGCGCAAATTTCATATTTTTTCCATCACCCTGTGGCCGCAGGATTTTATCTATCTCGCCTCGCTGCTAATTATTGCCGGTCTGACACTGTTCTTCGTCACGGCTATTGCAGGGCGTGTCTGGTGCGGCTATGCCTGCCCGCAAACGGTCTGGACCGAGGCATTTCTATGGATTGAGCGCAAGGTCGAGGGCGATCGTCTGAAGCAGCAGAAGCTCGATGCGCAGCCGCTGTCTGCGCGCAAGCTGCGTATCAAGGCTACCAAGCATTTTCTCTGGATCGCCTTTGCCGGCTGGATGCGCGAGCAGGTATGCAAATACATGTGCCCCTATGCGCGTTTCCAAAGCGCCATGTTCGACAAGGATACGCTGATTATTTCGTATATCGAGGAGCGCGGCGAACCGCGCGGCTCACGCAAGCGCAGTGCCGATCCGCAGGCGCTGGGCCTCGGCGCCTGTATCGACTGTACGTTGTGCGTGCAGGTCTGCCCGACCGGTATCGATATCCGTAACGGCCTGCAATACGAGTGCATAGCCTGCTCGGCATGCATTGATGCCTGCGATGACGTGATGGACAAGATGGGCTACGAAAGGGGACTCATCAAGTACACCACTGAGAATGAAATGGAAGGCAAGCCGAGGCAATTGATTCGGCCACGCATTGTCGTGTATGCACTGATCCTTGTGGCAATCATGGGTATGCTGGCTTACTCCTTTGCATTGCGCGTACCGCTTGGCCTTGATGTGATCCGTGACCGCAACCAGTTGTATCGCGAGACCAGTGAGGGACTGATCGAAAATGTCTATATCCTGAAAATCCTCAACATGGATGATGCGCGTCACAATTTTGAACTGGAAGCATCCGGTATCGACGGTCTTGAAATACACATGGACCTGCAGGAAATCAGCGTACCTGGCGGAGCTGTGCTTGAACTGCCCGTCAGGCTGCGGGTGGATGAGGCAGCCCTGGGCGCACGCAGCAGTGAGGTCAGGTTTCAACTGGTCGCATCAGACAAGCCGGAACTGGTTGCCGAAGAGGAAGCCCGCTTCCTGGGGCCGCGTTAGCAAGGCTTTGAAGGGCATTTATGGATATTACTGTAATGACTGAAACGAAATCCTGGTACCTTTATCCTTGGGTATGGCTGTTGATCGCACTGCCGATGTCAGCGGTGATCGGCAGCATGTTTACCATTTACCTTGCCGTCACAAGCAGTGACGGACTGGTGGTGGATGATTACTACGAGCGCGGCAAGACCATCAACCTTGAACTGGCCCGCGACGAGGCGGCGGCTCATTATCAGCTCGGTGCGGTACTCCGGATTGACTCTCAAAGCGGGCAGATAACCGTGGCACTGGATTCCCGTGACAACTTGCAACCACGCCATGTCAGACTTTTGCTACTGCATCCTACACGTGCAGGCTATGACCAGGTTGTCCTGCTGGAGCCCACCGGGGAGGGTGTCTACAGCGGCGCAGTCAGCCCGGTTGCACCCGCCAACTGGCATGTACAGCTTGAAGCGGATGATTGGCGCCTTGCCGGCAGGCTGGCACTGCCCCAGGTGATCCCCCTCAGGCTTGAACCGCTGAGACCCCCGGATCAAGGCAAGCTAACCGGCCAATAACAGACCTGTTCTCGCAATCCTATGGTCACTATGGGTACAGAACTGACGCTGGGTGCGGCGTTCCTGGTAGGGTTGCTGGGTTCGACCCACTGTATTGGCATGTGTGGCGGCATCGTCGGTGCGCTGACGCTCGGTCTTGACGATCCGGTACGTAAGTCTTCTTTCCGCCTGCAGGCTTTTTTGCTTGCATACAACGCTGGACGCATCCTCAGTTATACCCTGGCAGGGGGACTGTCCGGCCTGCTGGGCGCGCAGTTTGCGAGACTCGACCTGGGTACCGGTTTCCCCGTGGGTGGCTTGATTGCCGGACTGTTCATGTTCGCGCTGGGTCTCTATCTGACAGGTTGGTGGCGGGTATTGAGCGTGCTCGAGAAGCTCGGGACGCGCCTGTGGCGGCATATTGAGCCGCTGGGACGACGACTGTTGCCGGTCAGCAGCCTGCCCCAGGCATTTGCGCTTGGCATGCTCTGGGGCTGGCTGCCATGCGGGCTTGTGTATGCGGCGCTGGCCTGGTCCCTGACCACGGCTGATGCCGGCCAGGGTGCATTATTGATGTTCGGTTTCGGTCTGGGGACGCTGCCGATGCTGCTGCTGATGGGCAGCGCCGCGGAACGACTGGACAGCTTCGTGCGTTCACCCCTGGCACGACAGATTGCCGGCCTGGTTATTATCGCCCTGGCAATATACCTGTTGTTAGCTGCATTTCAGGGAGGGTCACACCACCATCATCATTAGTTGCCCGTAGCTACCGACATCATCGATAGTGGAAATTGGTGGCCGTTTCCAGTTGAGTATGTCGGCCCCGGCATGGTCATCAAACATGCGCGAGGCGAGCCTGAAGACCAGCAGCAGGCACAAAATCGCTGACAGGGTGCCGGAGATACGGAGTGAGAAATCATCCCGGTCAAACGGACTGGCCGAGGCGATCATGACCCAGTGAAGCAGGGCTGACTTGGTCAGCGATTCTGCGGTGACTCCGTTGCGCAGGCTTGGCAGAAGATAATCGCTGTGCTGGTTCATTTCACGTGCAATCCCGGTGGTTCTGGATTCATCCGAGCCGGTCACATCAAAATCTGCCGCGCCCATATAGAGTACGATGACAACCAGTATGCAGAGAATAATGATTAATATTGTACTGGGATTGCGTTCTGTAATCATGCTTGCTTCAAGGAAGGCCTGAATTTATGCCGAACCATCGCTATTATATGTTTTCAGGATTCAGTATTATAAAAACAGGCAATAGAGAAATACCTTCCGCAGATCCCCCCGTTTTTTACACCTCGCAGGATAAGTGAATGAATTTATCCATTATCATCCCCGTCTACAACGAGGGAGAAAATATCCGGCAATTGATCGAAGAGATATCGACCTGTATGGACGGTGAGACCGACTATGAAATCGTGGTTGTAGATGACGCCAGTAGCGATGATACCTCTGCGGCACTTGTTGAATGCCGGACAAGATACACGCAATTAAGGGTCTTGCGCCACAGGGACCGATGTGGGCAGAGTACAGCCATTGCAACAGGCGTTAATGCTGCTGTTGCGCCATGGATCGTGACGCTGGATGGCGATGGCCAGAATGATCCGGCAGACATCAGTAAATTATTCCGCAGCATGCAGGAAGCCGATGACCGGATCTGGCTGATTGCCGGGTATCGCAAGCAGCGCAATGACACCCTGTTAAAACGATTCTCCTCGCGTCTTGCCAACGCGGTGCGCGGATTTGTTCTGCAAGACAATACCCCCGATACCGGCTGCGGTCTGAAGATATTCTCCCGTGACACCTTTCTTAACCTGCCACGATTTGATCACATGCATCGTTTTCTGCCTGCATTGGTTCAAAGACAGGGCGGTGAAATCCTCTCGGTCGAGGTCAATCACCGACCCCGCTTGCGAGGGAAATCCAAGTATGGTGTTCAAAACCGCCTGTGGGCAGGCATTGTGGATATGCTCGGTGTTATGTGGCTGCAGCGGCGCGCAAAACACCCGGTAGTGTATGAGCCCGAATAGCCATTCATGAAATTCAATTCTATTATTCGCGGGCTGGTTTTTGTTGCAGCACTGGTGGCAATTGGCTACCTTCTGGGCGGTGTGCTCGACAGGGCCTGGGTCGACACCCACGTGCGTGGCAGGGGGATTACGGGTGAGTTACTGTTCGTAGTTGCAGGGGCACTGTTGATCAGTGCCGGCCTGTCGCGTCAGGTCGTCGCGTTTCTTGGGGGTTATGCCTTCAGCTTTCTGGCAGGAACCTTGCTGGCGCTTGTTGCCACCGTGGCGGGTTGTATCATTACTTTCTATTACGCACGTCTGCTATGCAGTTCATTTGTATCCAGGCGTTATTCCGGGCACATCCGCGAGGTGGATAACTTCATTCGGGAAAATACCTTCTCCATGACCTTGTTGTTCAGGCTGCTACCGGTGGGCAGCAACCTGATGGTCAACCTCGCAGCCGGGGTTTCCAGTGTGCGTGGCACGCCTTTCTTTTCAGGATCACTGCTGGGTTATATCCCGCAGACGCTGGTGTTTGCCCTGATCGGCAGCGGCACCAGTGTGGACCAGCACTGGCAAGTGGCGGTTGCAGTCGCAATGTTTATTGCATCGGCCATGCTAGGTATATACCTGTACCGCAAACATCGTTATGGCAAAACACTTGGCGCTGACCTGGACAAGAAACTCGGCATGGACAATGATCTAGCCGACCCGGAGACAGACTGATAGTATTCAGCATGTGTAAAAGTGAAGGTACAGGCGCTTTGACATTTCGCTCTTGTCAAGGCAGATTTTCTGCAATTACCCGGCGTAAATTATGAAAATACTGGTTACAGGCGCTGCCGGTTTCATCGGCTCTGCATTGTCTTTACGGCTACTGGAGCGGGGTGACGAGGTTATCGGTATTGATAACCTCGATCCCTACTATGATGTTACATTGAAGGAGGCGCGCCTGGCGCGCACCCGGGCCTATGACGGTTTTACTGATCTGCGTAACACTATTGCTGACCGTGAAGGCATGGCAGCACTCTTCAAAAAGTACCGGCCCCAGCGCGTAGTCAACATGGCTGCGCAGGCCGGGGTGCGTTATTCGCTCGAAAACCCGCTCGCCTACGTGGATACCAACATGCTCGGCTTCGCTAACATCCTCGAAGGCTGCCGGCATAATGGCGTCGAGAGTCTTGTCTATGCATCCAGCAGTTCCGTGTATGGTTCAAATACAAAAATGCCGTTCTCGGTACATGATAATGTTGATCATCCCGTCAGTTTGTATGCAGCCAGCAAGAAGGCCAATGAATTGATGGCGCACACCTATAGCCACCTGTACCGTTTGCCGACTACGGGTCTGCGTTTCTTCACCGTGTACGGCCCGTGGGGACGACCCGACATGGCGTATTTCAGTTTTACAAAAAAAATACTGGCAGGTGAGCCTATTGATATATTCAATAATGGAAACCATCAACGGGACTTCACCTACATCGATGACATTGTCGAAGGCGTGCTGCGCATCCTTGATAAAATCCCGCAGCCGAACCCGGCATGGTCCGGTGACAATCCTGATTCGGCAAGCAGCACCGCACCTTACCGCCTTTACAATATAGGTAATAACACGACGGTTGAGCTGATGCGCTATCTCGAGGTGCTGGAAGACTGTCTCGGTAAAAAGGCGGAAAAAAACATGCTGCCGCTGCAGCCGGGGGATGTGCAGGCTACCTATGCAGATATCGATGACCTCGTACGCGACATCGGCTACCGGCCACAGACCACGATCGAGCAGGGTCTGGCCAGGTTTGTGGAATGGTACCGGGATTTCTATGCACCCTGAGCGGTTTGCGGGTGCTGAAAAAGATTCTATAATAAGAATGATAAAAGTTCTGTAAAATACTGTAATATATATTAATTATTAACGGGTAATTGCTATGCAGGAACAGGGTTGTGGGCGTGAGCCGTTTGCCTTGCGAGTGATTGGCGACAGCATGTCACCGGAGTTCAAGGACGGCTGCATCATTATCGTCGACCCGGAAGGTGTGATGAACGATGGCTCCTATGTGCTGGCGCGACATGGAGAGGAGTATGTCTTCAGGCAGCTGATCATGGGAGAAGGTTGCTACCAGCTGAAGGCGCTGGAGCAAGGGCATGAAACAATCACGCTGCATGACCTGTCTGCAATAGAAGGGGTCATAATCCAGCAGGCAGGGCGCCGGCGGGCTGACCGCAAGCACTATCCGTAACTTACGACCGTCTTGCAGGGCCGTATTTTTCGGCCAACATATCGCCTGAAACCCAGCTGGCCGAATGAATTGGGCCCTGCAATGGCAAGAGGACACCGCTATTCAATCTTCGGGTTTTTTCTGGTTCGGGCGCAGGCGGACGGTGAAATATTCATCTGCCCAGTCAACCGGAACTGGCTGGTTGGCTCCATCTACGAGTGGTAATTCGTAGTCGTTCCAGCCGCGTAAGCCTGTTTTCAGGGAGCTGACCTTCGTGTAACCCATCAGCTGCAGGGTAAAGGCAGCCATTGCGCTGCGGTTTCCGGAGCGGCATACAATGACAATTTCACGCTCGCGTGCCTCTGCCAGTGCGCTAACGGTTTCCTCGTAACCATATTCACAGGCAGATTCGAGAATACCCCGTGGAACATGCAGCGATTCCCGGATATGCATGGCATTGAATTCACCTGGTTCACATATGTCGAGAATCAGTGGCGGCCTGTGGCCGGCAAGTTTCTCTTCTACATCCCAGGGGAATACTTCATTGATTTCCGGCAAAACCTCTGCAACCAGTTCGGCAAACCGTTTCATAGTCCATTGTTCCCTTGTTAACTGTTCTGGTCACTGCGATGGGTGCGCAGACCATGCTCAACGGCGATGACGGCGGCCTCGACACGTGAATGTATGCCCAGCTTGCGGAGAATGGACTTTACATGCAGTTTGACCGTTCCGTCGGAAATGCCCAGGTTGCGCGCAATTACCTTGTTGCTCTGGCCCTCTGCCAGCAGGACGAGAATCTCGTTTTCACGTGGTGTCAACTTGGCAAACGGGCTTTCCTCAGGCGGTGTAATACTGTCGCCCTGCACGACCCGTGCAAGTACCGGGGCGAGGTCGGGGGCAACCACTGTCTTGCCGGCGACGATATCGCGCAGAGCCAGTACCAGCTGGTCCGGCTCCATATCCTTGAGCAGGTATCCCTGGGCGCCGTTACGTAATGATTCCACCAGGTCGCGTTCATCGCTGCTGGTGGTCAGCATGGCGACCGGGTTGGTGAATCCATTCTTGCGTAACTGGCGCAGTACATCCATGCCATCCATTTCCGGCATGCGCATATCGAGCAGTACCACGTCCGGCTTGAGTTCGGCTGCGAGGCGCAGGCCTTCCTGTCCACTGCCTACTGCTGCGAGAATATTGATATTTCTGCGACTCAGCAGGCCGACCAGTCCTTCGCGAAACAGGGTATGGTCATCAACGAGTAGAATATTCAGGCTCATACGGGTTTTTCCTGTTTTACCGGTGTGTTGAGTTCAAGTACAACACGGGTGCCTTCGCCGCGCTCGCTTTCCACGCGCAGTTTACCCCCGAGGCGGGTAGCGCGTTCACGCATGATTGTCAGACCGATATGTTCACCGGGTGGGCCATAAACCAGCTGCTTGATCCCGATGCCGTCATCCTCGATCAGGATCTGGCATTTACCGTTGAGGTTGTCTTTCAGCATGATGCGTACTGTCTTGGCCTGGCTGTGTTTGCGTATATTCCATAAGGCTTCCTGGATGATACGCAATATCTGTCTCTGGGCCTCTCTGGATAGCGTAGTTGTGCCCCATTCCTTCTGAAAGTAGGTCTTGATATTCGATTCGCTGCGGAACTGGCTGACAATTTGCTCAATTGCCTCAAGCAGTCCGCGCTTGTCAGCGGGTGTACGGAAGTTTGCCATCAGTTCGCGCAGGTCAGTGTTGGCATCCTCGAGGCTGCGTTCAATTTTCTCCAGTTGCTGCCAGGTGGCTGATTCATCATTCTGGTGCAGTGTTTCGTCCAGTACACGTACCTGGAGGCGCAGGCTGGCCAGCGTCTGGGCAACCGAATCATGCAGTTCATGGGCAATGCGTGTGCGCTCCTCGTTAATCAGGTGCTGGCGGTTTTCCTCATCGATCTGTGATTTCTCAATGGCAATACTGAGATGATGGGCAATGCTCGTGAGCAACGGTTTTAGACTGTCTATTTGTTCTACCAGCTTGACTTCAAGAAACAGGTTGATGACCCCGGATACCTTGCCACGATAGCGCATTGGAATGGATACCAGGCCTATGTCATCGCGATCAAAGAATTTCTGTCCCGCTATTTTCTCGCATTTAAGCAGGTCACGTTCCACCCATATTTTCCCTTCAGTAGCGGCGCGCTCATAAAGGCTGCGGCAAACATCCATGCGGCCTGGCAGAATCAGGGATTCATCAATACCGCTGCTGGCCGAAAGCGCCATAATGCCTTCTTTTTGCAGAACCCAGATGGCGGCAGCCTGTGCATAGGTGATTCGTTTCAGGGTATACAGGAAGCGCGACAGCAGATCATCAAGACCGTGTGCCGTATTGATGCTGGAGACTACTTCATAGAGTATTTGCAGTGATTTCTCTTCCAGTTCCTGTTCATTGTATTTGGCAACACCACCCTTCTTGGAGGCAGCCGGTAGCGTAGTTCCGAGGCAGTTCAGGTCGTTTACAAGATCTGCAAATGCGCTGTAGTTCGAAGAGGGTATGGGGTCGGTGTAACGGCCTTCACGTTTCTTTCTGGCCCAGTTCCTGATTTGATTCAGTGGATCGAGCAGGTAGTTCTGCACCAGTGCCAGGGTGGATATCAACAGTGTGGTGCCACTGACAAGCAGGATGGCTCCAAGGAGGGTGCGCGCCAGTGTTGTGGCTGAATCCATCCCGTTGAGGATTAACAGAAAGGTGGAGATCGCGAGTATCAGCAGCAGTCCTGCGAGTCGCAGCAACAAGCGGCTCCTCAGGGTGCGGCCACGCTCTTTGGCTACCGGTGGTGTGTATGCAGCGCCAGGTGACATTTAATCTCGGTAACAGTTCCGCGGGCAGTCATCGCCAGGATGCTGTCTCAGGCCGGAGGCTTGTAGTTGGCGTCATTGGGGTTCAAAAAGATGAACTGGTGTTCGCCGGGCTCGAGTTCGACATAGTCAAGCGTTGCTCCTTCCAGCAAAGGTTTGCTCATCTCCGAGATAATAACATTGATCCCTGCCGGGGTTATGTGTATATCTCCCTCGATCTGCTGGTCGTCGAAGCCCATTGCGTAATGGATACTGCCATCCGGGTTACGCTTCGCAGCAATTCTCATGGCAAGGCCTTGCATCTTTCCCTCGACTGCCGAGGCGTTGATCTGGCTGGCTGCTGCGGGTGTAATCGTAATCATTGCCTGATAACTTCCTGAATACTCTGCTTTTGGATATCCACGCCCATTATAGATTGGTGAGCTGATTTTGTCTCAGTCCATGCTCTTTCTGATGAATTCAACAAAGCGTTGCGCCCAGCGATGCTGTTTCGTATCACGCATATGGCTGTAGCAGGCAAGCAGCCGGTTGATGACGATACCGTCATTTTCACCATCGATGCCGGTCCCGCGTTTGACGGCATAGGCGAATTTCAGCGGATTGCTGATGTTATCCAGGCTTGAATAATGAAACTCATGGGCGGAGAACTCCTTCTGCTGCGGATCCCCTGGCCACGGTGATTCGCCGGTTTCCTGCAGGCGTACATAGCCGCGCCCCTGCGGGCGCTCGTGCATAATGACATCAGCAGGAATAACCCCGACCATTTCGTTTTGCCGGCCTTTCCACCTGAGACTGCGGGCAAGATACATCAGTCCCCCGCATTCAGCGTAGGCCGGCAATCCCTTTTCGATGGCTTGCCTGATGCTGGTCCTGAGTTCGCTGTTGTCCTCGAGGGCCTGCATATGGCTTTCCGGGAAGCCGCCGCCGATAAACAGGGCGTCTACATCCGGTAGTGCCCGGTCACGCAGCGTGTTGAAGGCCACCAGCTTTGCACCAGCCCGCTGCAAGGCATCGAGGTCATCGGGATAATAAAAGCCGAAGGCTGCGTCGCGTGCGATGCCAATGCGCACCGCCGGTCCCGTTGCATGTAGAGCGACTGGTAGCGGCTCGAAATCGAGTGCTGTCTCACCGGCGATGTCCAGCACCTGGTCAAGGTCGACCTGCGCCTTGATTAGATCGCGTATCTGGCGGATCTTGTCTTGTGCCGCGGTTTCCTCGTTACTCGGAATGAGCCCCAGGTGGCGTTCGATAATCTCCAGGGATTTGTCACGCTGCACACCGCCAACCACGGGAACATCGGTATAGTGCTCAATGACCGCGCGTAATTTTGCCTCGTGACGACTGCCACCGAGCTGGTTGAGGATGACCCCGGCAATGCAGATTTCAGGATCGAAGGCCTGGTACCCAAGGATCAGCGGCGCAATGCCACGCGTCATGCCGCGTGCATCGAGGACCAGTATGACCGGTGTCTGCAGCAGCTTGGCAAGCGCAGCGTTACTATTGCTGCCATTGAGATCGAGTCCGTCATACAGACCCTTGTTGCCTTCAATCAGTGCAATGTCCGCAGCAGCCGAATAATGACCGGTCGTCGTGAGGATTTCCTCATGCGACATATTGTAGAAGTCGAGATTGTGACAGGGGCGCCCGGCTGCCTGGCCGAGCCACATGGGGTCGATGTAATCCGGGCCTTTCTTGAAGGGCTGTACCGCGATGCCGCGTTCAGCCAGTGCTGCGCACAGTCCCACTGTAAGCGTGGTTTTGCCGGAAGACTTGTGTGCTGCCGAGATCAGCAGGCGTGACATGACAGGATAGGGCTCAGGTGACCCGCAAAGGCCTCAACGTATCGATCAGGCAGCGGCTTCAGAGTCTTTATTGGCGAGGTAGTGCGGGTCAACCTGGTCATCCGCAAGGCTCACAGGCATAAAACGCAGCACCCTGACACCGACGACCGTGGCCGCCAGTGCAACTGCAACACCACCGATGCCGAGGACAAATTCGGGCAGACTCGGTGTATAGCTGGCAACGACGCCATCGAAGAATGAACTGGTCACTTCCTTGCCGGGGAACAGTTCCATCGGGTAGGCCTGTCCGCCGATAATGATGACGTACATCTGTGCCAGTCCACCGATGATCACCAGCAGGGAAGCAATGCCAATCCAGCCGCGTGATTTCCCCGTGGATGGATGGTAAAGCAGCGCCAGTGGCACCAGGCTGCCAAGTCCGATCTGTACAATCCAGAACAGCTGGGTATAGATGCCGCCATCCAGCAGCAGGAAGCGTTCAACGCCGTGATGCTGGGTGATATACAGGTTGGTGAGGTGATAGACCATGACAAAATACAGCACCGCGGCAACGAATACACCGAGCAGGTTTTTCAGGCGCATTAAAATCGCATCACCCAATGGTCGTTCCGACCACCTGTAGAGCGCCATCAGTACCAGGATAAAAATCGCGAGGCCGAATGAAAATGACATAATGATAAACATCGGCGCCAGCAGGGCCGCATCGTAGGCTTCCCGCGCGACCAGGAAACCGAAGATGGAACCGGTACCGGTCGTCAGGATGAGGCGCCAGATGAAGGCTGTAAAACCGGCCGGCCGGGTATAGCGGTTCATCTTGCGTTCCATCATCATCCAGATGTATACGGCGACGACGGCCATAAAGCCGGTGTAGAGCATGATGTTCCAGGCGAAGATGGACTTGAAGTTGTAATAGGTCATGGCAATGATCAGGCGGTCAGGGCGACCGAGATCAAGCACCAGTACGGCCAGGCCGCCGGCAAGCAGGGTGATAGCCAGCAGGCCGGACAGGCGGGCCAGTGGTTTGTAGGCGCTCTTGCTGAACACCGAGCTTATAGAGGCAACGTTTAATGCCCCGGATGCGGCGACAATCAGGAATACGGCGAACACATGCGGTGTTCCCCAGACGATCTGGTTGGACATGC
This sequence comes from Gammaproteobacteria bacterium, assembly GCA_049667605.1. Taxonomy (GTDB): domain Bacteria; phylum Pseudomonadota; class Gammaproteobacteria; order UBA9214; family UBA9214; genus UBA9214. Next base: position 30,069 of record JBATIF010000313.1, read on the forward strand.
CGGTCACCCAGTGACCGTTGTGCTCCATGTAATAGGCAGCACCCAGGCCGGCGAGGACAAATAAACCGATAAACCCGACCAGCATGTAAAACGGCAGGCCACCTTCAATTTCCCTGAAATCCAGTTGTTTCATTAGATCCCCCGGTAACGCACGCCGGTATTGAGCTCAAGGTCCGCACGGATCTGGCGGCTACTGTGTTGTTTGAGCTGTTTTGTGATATCGCTCGATGGATCGTTCAAATCACCAAATACCATCGCGTTATGGTTTTCTGCGGTGCAGGCCTCGACACAGGCGGGTGTCCTGTCATTATCGACCCGGTGAACGCAGAAGGTGCAGGACTCGACCGTACCTTTGCCGCGAGGGGAGTAGGGCATCTGGTCCTGCAGGGTTTCGTGAATGAACGAGCGGGCCTTGTATGGGCAAGCCATCATGCAATAGCGGCAACCGATGCAGATATGCTTGTCGACCAGGACAATACCGTCTTCGCGTTTGAAGGAAGCGCCGGTCGGACAGACATCCACGCAGGGCGGTTTTTCACAGTGCTGGCAGAGCAGGGGTAATGTCTGGGTATGCCCGGTTTGCTTGTCTTTCAGCTTAACCTTGCGAATCCACTGGGCATCTGTTGCAGGCCTGTCGAAGCCGTGCAGTCCATGTTCGTCATTGCATGCCTGCACACAGTCATTGCAACCCTCTGCACATTTATTTGAATCGATCAGCATACCCCAGCGAACTTTACTGCTGACCGCCTGTTCCGCGGGTTTTGCCTGGGCTATCTCATGCAGCACGACGCCGGGAACAACAGCCATGCCTGCAACTGCTGTTGCCGTGCCGCTGAGAAAGCGGCGACGGTAGAGATCGATATTCGATTCACCACTCATGGCCTGCCCCCGGATATGAATGCCTGCAGGTTTTCACCCGTCAGCCTGTTAGCTTCACTGTTCGGGTGAAGAGTATGCGACATCGAGCGCAGGCGGCTGCCATTCTTGACAGGACGGTCAGCATGGCACTGAAAACAGTCGATACGCACGGCCGCATAGCTGTGACAGCTGTTGCAGAAATGCTTTTCACTGCTGCTGCGCGGTGCATCCGGCGCATTACTTACATGGCAGTTGATGCATTCATTCAGGCTGTGTTGCTTGTCGCGGATACCTTCATGCACTGTTTCGTCGCGCTGATGAAGAATGTACTCCATATGGTTCTTGCGCATGTCCGCAACAGGTTCTACACAGCCCTGTGCATCACTGAAGCGGCCCTGGGCTGCCGGGATATCGGGCAGCAGACCTTCGGCCATGGCTGTTGTAACAGCAGCCGAAAGCATTCCCAGGAGAATGACGATGAAACCTGTGTTTCGCATCGGTTGGTTCCGTATCTCTCTAGTGATCGCCCAGGGCCATATCGATATAGCCGGTGGGGCAGACATCCGAACAGATGTGGCAACCAATGCACTTGTCATAGTCGGTATCGACATAACGTCCCATGGTAGCCTGGTCCTTTTTCACCCTGAAGATGGCATCCTGCGGGCAGTAGATGACACAGTTGTCACACTCGAAGCACATGCCGCAACTCATGCAGCGACCGGCTTCATCAACAGCTTTTTCAGTGGTCAGGCCAATGCCGCGTTCTTCGAAATGACCGAGGACTTCTTCAGCAGACGGGCCTCTGGCACTGCGCTTGTTTCTCGGTGTGAACGGGAAATGACCCAGGAACAGGCGCTCTGAAGAAATAATCTCGGCACTGGAGCGATCTTCATAGTTATGCACGGCAAAATTCGAGTCATCCGTGCCACGCATGTCGTCTTGTTCTGCAGCCTTGAATTCACCCGGCGCCAGGTTGGTTTCCGATAATTTCTTCAACAACTCGAAGTGATGCACATCCACTTTTGGCCGTTTTTTCTGCTCTTCATGCTTCAGGTAATGATCGATGCTTTCTGACGCAATAGAGGCCTGGCCGATAGCCGTTGTCAGCAGGTGAGGACGGATAATGTCACCGGCGACGAAGTGGCCGTTACGGTTGGGCACCTGGTAGAAGGCATCCGCATCGATCAGGCCACGGCCGTTGTCCAGGTCTTCCAGTCCGCCAGTCAGGTCACCGCCCTGGCCGATGGCCGCGACAATCAGGTCACATTCGATTTCATATTCAGTGCCTGCAACCGGGGTCGGGCGGCCTTCAATCATTTCACATTTGGCCATTTTGAGGGCTTTCGCACGGCCCTCATCATTGAGAATGACTTCAACCGGCATGACGCCGTTATCAATACGCACTCCTTCATGCAGTGCATCATGAACCTCGTGCTCGGTGGCGGTCATTTCTTCCTGTTCAAACAGGGAGGTCAGGGTAACCTCGGCACCTTCACGGGCAGCAGCAAAGGCAGCATCATGGGCGACATAGCCACCAATGACCTGCTCGGCGCGTTCTTCCTTGTTGAGCTTTGTGATCTTGCCAAGACGGCGGGCAACCGAGACCACGTCGATAGAGGTATCACCACCACCTACACAGACAACCTTGTCAGCGGTAACTTGCAGGACGCCCTTGTTGAAGGCCTCGAGGAATTTAACGCCGGCAACACAGTTCGGGGCATCACCGTTCGGTACCGGTAAGGCGCGGCCGGTCTGGCAGCCAAGTGCCCAGAGAATGGCGTCATATTCCTTTTCCAGCTCTGCAATACTTACATCCTTGCCGACGCGTGTGTTCATGCGCAGGTCGATACCACCCATGTCGACAATGCGCTGGCACTCGTGGTTCAGCACATCACGCGGGGTACGGTAGCCCGGGATGCCGTAGCGCATCATGCCGCCCAGCTCATCGTGTTCGTCAAAGATGGTGCTGCCATGGCCAAGGCGGCGCAGCTGGTAGGCCGCCGCCATGCCGGCCGGGCCACCGCCGATGATGGCAATCTTCTTGCCGCTCAACGGGGCTGAGTTGTCAAAGGTGAATTTCTGCTCGTAGGCCGAGTCACCGATGAACTGCTCGACGGCGTTGATACCGACGAAGTCTTCAACATTATTTCGGTTGCAACCATCTTCACAGGGGGCCGGGCAGACACGGCCCATCATCGACGGGAAGGGGTTGGCGTCGGTCGAACGGCGGAAGGCATACTCTTCCATGCTCATATCGCCGACGGGTTTTTCGATGCCACGCACGATTTGCAGCCAGCCGCGGATATCTTCACCGGACGGGCAGCTGCCCTGGCATGGCGGCGTACGGTGCACATAGGTCGGACACTTGTACGTCGTATCTTCATTGAAGATATTGTCGCCCTTGCGCTTGTACGTGTAGTCGCCATCTTCATAACGGCGGAACGTCAGATCGTCTTTTTCCATGTCATCCCGAGAAGTTGCCATGCCTGTTCTCCTTTTACCTGATCTGGTTGTTAACCTTAATCGGACTAAAAAATTATTGTTTGTTGCCAAGGACGATCGCGTTGCTGACCAGCTGGTGCACGCTGACGATGCTGTCCATTTGAAAACCGTAGTACGGCATGACCTTGGCAAACTGGCTCTTGCAGATTGCGCAGATCGCTGCCATGTGTGTGACGCCATGTTCCTCGACGACATGCTTCAGCGCTTCCATGCGAGGCAGGGCACCCTTGACACGCAGCTCCATGAGGTCGTCTGTAAGCAAACCGCCACCGCCGCCGCAACAGTAGGTGGAGTCGTGGATTGTGTCCTGGGGCATGTCGTAGAAGTGATTGACACTGGCCTTGATCACTTCGCGCGGCAGGATGAACTGCCCGCCCGGCATTGGACCCATGCGTGAGGCGCGCGCGACATTGCAGGAATCGTGATAGGTCAGCACCATGTCATCATTGGCGGACTTGTCCATTGTCAGGGCACCGCGCTGCAGCAGGTCATAGGTAAATTCCATGATGTGCATCGGCACCGGGTATTTCGGGTCGAGAAAATCGAACGGCCCGGCCAGCGTATTCAGGAAGCTGTAGGCCACGCGCCATGCATGACCGCATTCGCCGAAAATGATGCGTTTTACGCCGAGATCCAGCGCGGCCTGGCGGATACGCAGGGAGACCTCGCGCATGTTTTCGTAACTGCCGATGAACATGCCGAAGTTCGCCGCTTCACTGGCATAGGAACTCAGCGTCCAGCTGACGCCGGCTTCATGAAAGACCTTGGCATATCCCATCAGACCATCGACGTGAGGTTCCGCAAAGAAGTCGGCGGACGGTGTGATGACCAGGATATCGGCACCTTTCACATCCAGCGGCAGACGAACGGTTACACCGGTTTCGTCTTCAATGTCTTCTTCCAGTCCCTCGAGGGTGTCTTTCAGCGCCGGTTCCGGCAGACCGAGGTTGTTGCCGATTTTGTAGACCTTGGCAATAATTTCATTGCAGTATTTCTGGCCGACGCCCACCGAGTCCATGATTTCGCGCGCCGCCATGGAAATTTCAGCGGTATCGATGCCGTACGGGCAGAACACGGAGCAGCGACGGCACTGCGAGCACTGGTGAAAATAACTGTACCAGTCATCCAGCACTTCCTTTGTAAGGTCAACGGCACCGACCAGTTTCGGGAAATATTTACCGGCGAAGGTGAAGTTACGGCGGTAAACCTTGCGCAGCAGGTCCTGGCGGGCAACCGGCATGTTCTTCGGATCGGTGGTGCCAAGGTAGTAGTGACACTTGTCGGTACAGGCGCCGCATTTTACACAGGAATCGAGGAACACCCTGAAGCCGCGGTATTTGCCGGTCAGCTCCTCCATCTTGTCGAGAGCAACCTGTTCCCAGTTGTCGACCAGTTCACCCGGGAAACCGAGGGCCTGCTGGAATTCCTCCTTGGCGACAAACGGCTTGCTGTGCGCCATCACCCCTTCATGGATGTGAGGGATCTCCGGGTATTCCTTCAGTTTTGGTGTGTCGAAGTCTGCCACGCCTGGCTCCTGTCAGTTACTTGTTTTCCAGCTCGGCAGCCCACGGCGCGATATGACGTTGCTCACGCGGGTTGTCTACCTGGTTGCGGGTTGGGCTGAAAAATACGCCGGGGACATGCAACAGTTTGCTTACTGGAAAGATTATCATCAGGGTGGCGACCAGTGCCAGGTGAACCAGCAGCAGCGGGTCTTCCGGAATCGGCTGCCAGCTGAAGTACATCAGGCCGAGAAAAAACGCCTTCAGCGCCACGATGTCGGTATGGCTGATGTAATCCATACCCAAGCCGGTCAAGGCGATTGCCAGCAGCAGGGCCAGCATCAGGTGGTCAGAGAGGGCAGAAATGTAACGTATACGGTCAACCAGGAAACGCCGTGCCCACAGACCGGCAAGTCCGGCGGCCATCGCAAATGCAGCATACAAGCCAAACGGCTGGATCAGGTCAACCCAGAACCAGACCGGGTTGGTGAAATAGCGCAAATGCCGCAGCAGTACCAGCAGCATGCCGAAGTGAAACAGGTATCCAAACACCCAGATCCATTTGTTGGACCTGAACAGGCTTTCGAAAAAAGCGACTTCCCGAAACATGCGCAGTGCCACACCCTGGCGAGTTACCGGTGCCGGTGTGGTCGGTATCTTCAATGGTGCCGGTGTTTTTGCGTATTGCCAGATCTTCGATCCCACACCGATAACCAGAATGGCCGTGGCGGTATAGAACAGCAACGCATAAACGATGGTCCAGAAAGGCATGTATCCGGGCTCCTTGTATACGGAAAAACCAGTTGCAATGCAGGGCTAAAAGCCTCTGCACTGCAACTTTAAACTAAACGCAACCGGTTGGTTTTGGCAGACCGGCATACTTACAGGCCTGTTTTGCAGGACCGTACGGGAACAGTTCATACAGATACTTGCTATTACCCTTGTCCTTGCCGAGTTTCTTGCCAATAGCCTTGGTCAGCACACGAACCGCCGGGGCAATCTGGTATTCCTCGTAGTACTCACGCAGGAAGTTGATCACTTCCCAGTGGCTGTCGGTCAGTTCGCAGTCATCGATGTTAGCCATGACGGCTGCAACATCCTTGTCCCATGTGTTCAGGTCTGCCAGGTAACCTTCCTCGTCTGTTTCATATGTCTTGCCATTTGCTTCAATACTACTCATGAGAAGTCTCCTCGTTGGATGCCGCCGGTTAAAATAGTCAGAGCCAGGATTGAACCTTGTCGTTTGCAGCGACAAGGTCAACGAATCCGGCATAATCGATGACATCAATGCCGTCGATCAGTTTGTCTTCAGTAATGCCACGCGCTGCAAGATCGGGTCCGAGAACCGCTACCTTGATACCGCTCAGCATCGAAGCCGCTTTGCCGCTTTTGACGGCGCCGTACACACCATCCTCGATCAACAGCAGTGAATCATCACTCTTCATGATTGAAGAGGCCGTTTCCAGGTTGCGTACACTGTACGGTGACTTGTTTACCAGGTGTAACATAGCCATTTTCTATGTTCCTATAATGTCTAGAAGTTGAATAAAACATCCTGATCGGCCAGCACGTCCGCGAGTTCCGCGCGGCTTACCAGTCGAATGGAATCCTTTTCAGCCCAGTCCTCGTCTTCATCTTCCCAGACCAGGTGCTGCAGGTCGTCCAGGCTCAGGCCGCGTTCTTCGAGAGATTCCTTTTCAACGTAGATTTTGGTGATCTCGAAATCGCCCAGCGCCATGTAGGTCGGTGAAAAGTTTTTCATGCCGATCCCGTTGGTATCCTGGCCCTTGGTCAGCTGGTAGACCCCGTCGTCCATAAAAGTGACGCTGACATCCTGCTCGAAGGCGGCGCCGATCAGTACGACTTCCAGGGCTTCCCAGGCATAGATCGTGCCGTAAGGCGGCTTACGGTTGATATACATGAATTTCTTTGTCACTTCAGCCATCGTCAATTCTCCGCTCAGTCGCCAAATACAACCAGGCGGTCACTTTGTACACCGCCTTCGATTAACTGTCCGAGTCCGGAGATACGGAACCCCGGGGCGATGTTGGTTGCGTCCTTGCCGTTTCGCTCGGCTTCGCCGTCATCGACAAGCCCGCGCCGCTGGGCTGCAGCTACGCACAGGACCATGTCGAGATCATGTTCCTTGGCCAGTGCACTCCAGCGCTCGACGATGTTGCGATCGTCCTGCGGCGGAGTAGTCAGACGTGTGCCGTTATTCACACCATCGTGGTAGAAAAAGACACGGAATATCTCGTGTCCTTTCTCCAGTGCAGCCTTGATGAAGAAATAGGCTGAATCAGAAGACTGGTGCTGGTAGGGCCCCTCGTTGATCTGGATCGTAAACTTCATGCAAAGTCCCCTAGAAACGGATATGGGTTGATGCGTTCAGACTGTTACGGGCACCACGCCAGTTATCGATGTGGTACTTGGTGAACGGCAGGCCAGCTTTTTCAAAGAAGCGCGGCCAGCCAATACGTTCAATCCAGTCGTTCATACGTTCCCAGTCCTTGGCGTCTTCCTTGTAGGCATGAAGGATTTTCTTCACTACAGCCGTGGCTTCAGGCCAGCGCGGCGGGTTGTTCGGAATACCGGAGGCGACCAGTTTCTGGAAGGTTGGCTTGCTGCGTGCATTCGAGTGGTTGCCACCGACCCAAATGGCCAGCTTGGAATGTTCGGCATCATTGATCTGCATCGGTGGGCAGGGCGGGAAGCACGCGCCACAACAGATGCACTTCTTCTCATCGACTTCCAGTGAAGGCTTGCCGTTGACCAGCGCCGGGCGAATGGCTGCAACCGGGCAGCGAGCAACAACAGAAGGCCGCTCGCAGACATTTGATACCAGGTCGTGGTTGATCTTCGGTGGCTTGGTGTGTTGCACGTTGATTGCAATATCACCCTGGCCGCCGCAGTTGATCTGGCAGCATGACGTGGTCATGTGCACGCGATTCGGCATGTTCCAGCCTTTGAACTCGTCAATCAGCTCGTCCATCATGGATTTCACAACACCGGATGCATCGGTACCGGGTATGTCGCAGTGCAGCCAGCCCTGGGTATGCGACATCATGGCAACCGAGTTGCGCGTACCACCGACGATATAACCGGCGTCGGTGAGGGCCTTGATCAGCGGTTCGACTTTGGCCTCATCGGCAACCTGGTACTCGATGTTGCTGCGGATGGTGAAGTGGATGTAGCCCTCACCATACTTGTCACCGATGTCACACAGTTCACGCAGCGTGTAAACATCGAGAATACGCTGGGTGCCTGCGCGTACCGTCCAGATCTTGTCACCGTATTTGGATACGTGCAATAGAACACCGGGCTGCGGGTCGTCGTGATAGGCCCATAGACCGTAGTTCTTCCGCATAACCGGGTGCATGTACTGGAACCCGTCAGGACATCCGGATTCGATTGGCGGACGCATTTCTTGTGCCATGTGACTCTCCTGAATTTCAGAATTTTATTGAACAAGCCCCGGCGCACGTGCACCGGGACCGTTTTGCTTCAACGTGGATGGTTAGGCGGAAGCAGCCTGCTTTTCTTCACGCTTTTTCTCGAACCATTTCTCGGCTTCTTCTTCCCAGCCGTCCATGCGGACATAGGAAGACTGGCGCGGACTGCTGATCATGTTCGGATCAACATCGATGTCGATGCCCTCGAGGAAGTTAACCAGGCCTATACGCTCGATCATCTCGCCGCAGCGCTCGTGCTCCAGGCCATTCTCGGCCCAGAAGTCGATGATCTCTTCAGCCATTTCCTGCAGGCTTTCGTAATCTTCCTCGGTTTCCAGTTTCTTGAAGGGAACCACGACGGTGCCCATCAGATCGCCGATCTTCAGGGTACGCTTGCCACCGATGAGGATGGTGACGCCCTTGTCATCACCCGGGTGCAATGCCCTGGGCATTACGTTCAGGCAATGCATGCAGCGTACGCAGTTGTGGTTATCGACAACAATGGTGTCGTCGTCGGTCAAGGTAATAGCCTGTGTCGGGCAACGTGTGATGACATTGTCGATGATGTACTGACGACCTTTCTTTTTCAGGTAGTACTTGATTTCTTCCTGGTTGACTTTCATTTCATCGCGCCAGGTGCCGATGATGGCGAAGTCTGAGCGTTCAATGGCGTTCTGGCAGTCATTCGGGCAACCCGAGACCTTGAACTTGAACTTGTAGGGCAGGGCCGGGCGATGCACGTCGTCGGTGAAATTGTTCACCATCCAGCGGTGAATGCTGTGCTCGTTGCAGTTGGACATTTCGCAGCGTGCGGCACCAACACAGGACATGGCAGTACGCACGCATGGGCCGGCGCCGCCGAGGTCAAAGCCATATTCGTTGATTTCGTCGAAGAAGTGCTGTGTACCCTCGGTGGTGGTACCGATAAACATGATGTTGCCGGTCTGGCCGTGGAAGGTAACAAGACCCGAGCCGTGCTTCTCCCAGCTGTCACCGAGTTGGCGCAGCATGTCCGTGGTGTAGAAGTTGCCGGCTGGCGGCTGAACGCGGATGGTGTGGAATTCCTTGGACTCAGGGAAGGCACTGGCAACTTCAGAGAAACGCGGGATGATACCGCCGCCATAACCATAAACACTGACGGTGCCGCCTTTCCAGTAGCCCTTGCGCGTTTCGTAGGAATGTTCCAGCTGTCCAAGCAGACCATTGGTAACGGAGTTGATGCGCTCATCCGGATGGTCGTCACGCAGACGCTTGATGCCGGAAATAAAGCTCGGCCATGGGCCGCTCTCGAGTTCATCAAGCATTGGTGTTGGATAGGTGTTCTTGGCCATGGCTATCTCCTGAATTTGTTTTCACTTACATCCGTTACGCGTCGTCGACAGGATCTACGATCCGGGCAACATATAAATCAGTGAGTTAGTGACAGCAGCAGACACATAACTCTTGACTACGCGCATTTTAGGCATGCACTCATGACGGGCATATCCTACCCATGGGGTGGCGCGGCTGCTGGCCTGTATCTCGAAAGAGGTATTGGTTTAATTTTATTTAATTTCCGCTAGTTAACATACTTTTATGGTTTCACTAATGAGACTAGAATTTTTCCTTATATTAACGCGTACTTATTTGTTAATTGATGAAATTCGTTGGAGCTGGATCGATGATTTTTTGGTCTCTTAATGCGAATGACATCCATTATCAGGTAAACGGGCGAGGATACGTGTGCGGTTGTCACGGCTGTCTTTGACCATCTGCCCGACGTATGATGCGCGCCCTTGTATACAGTGCCGTTTGCCGGTCGAATCCAGTCCATGCCAGAAACCAGCCGTATGTTACAGCCGTTTGATTTGTCGGACGAACACAGTTACCAACGCTGGCGCGAACGCAAGCTGGCAGGCTATCCGCGCTCGGCCGAGGAACTGCTGGTGCCGATTGCATATCCCCTGCAGCTGAGCAGCGCTGAATACACCAGCATGCTTGCGTGCTGCCGCAAGGCCAACATGGTCTTCTATGAATTTCAAAGGCAGGCAGACAGCTGCAAGGAAGCGATCTGTGCACTTGGCCAGCAGTTCGGCCTGGAACGACTGGACACGAACCTGCGCGCCGATGAAGACAGTATCACGTCCCTGCGTGTCAAGCCGGAGATGCAGGGCAATCACTACATTCCCTATACCAACCGGCCGTTGAACTGGCACACTGACGGTTACTACAACCGGCTGGATCAGCAGGTGCATGGTATCGTCATGCATTGTGTCTCCGAGCCGGCAAGCGGTGGCGACAACCTGTTTCTTGACCCGGAGATTGCCTACATCCTGCTGCGTGACGAGAACCCGGACTACATTGCCGCGCTGATGCAGCCGGATGCCATGACAATACCGCCGAATATCGAGAACGGTGTTGAAATTCGTCCGCTTCAGAATGGACCGGTATTTTCGGTGCAGATCGCGACAGGCGCCCTGCATATGCGCTACACGGCCCGTACGCGCAGCATTGAATGGAAGGATGATCGTAGTACGCGGCTTGCTACAGGGTTCCTGACTGAACTTTTGAACAGTGATTCGGACTATATACTGAAGGTCAGGCTGCGCGCGGGTCAGGGTGTTATCTGTAATAATGTACTGCACAAGCGCGAGTCTTTCACGGATGATGTGGATGCGGGCAAACAGCGACTTTTGTATCGTGCCCGCTACCATGACCGGATCGGTGATACCGGCATGAATAGTGATTATTTGGAGAGAATGAATGCTCTGGTTGAGTGAAGTATTGCTGCAAAGTTACGAGCTTGAAACCTTCGAGCAGCTGAAAGAAGAGATTGGCA
>JBATIF010000314.1:0-2017 GCA_049667605.1 Gammaproteobacteria bacterium
GGCCTACATCGCCCGCAATGATGCACACAATGCCTTGTTACAGCAGCTGCGGCTGCGGCTTCGGGATAAGTATAAAGTGGCGGTATGCCTCGGCTTTGGCCCGCGTTTTTTGCATTCAACCGGCCAGGCCTACAAGGGCGGTGCCAATAACGGCGTCTTTCTGCAGATCACCAGTGACCATGCACTGGACCTGCAGGTCCCCGGGCATGGCTACAGCTTCGGGATGGTCGAGGCGGCCCAGGCCCAGGGCGATTTCGGGGTGCTGGCCGAGCGCGGGCGCCGCGTGTTGCGGGTTCATCTGGGTGCGGATGTGACAACAGGTCTGCGGGAGTTGGACAAACTGCTGGCGTCCTAGAGATATCCAGTTAATCTTGTGAAAAATAAATTTTTTCGTGTCCCTGATAATAAGCCCTCTGTTAACATTACTGAATACAAGAACCGGTGCATCTGCAGGGGCGCTTCGCTAGCGTGATCGGTGTTCATGCAGGATCATCGCGGATTAGATCCGCTCCTACAGGTGTCGATTCCAGCTTTGTAGGGGCGCTTCGCAAGGCCGCTCCCGGCATCCATGCCTCCCGCGGCACTTGTACATCCATGTACATCGCGCATGATCGGTGTTCATGCAGGGTTATCGCGGATTAGATTCGCTCCTACAGGTGCCGATTCCAGCTTTGTAGGAGCGCTTCTCAAGCGCGATCGGGTTTCACGCGGCAGGGTCGATTACAGACACAATCCGCATGCCACTGGCTGCCTCTGACAGGGATTAACCGGTGGGTATATTGATCATTTGCAGGAGCCGGCGCCAGCTGGCGAGATGTTCGCGAGCTTTCGCTCGCGCCTGCAAGCCGGCCGGGAATTAACGCAAAGGCTGACTCAGCCTTGATGAAGTAAAACTTCGATACATAAGGAATATCAAATATGGAACATCTGATCCCGCCACACGGCGGCAAACTTCTGAACCTGCTGGTTGATGAAGACCGGGCCGAGACCCTGAAGGGGGAGTCCGCCGACTTCCTCTCCATTACGCTGAACCAGCGCCAGCTGTGCGACCTCGAGTTGCTGCTGAATGGTGGCTTCTCCCCGCTCGACGGCTTCATGTGCCGGGAAACGTATGAATCCGTCATCGACAACCTGCGCCTTCCCGACGGCACCCTGTGGTCCATCCCGGTTACCCTGGATGTGCCGTCCCCGCAGGCTGAAAAAATCGAACCCGGGCAGCCGCTGGCGTTGCGTGACGGCGAAGGTTTCATGCTCGCCGTGCTGACCGTCGAGGACCAGTGGCAGCCGGACAGGCAGCGCGAGGCCAGCGAGATCTATGGCACGACCTCGACCGCCCATCCCGGGGTGCGCTACCTGCTGGAGCAGTCGGGTGATACCTGTATCGGCGGTCGCCTGACCGGTGCCCAGCTGCCCACCCATTTTGATTTCGACACCCTGCGCGACACCCCCGAGGAACTGCGCCATTTGTTTCTGAAAATGGGCTGGCAGAACGTGGTCGGTTTCCATACGTGCAAGCCCATGCACCGCCTGCACCGGGAGATCACCCTGCAGGCGGCCAGGGACGCGCAGGCCAATATCCTGCTGCATCCCTCGGTTGGCATGACCAAGCCCGGCGATCTGCACTATTACGCCCGGGTGCACTGCTACCAGGCGATCCGCCATCACTACCCGCACAACATGGCCGTCCTCTCGCTGTTGCCCTCCGCCGTACGCATGGCCGGGCCGCGCGAGGTGCTGCTGAATGCCATCATGCGCCAGAACTACGGTTGCTCCCACATGATCGTCGGCCCCGAGCATGCCGCGCCCCCGGGCGTGCGCGAGAACGAGCAGCGCTACTACCCGCGCTATGCCGCACAGGAGATGATGGAGCAATACCAGGATGAGCTGCACATCAAAATGGTGCCGGTCAGGGAGCTGTGCTACCGGCCGGCCAGCGAATCTTTCAGCCCGGATGACCCTGACGGCGGGCAGGCCCAGGAAGGTGTTCGTTTCACCGAAAAGGACCTGAAACACCACC
>JBATIF010000315.1:0-2057 GCA_049667605.1 Gammaproteobacteria bacterium
GGTCCAGCGCGAGCAGGCCGGCGCTGCGCGCCAGGCCCAGTGATGGCAGCGGCAGGGTAAACAGGCGTGCAAGGCCGTCGGTAAATACAGTGACGCTGCGGTGGTCGGCCTGGCGCCAGTCCGCATAGCGGTTCAGCACCGCCAGTGCACCGGGGTCTTCCCCGCTGCGCACCGCATCTACCAGCACCTCGGCCAGGGCAGCGACATCGCGTGCGCCCAGGTTGAAACCCTGCCCGGCAATCGGGTGCAGGGTATGCGCGGCATTGCCGACCAGCGCCAGCCGTTCGCGCACCGATGCCGTTGCCTGCAGCAGCTTCAATGGCCAGGCCTGACGCCGGCCCGGCCTCTGCAAACGGCCGAGTCGATAGCCGAAGCGCGCCTGCAACCGCGCGATAAAGGCATCGTCGTCCAGCGCCATGATCGCATCCGCCTGTTCGCTGGCGACCGTCCAGACAACGGCACAACGCTGCTCCGTCATGGGCAAAAGGGCCAATGGCCCGCTATCGGTAAAACGCTCATAGGCGATATTACGGTGCGGCAATTGCGGCGTGATATTGGTGACAATCGCGGTTTGTCGATAGTCATCTTCCCGGCAGTCGATGCCGAACTGTTTGCGGACGGCCGAGTTCACGCCATCGGCCGCAACCAGTAAGCGTGCGCTGAGCATTTCCGGCACATCGTTGCGTATAATATCCACCTGTACCTCGTCCCCTGTCGACCTGGTCGCCGTCACCGTTGCCGGGCAGCAATAGTCAACGCCTTCACGGCGGGATAGGCCATCATCGAGCACCTGCGCGATCACCCGGGCCGGGACCACGTACCCGAGGGCCGGCAGCCCCTCTTCCGCGCGGTCCATCCGCGTCATGCCGAAATGCCCCCTGTCAGACACATGGATGCGGTGGATCGGGGTCGCGTCAATGGCCAGCTCGTCCCATAACTGCAGGCCGCTGAAGATACGTTTCGTCCCGTAGGCCAGGGCAATGGCGCGCTCGTCATAACCGGGTTGTTCACGCACCCCGGGTGCGACCGCCTCGACGATGGCCACGCGCAGACCCGGCCCGCTCAAGGCACAGGCAAGGCTGGCGCCCACCATACCCCCACCGATAATAATTACGTCATAGCGCGACACAGACGAACCACCCTGTTCGTGCACGGCCATCAGGCGGCCGTACTGCCTGCGGCCATGACGGACTCGATATCGGCAATCGTCCGCGGCGCGGCCTCTGTGAGGACATCCGGTTCACCCCGGGTGACCAGCACATCGTCCTCGATGCGAATGCCGATACCCCACCACTTTTTCGCAACGCCACGGCTGCCCGGCGCGATGTAGACACCCGGCTCGACAGTCAACACCATGCCCGGTTCCAGCTCGCGCCACTCACCGCCGACCTTGTAGTCACCGACATCGTGAACATCCATACCCAGCCAGTGCCCGGTACGGTGCATGTAAAACCGCCGATAGGCCTCCTTCCTGATGAGCTCTGCCGCTTTGCCCTTGAGTATCCCCAGTTTGAGCAGCCCGCGCGTGAGCACTTTTACTGCCGCGACATGCGGTGCATTCCAGTGATTCCCCGGCCTGACCTGGTCGATGGCCGCCGCCTGCGCTTCGAGCACTACCTCGTAAAGTTCTCTCTGGTCGGCAGTGAAGCGACCGTTCACCGGGAAGGTGCGCGTCACATCCGAGGCGTAACAGTCATATTCCGCACCGGCATCGATCAATAGCAGGTCGCCGTCATGCAGTCGGCCGCTGTTTTCCGTGTAGTGCAGAATGCAACCGTTCTCGCCGCTGCCGACGATGCTCGGGTAGGCCGGCACCATGCCCGCGCGCCGGAATTCATGCAGCAGCTCCGCCTCGATCTCGTACTCACTCATCTCCGGCCTGCAAACCTGCATGGCACGCCGGTGCCCGCGACAGGCAACCCTGGCCGCTGTTCGCATCGCACTGATTTCCGGGCGGCTCTTGTAAAGCCGCATGTCATGCAATAAATGTTCAAGAAAAACGATCCTGTCAGGCGTCTGTGTGCCGGCGCGCCTGCCTTCGCGCAGCTTGCTGACCC
>JBATIF010000316.1:0-5034 GCA_049667605.1 Gammaproteobacteria bacterium
CCGGCCTGGGCCGCACCAATCAGCGGGGTCATTTTTGCACGGGCGCGAATCACCTGTACGGCCTGCCCATGCGCCAGCAGCACATGGTGAGCGGCCAGCAGGGCTTCTGCAAGGCCCATCTGCACACCGGGGGCATGGCTGCCATCGAGGTGCCCCATGCCGATGAAGCACTGCGGCTCGTTCAGGGTAATCCAGTGGGCAACCCGGTCGGAGAGCTTGTCCACCAGGATGGCGCTGTAGTCGGCAAACCAGCCGGCGCTGTCGCGGGTCAGCCAGCCGCCCTTGCAGTAGAGCGCGTAGGGGAAATCCCAGTGGAACAGGGTCAGCCACGGGGTGATGCCGTGTTCCAGCAGTTCATCAACCAGGCGGCTGTAGAAATCCAGCCCCTTGGCGTTGACGGCGCCGGCACCGTGGGGAAGCACGCGCGGCCAGCTGACCGAGAAGCGGTAGGCCTGCAGGCCGATGTCAGCCATCAGGCCGACATCCTCGCGGTAGCGGTGATAGTGGTCACAGGCGATTTCACCGCTGTCGCCATTATTTATTCTGCCCGTCTGGCGGCCAAGCATGTCCCAGACCGATGCGCCGCCGCCGTCGCGCCAGGCGGCGCCCTCGACCTGGTAACTGGATGCGGCGGCACCCCAGATAAAATCCTTCGGCAACATTATGAATATTACTGAATCGAAGTGCTCAAATTTTCTAAAGGGAATTCAATTTATTCGTCATTACGAGAAACAAGGTGACACTGCAATCACCACATCACTGATTCCACGCGATGAAATTGTCGTACTGCTGTCGCAATGACATGTTTGCAGTACACATCAGGGGTTTATTGAAACAATACATCAGCCACCTGGTTAATGCTCTCAATGAAAACCCGCTAATGCGTTCAGGCCATACTGGCGTGTCTCTTAATTAGACCTTTTTGGCCATTACAAGCTTGCAAAGACAGTATGCTCCAGCAAGGCCCACTGATTTAGTCATCGTTATTGGACTAATTTATATACATGGATCCATTATTGGGGCAATTATCAGGGTAAATACCAGATGAAAATGGTGGTTCTGTACACGGTATATAGGTGAAGCCCCAGTCACCGATCTCAGTTACCGCAGCAAAAGTATCAGGGTAAGTATCAGCAGGGAAAAGTTGCGCAAAACCTGCCGGGTAAAAAACGGGATCTGCAGTAGCGAGTGGCCTACTCATGTCGTCACCAACAAGCAGATTCAATTGATTAGGAATATTTGCTAGCCCGGAAGGGGTAAGAAATTCAAAAAAAGTCACCTCCCCGAAATAATATTCCAGCACCGAGCGGTATGCTTTCAGTGCCTGCTCCTTCACAAGCGGATCTGGAAGTGGTTGTGCGGTATATAATTCATGCAATGCCTTTGCAGTCTTATATTGATTTTCACCAGAATTCCTTCTCGCCAGAGCCGTCGCCCAGAGATAGAAACGTGCTTTCGCGCCCGTGGGCCCGGCTGGGATCGCGTCCTCCAGCAGGAATTTACCGATATCTGCGTCAGGGTCATTTTCATCAAACTCGCCTGTCGCTACATATCGATAGGGGTTCGCATTGTCGTCCAGAACACAGTCCTCCGCAGCCACCTGCCCAGTATTCAGATCAACTGTCGTGAGCCCTGCGTTTATACAGGACAGGTCCAGCTGTGTGTCTGTCGGCAGAATGATGTTAGTGACATCGCTGCCATCATCACCATCAGGACCACCGAAATTACAACCTGTAGTGGCCAGCACAACCAGGCCAAGCAGCATCAGGGACAGCGTTTTAAAGCTCCCTGAACGAGTCTCTTTTGAATATTGATTTCTCATAATGTCAAACCCCGGCAATGCCTGTCCTGTCACTCGAAGCTGTAGGTGAAGTAGAAAGTTGTTTGAAACTCATAGTCATTGGTGTTATTTACGGATTCATCTTCCGGAGAATCCTCATTTAGCGATCGGTATATCCCCTTGACACCGATCTTGCTGGACGTCTTTTCATCCTTGCGTTGATCAAGCAGGTACGAATAATCCAGCAAGTACTGGTGCGGATACGTGAGATTGAACTGCCGATGGAAGTCGTACGGGCCCCAGGCATCTTTTCTCCAGTAGCCTTCAAGGATATGTTTTTTCCTGAAGATCACCTTTCCATCCAGCTCGTAGAATTTACGCGTACCTCCGGTCGGGTCGCCCGTCGATTGCTGATAGCCGACGAGAAGATTGGTAATCAGTTTCAGATTGCGACTCGGATTCATCACTATCTTGCTCTTGGCTTCCCATACGTCGGCTTGCGGAAGCCCTACACCAAAGGCTGCATTGTTGCCGGTTGGCTCGAAAAAGAACTGGTATGAATCCGTCGCGGTAGGATAATCCGTATAACTGGCAACGAGATTGAAGGCCAGGCCGGCATCTTCCTTGTCATCGTTATTCCAGTCATAGAAATAAGTGCCTCCCGTCGGGTCATAGGTGTAGACGAGTTCGGCTGACCTGGCCTCCCTGTTGCCCAACACCGCAAACGGGTCATCATCGGTGTTACGCGGGCCGACGCCGGCAAAGCCCGCCGCCGGGACAGGTGCAATCGACGGGTTGGCATCGACAAGATTCTTCCGGTAGAGGAAGCGCGGATAGATCATGTGGTCGCCGAAATTGAATCGAAAAGCGGCTTCATACTCGTACTTGTTGCCCATGCCTGAATGTGCGGCAAAACCCGGACCGGTAATGCCGAATTCTTCAAGAGGCGCGCCGCCATCGGCGACGAGACCGGCATACGTGGCAGCCAGCTCAACATTGGCAAGATTGAAAAGATCGAAGGTCACCCTGCCCTTGATACCAAGCGTATCCTCCCAATCGATCTCCTCTTCAATCACTTTGCCGTTATTGTAACGCGTATATTCCTCACCGTGCTTTTCGGAAGCGGACCAGATGCCACCGACTTCAAAAGTAGCCTTATCCAGTTCTTTTTTCAGATACAGTGTCGTCGCGCGTGATTGCCTGGTAGTCGCCGCTGTGGCCGAGGCCGACTGCCCTGTCCTGGAAACATCTTCAGAGTGCAAAAATGTATAGTCGAGGCCGGCAAACCTGTTAGTGTACTTGAGCATCACCTTCGGGTTTGCACCCCAGTAGACTTCCGGTCCAAACAGGACTGTCAGCCCTTCCAGGGATTTCTTGCCCTCGAATTCCGCGCCGAACGGTGCCTTGGCGTTCCAGATATCCTGGCCTTCCATATCGGTTGTTTCTCTCAACAGGCCAAAAAAGTCGCCCTTGTTTTTCCAGTGATAGCGCGGCACATGATAAAAGGTGGTTAAATCATACATCTCGTTCTCGTAAGATGCATTGAAGTCGTAAATCTCCACGCGTTCACGACCTTCCTGTACAACCGGTACCACTACGTCTTGAGCAACCCCGTTCAAATTCACTGTTTGAACTTCAAGCACAGTAACCGGCGATCCCCGACGACCGTACTCGATTTCCATAGGTTCTATATCAGCCACATTACCGAGGATGTTGACCGTAAATTGTCCATCAATCCTGTCTGTAGGCTGAAATCCAAAATCCAGGAAAACCATTTCACCATCGGTAAATTCGATGCCGTCCTCGCCATCCCGCTTGATGTCAACCTGGTTTCCCTTGGTTACAAATTTGCCCTCGAGACTGCCGCCTGTGAAACCCAGCATCTTCTTGCGCTCCTTGCTTTCACTTTTCAGCATGCGCATATCGCTTTTCAGGGCGAGAAATTCCATGTTCATATCCCTGAATGCCTGGTTGATCGCGTCCTTCTTGTACTTGTAGGGATCAATGCGCCAGATAACCGAGAGCACATCGTAGGCCATCCTCGGTATGGCCTCGGAGACACCCTCGGAATTGGCCGGCCCAAGCCGGGTAATACCAAACCACTCCTCGTTCATGTTGTTCTTGCCTTCTACAAAATCGAATTTATAACCGCCGTTGGCCCATGATGCGTTGTTATCCTGTATATCCATATCTTCCTGTTCTTCGATCTTGAATTTCCACCATTCATCACGCCATTCGAAGACAAACCCGCCGATCGCGTTGCCTTCCTCTCCGTTTCCATAGCTCTTGTTGTACATTTCCTGCCACTGGTCTTTCAGGATGCGCGCCTGTGCTTCCTGGTCCTCCGTGAATGTCCTCGCATTGAAGGCATCACTGCCGAACTCCATGAATACAACAGGAAGGTCGAGTTTTTCCTTGACGTCTTTCCACAGGCTGGTAAAACCCTTGCCCCTGTATACATTGGTCCCGAGCAGATCCATATTCTTGCAATACTCGGCAATCAGATCGATATACTGGATATCGCCGTTGACAATGGTAAAAGGGTGATTCTTGTCTATGCTTTTACCTGCATCTATGACCTCCCCCCAAAGGCTGTACAGGGATCTTGCTTTTTCCTTGTGTTGTTCCCCGGTCGGCAGGTTTTCGATTTCAAAGCTGGACCATTCGAGGGCATAGTTGCTCTCATTACCAAACGCAAACATCAACACTCCCGGTGTGTCTTTATACTTCACCACCAGTTCCAGCATGTCTTTTTTCAGGGTCGCACGGGTAAGTTCATCGGCATAATTGGTCCTCGGCACCCAGGTGCCGCCGACATTGTATCCATAGCGTCCCATCAGCGGGTTGATGACCGACATGATGCCGTGTTCCCTGTAGATATAGGTCACCCACCGGGGAGGAATAAAGCCAAAACTGCGGTTTGCGTTTATGCCTGCAGCTTTCATCAAGCCGAATTCATAGTCGAGAACCTTCTTGATGAATTCGTCAGACTCTCCCCACAGGTTGTAGGAATAGTTTTCACCTCTCGGGGTGTAGCCCCAGACGACTCCATTGACATAGAAGTCCTCGCCATTGACCTTGAGTTTCCAGCCGTTTTCATCCTTGTAGGTGGTTACCACATCGGTCGCCTGCGCCTGGCTTATGAACGGCACGTAAAAAGCCATAAGGATTGTCAAAACACCGCATGCTTTCTTCATTACCCTGAACAAGCTTAAAGCCGTCATAGTGCCCACCTCTTGTTTCCAAAGATTGTA
>JBATIF010000317.1:0-1787 GCA_049667605.1 Gammaproteobacteria bacterium
GTGTAATTGCATCACTTGCCAGTCCTGCAGACAATCCGGTTCAGAACCCATTCAGGATCAAAACATGACCAAAACCACCGTAATTTTCCATACAGCTGCATTGTTACTGGCCCTATTCAGCCACCCACTCCAGGCTGATGAGACAATGACACCCACCGGGACATACAAGATCCAGCCGGGTGATGTCCTTGAAGTATCCGTATGGAAAGAAGAATCCCTTTTGAAGCAAGTGCTGGTGCGGCCGGATGGCGGCATCTCGTTTCCACTGGTCGGAAATGTGATTGCAGCTGGCAAGTCTGTTGACGAACTGCAAGGCCTGATCACCGAGCGACTCTCAAAGTACATACCTGACCCTGTAGTAACCGTGTCAACAGCACAGCTAAATGGCAACAAGGTTTATGTAATCGGCAAGGTTCCCCGGCCCGGGGAATTCATCGCCAATCGCTATATGGATGTTGTACAGGCATTGAGTATGGCTGGCGGGATGACGGCTTACGCGGCTGCAAATAAAATTAAAGTGCTGCGCAGGGAGAACGGGGTAATGACCGCGATACCCTTCAGGTATGGGGATATCGAGAAAGGTGAAAATCTGGAGCAGAATATTGTTTTGCAGAGCGGGGATGTTGTGGTGGTACCTTGAGAGGTGAGAAGTGAAGGGTGAAAGGTGAAAAGTGAAAAGTGAAAAAAACCTGTTTGCCACGGAAGCACACGGAAATACACGGAAAAATTACCATGTTCTTCATCTATGCTGTGTAGTTTGAAAACAAACTTATTTAAACGGATCTTGCTGCCTGATGCATGAACTGAAACACTTCTCTGGAATACTGATCATTGCCCTGTTCATGTCAATGTCTGCGCACGCAGCCGAGTGGTCGGTTGAACCGAAGATCTCTCTGCGTACGGGTTATAACGACAATATACGCTTGACGACCCTGGATCATGACTCGGTCTGGGAGGCAGCGCTATCCCCTTCTGTCAGATTTGGCGTGGCGAAGGAAAACCAGGGGTTGGTTGGTGATGCCGGGTTTAAAATTCGCCGTTTCACTGGTGGCAATGGGCGCGATAGCAGCGATGTGCTGGACCGGGAAGATTATAATTTCAATACCAATGCCTATCATGGCACTGAAAGGAATACCTTCAGGGGCAACATCAATTACACGCGTGACAGTACGCAGGATTCACAACTTGATCAAAGCGGTAATGTCGTTGAATATGCAACACGGGATCGATTTACGCTGGGACCTTCCTGGGAAAGAATCCTTACCGAGAAAATGAAGGCCAGCCTGGAGTACCAGTTTACAACGATCAGTTATTCAGATGATATTAATCTTGTCGAGTATGACTACCACGTTTTATCCTCGTCACTGGTGCGGCAATTCACCACGCGCGTCCAGGGGACCCTTTCGGCCTCGTACAGCCTTTATAAACCGGAAAGCGATATTGATTCCAGGACGATAAGCTTACAGGCAGGTATTTCCCGGAATTTCAGCGAGACGCTGGTGGCTTCATTTCTGGTCGGCCAGCGCCAGACTACCTCGGATACATTCGTTCCACTCGGCTTCTGTTTCGGCGCCGGCACTTTTCCAAACTGTCCGGGTGGAGGCGTTGTGACTGGAAGCGAAACGGATGAAACCGACAATAACGGTTTGATTTATGCTGCAAGCATTAGCAAGACCCTGGAGACAGGTTCACTCAGCGCCTCCCTGACGCGTTCATCGGATCCAAGTGGTGATGGTGATTTACTCGATTCCACACGGTTGCGTTTATCCGGCGAGCACAGATTCACG
>JBATIF010000318.1:0-2923 GCA_049667605.1 Gammaproteobacteria bacterium
CCGCGATAATTCCCCTCTAGTAATCGGTTCTTGGCTAACGTCCTACAACTGCCGGGCATACCAGGTGACTCCAGCACAGGCTGACAATAACAGGCTCATACCGGTTGTGAACGCACGCCTCGGGCGCCTGCTGGGTGTTGTTATATTGCTGTTCTCGCTGCTGCTGCTCAATTCTGTGTACCTGGCTGCGGTCACAGTGCTTGAGCAGCTGAACGCAACAAGCTACCAGAATTATTTTTACCTGCTGATGTTCCTGCTGCACCTGGCGCTGGGCCTGTTGATCATCCTGCCGCTGCTGGTGTTTGCCGTGGCGCACATGCGGCGTGCCTGGCGCCGCCCCAACCGCTATGCCGTCAGGGCGGGCATGGGCCTTTTCCTGATGGCGCTGCTGCTACTGCTCTCAGGCCTGTTGCTGACGCGCTTCGAATTCTTCGAGGTCAATGATCCGCAGGTACGGCGCATCGGCTACTGGTTGCATGTCATCACCCCGTTGCTGGTCATCTGGCTGTTTGTTCTGCATCGCCTGGCGGGTCCGCCGATTCACTGGAAGACAGGGTTGCGCTGGACGCTCGCCACATTCGGCTTTGCCGGCATCATGGTCGTGCTGCAGGCAGGTATCCTGAACGACCGTGGCACCGGGAAAACGGTCGAATTCCAGCCCTCGCTGGCAATCCTGCAGGGTGGTGATGCAATACCGCCCGAACACCTGATGACCGATGACAGCTGCGCAAACTGCCACCCGGATATCATGAAGACGCACGAGCAGAGCATGCACCGCTTCAGTTCTTTCAATAATCCGGCCTACCGGTTCAGCGTGGAGGAAACCCGCAGGGTCGTGCTGCAACGTGACGGTACGCTAAAGGCAGCACGTTTTTGTGCCGCCTGCCACGACCAGGTGCCCCTGTTCAGTGGTCAGTTCGATGATCCGGCTTACGACAGCGAACAAAACCCGACCGCGCAGGCCGGCATCACCTGCATGATCTGCCATGCCATAACCCGCATCAACGGTGTCCACGGCAACGGTGATTACACCATTGCCGATCCGCCGCGCTACCCGTTTGCCTTCAGCGAGTCAAAGTTGCTGCGCAGCATCAATCAGCAACTCATCAAGGCCAAGCCGGATTTCCACAAGCAAACTTTGCTGAAACCGTTTCACCGCACGGCCGAGTTCTGTTCCACCTGCCATAAGGTTAACCTGCCGGTCGAGGTCAATCACTACCGCTGGTTGCGTGGCCAAGACCACTACGACAGCTTCCTGCAAAGCGGCGTATCCGGGCACCGGGTTGACAGCTTTTATTACCCGCCGAAGGCTGTGCCGCGCTGCAGCGAATGCCACATGCCGCTGACGGTCTCGGATGACCCGGCCGCGCGTGATTTCAACCAGAGCGGCCGGCGCAGCGTGCATAATCACCAGTTTGCGGCGGCCAACACCGGCATCACCCACATGCTGGATCTGCCTGACTGGGTGATGCAGGCGCATCGGGAGCGCCTCAGCGATGTCACCCGCGTCGATATCTTTGCACTACGGGAAGACGGTCGCATCGATACCGAACTACACGCCCCGTTACGCCCGTCACTTCCCGAGCTGGTTCCCGGGAATCGTTACCTGCTCGAGATCGTCATCCGCACCACTGGTGTCGGGCATCACCTGACACAGGGCACCGCCGATTCCAACGAGTTGTGGCTGGATGTCAGTGCCAGGGCCGGCGGCAAGCTCATTGGCCGCAGCGGCAGCCTTGACGGACAGGGTAGCGTCGACCCGTGGTCGTACTTCGTCAATGCCTATGTACTGGACGGGCAGGGCAGGCGCATCGACCGGCGCAACGGCCAGGACATCTTTGTCGCACTCTACAACCACCAGATCCCGCCGGGTGCCGCGACGGTGGTGCATTACCTGCTGGAGATACCGGCTGATGCGCAGGGACCGGTCGCGATCGAAGCAAAACTAAACTACCGCAAGTTTGATAGCACCTACCTGCGTCATATCCTCGGGGAGCGTTTTATCCGTAATGATCTGCCGGTAACGGTGATGGCCACCGACCGCGTCCTGTTACCGCTGCGCGCACAGCATGCCCGGCTCGATGATCAATTGCTCCCGGATGTCCTGCCCGCCGAGCGCTGGAATGACTACGGTATAGGGCTGCTGCGTGAAGGCAACAGCGGCTCCAGCAAGGGCGAACTGCGCCAGGCCGAACAGGCCTTTGAGCAGGCGGAAGCACTCGGTGAAGACAGCGCAGCACTGAATCTTGCCCGCGTGTATTTCAAGGAGGGGCGGCTGGAAGAAGCTGCAACGGCGCTGCGGCGTGCCAGCGAGCTAAAGGCGCCGCCATGGACGATTGCCTGGTTCAGTGCACTGATCGATCGGGAGAACGGCCACCTGGAGACGGCGAGCAAGACACTTGAGGCCATCGTCAATAACCAGTTTGCCGATGCACGCCAGCGCGGCTTCGACTTTTCCCGTGATGTCCGGGTACTGAATGAACTCGGCCGCACACTCTATGAACGCAGCCGGCAACAGCGCGGGCAGCGGCAGCGCGAACTGCTGGAGCAGGCATTGACATGGTTCGAGAAGACGCTGCAAACAGACCCGGAAAATCTTGCCGCACATTATAATCTCGGCCAGCTGCATGCGCAGCTCGGCAACACCGGCAAGGCCCGGCACCACCGTGCATTGCACGAGAAATATCGCCCGGATGATCATGCCGTGGAGCAGGCCGTCGCCACACACCGCCGCGAAAACCCGGCGGCCGATCATGCCGCCGCGGCCATTGTCATCCATGACCTGCGGCGTGACATCAATACCGGGACTGCTCGGTTGGCGCGGATACAGGAAGATACGCGGTAGGCTTGCGTAGCGCCAGAACTTACACGGATGATATTTTGTAGGAGCGCCTTGCAGGCGCGATCGCGCCTGCAAGGTGCT
>JBATIF010000319.1:0-2935 GCA_049667605.1 Gammaproteobacteria bacterium
TGTGTAGGAGCGCCTTGCAGGCGCGATTAGGGTTCTTGCAAGAGCATAATCGCGGATGAGATCCGCTCCTACGTCCGTATACCCTGTCCCTTGCGTAACAGGTGCAGACTGAATACATACATCACCACAATAAACCCGATACTGATCCCGTAGGACATTAACAGGCTGATATCCGATATCCCGAGAAAACCGTAGCGAAACGCATTCACCATGTAGAGTATCGGGTTGATAAGCGATGCATTCTGCCAGAAATCGGGCAGCATGCTGATGGAGTAGAAAATTCCGCCCAGGTAGGTCAGTGGTGTTAAAACAAACGTCGGGACAATGGAGATGTCATCGAAACTGTTGGCATAGACGCCGTTGATAAGACCCGCCAGCGAGAACAGCGTCGCCGTCAGAATTATCATGCTCAACATGACCGGCAGGCTGTGGATATTTAACGGATTGAACAGCAGAGACACGGCCGTTACTGCAATGCCGACAATCAGGCCGCGTGCCACACCGCCGGTTAAAAACCCGATCAGGATAATGTAGCTGGGCATTGGTGAAATCAGTAATTCCTCGATATGCCGCTGAAACTTCGAACCATAAAAGGATGAAACGACATTTGCATAGGAATTGGTAATCACGGCCATCATGATCAGGCCGGGGATGATAAATTCCATGTAATCGAAACCCTGCATCTGACCGATGCGTGGCCCAATGAGGTTGCCGAAGATTATAAAATAGAGTGCCGTGGTAATTACCGGTGGTAATACGGTTTGTACCCAGATACGGGTGAAGCGAAGAATTTCCTTGGTCGCGATGGTCCGCAGTGCAATCCACTTCTCATGTGCCGTCATGCGCGCAGCCTGCTGTCATTCTCGTTGTCGACGAGATTCATGAACAATTCCTCCAGGCGGTTTGTCTTGTTACGCATGCTCAGCACCTTGATACCTTTGCTCGTGAGAAAGGTGAATAATTCGTTTACTGAATCCTCCCGGCAGACTTCGACTTCGATGGTGGATTCGTCAACCAGCTTGATCTTGTGAATCTCCGATACGGGGAGTTTTTTTAGCGGTGACTCGATGTCCAGTATGAAGGTTTCCATGTCCAGGGTGTTTAGTAACTCCCGGGTACTGGTATTCCTGATCAGCATACCGTCGTCCAGAATGGCGATATTCCTGCACAGACTTTCGGCCTCCTCGAGATAATGGGTTGTCAGGATAATAGTCGTACCGGATGCATTTATTTCACGCAGATATGCCCACATGGAGCGGCGGATCTCGATATCAACACCGGCGGTCGGTTCATCCAGGATCAGCAACCGGGGCTGATGTACCAGCGCCCGTGCAATCATCAGCCGTCGCTTCATGCCTCCCGAGAGGTTGCGTGCCATCACGCGCCGCTTGTCCCACAGGTCGAGATGCTTCAGGTATATTTCCGCGCGCTCAAACGCCTGCTTGCGCTCGATACCATAGTAACCGGCCTGGTTGGCGACCACCTCGATGACCGGTTCGAACATATTAAAATTAAACTCCTGCGGGACCAGCCCGAGACAGGCCTTTGCGACAGAGGGATTTTTTTCAAGATCATGCCCGTAAATGGATACCGAACCGCCGGTTTTATTGATCAGCGAGGTAATGATTCCGATCATGGTGGTCTTGCCCGCACCGTTAGGCCCCAGCAGGGCGAAGAAATCCCCCTGCCTTACATCCAGGCTAATGCCTTTCAGGGCCTTGTGACCACCCTTGTAGGTTTTCGTCAGGTCGCGGACGGTCAGTGCGCTGATCATTGTTTACACCATTTTAATCAGCAAAATCACGAATAATATGACCAGCGCCACGGGGAAAAGCACCCCCGCCCAGTCCTTTTTCTCGGCCTTGCGGCTCTGTTCCAGCGAGGCCTTGACCCCGGGCCCAAGCCAGAACAAGACCATCACGACCACGGCGCCGAGCAACAACATTTCCCATGTGGACATCTGTTCCATAGCAGTCAAGCCTCATCATGTTGCAGCGCCCCGTGGTGTACGGACAGGGCCTGGTCGGGTAGTAGTTATTAAACGCTGCGTAAATCCAGTCGTGGTTTTACGATATGATACGACATCCGTCAAAACCATTTGGGGATTTATTGAAGCCGGAATTCAAGTCCGCGGGGAACCCGGCCAGGGGAGCCTTGAACAGCTGCCCGCAATGTATTGCCGTCAATGAAATCCACCTGCAGGTATAAACTACATGAGTAAATGGGTTGAAGGAAAGGTTGTCAACTTGCGTCAATGGACAGACGAGCTCTACTCGATACAGCTCGAGGCAGATCTTGCCCCGTTCACCGCCGGTCAGTTCACCCGGCTCGCGCTGGAAATCGACGGCGAGATGGTTGCCCGCCCCTACTCGTTCGTCAATGGCCCTGATAATCCGCTGCACGAATTCTATTTCATCACGGTCAAGGGCGGCCCCCTGACCGCTAAACTCGTCAAGCTGAAACCGGGCGACCCGTTATTTATAGCACCCAGAGGCGCCGGATTTTTTGTGCTCAATGAAGTTCCTGATGCCGAAACCCTGTGGATGCTGTCAACCGGCACCGCCATCGGGCCATTTCTCTCCATTTTAACAACCGCGGATGCCTGGTCGCGGTTCAAAAATATCGTGCTGGTGCATGCTGTGCGCAGCGCTGCCGAATTGACGTATTCCGATGAGATCAGGAAACTGCTTGCGCAGCACCCGGACCAGCTGCAGTTCATCGCGTTTGTCAGTCGCGAAGATACCGACTTCGCCATCAACGGACGAGTCCCGACCGCTATAGAGGACGGGCAACTGGAGAAACGCGCCGGCCTGACACTGTCGCCCGGGAACTCGCAGGTGATGATCTGTGGCAATCCTGCCATGGTGCGTGACACCCAGGCCATACTTGAGGCCCGCGGCCTGAAAAAGAACAAACGCCGCGAACCGGGACACAT
>JBATIF010000320.1:0-2749 GCA_049667605.1 Gammaproteobacteria bacterium
TTGCAACAATCGGTGAGAGGTGAGCCAGGAACGGCAGGTTACCGACCTGTTCCGGTCGTTCAGAAAATAACTATCTGATAAATAGCTAAAAGACAAATCGACCCAAATAAGACCTTTACCGCCACATGTCTGGTGTGCTTTCTATAGGATATTCCCTATATTTGACGTCGGCCCTTGACCCATATCAACGGCTTTTCAGCTATTCCCTGCTAGATTTAACAACAGTCAGCAACAATCAATCAGGCTGGAATATAAGAAATTACGGAGAGGCATCATGAATAAATCACGTCTGGTCGGTGCGGTGTGTGCCGGTGTCTTTGCTTTTGCCACACAGGCTATGTCCGCCGACATAGCATTTTATGATGGTTCCGTACAAAGCCCCGCGGGTGCAGCCAAACCACGGGTCGTGATTGCGGAACAGAAGCGCCAGCTCAAACCTCCCCCCGAGATCGAAGTGAAGACAGTGGTGGCGAAGCCGGTGATTATCTACCCAACGCCGAACGCTATTATATATAAACGCGGCGACCCGGTTAAATCACCCGGTGGAAGGACCACCCGCACTGTGGATCTCGCCGTCAAGGCCAATGTGATCCCGGGACGTAGGGTGAATTACCACATTGCTATGCCTGGCAGGCCAAGTGGAATTGCACCGTTTCCAAACAGAGACGGGCGTTTCGAAAATCTGCGTGTCGGAGAATACTGCGTCTATGTGCGCTACGAGCCGGACGGCCCGGAGAGTAAGTGTGTCCCGTTCAGTGTGCGCCTGGCGGTAGAACCGTCAAGAAAGAGGACGGGGCAATAAACTGCTGAGGGAACGCTAGTGCAGGAAGGTGTCAGAGCACATTTTCTCCTAATAGAATCAATCATGCTCCGGCCTGCTGGGGTTGATTGGAATCACGAGACGTAAGAGAGCGTAATCAATTTTAAACCGTCGACAGTGGCGGCCTTCGGGTCGCCGTTTTATTTGCATGAACGGTAACTTTTCTCAAAACCAGACGTTCACTAGGTCAGCCAGTAAGGTCAGGCGTTGGCCGGTTGTCCCCGTTTACCGATCCCGCCAATCCTATGGATTCATGAGTACGGGAACGGCAAGTATCTGGCCCAAATAGGACGTTTAACCAGCAACCTACTGTATTCTTATAGTTAGGCCCACAAACAGAAATTACATTATGCAACAATTAACAATACGCACTTCCCAAGATGGCTGGCTTTCGGAGTTAGCAAAAGCATACAAAGATCAAACTCCCATATTAGTTATCGATGATGGTAATGTGGGTATTGATCCTTCAACTCATACTCTTTTCGATATGGGGCGAAAAGCAGACCTTACTACGGCGGAAATTACAGCAGTGTGCGTATCGTGTGGCATGGGTATTGTTGGCGTTGGCATGGTTGTTCTCGCTTTTTTCGACCCGGAACCAACGACTAAACTTGCGTTACTTATAGCGAGCGGTGCAGTTCTCTCATTCACTGGTGGCTGGTCTGCAATTCATATCTTGACTAAGAAAAAACCACCTAATATCAGAGTAGGTGCAAACGGCATAGAAATCGCTTGGTCCTAACATGGCTCTCAAGTTGGACGCGGCAAATAATTTAGCGACTTTCAGATGCAAAGCATTTGCGGTCAAGTTAACTAAACATTAGCGAATGACCGGTTCTGGCCGGAAGAAGACCTTTAAGCCTTATCCCACGGGTTTTCCTGGCGAACTTCCGTTTCCCATTTCGGACATTGGGGTGTGTACTAAAAACGGTAGAAATTCGATGTATAAAAATCTCGACTTAGCGGACACTTTTAATTATTCCGACTGCAGGTGTAATTTCCTTAGTTTTTCTACCACTACTTCTATATCTGAATGTAAGTTTTGATACTCTTCTTCTGATAAGAAGTGCGCGACTTCTTTCATTGCAAAGTTGGCGACATCCACATGCATTATTGCGGTTTTTGTATTGCCTTGCCTGGCCTCGCGAATCGCAGCATGGAAATGCTCCCATGTACTCGATATTAGTTGATCAGCAATCCTGGAGTGGCTTGAATCAGCATATTTTTTATTTTTTAAATAATCGCTAAGTGGATTTATTATGTTCGGGGGGTTTGGGTTTTTGTAGTCATCGAGTGTTGTTACGTGAGATGTGTTTTTTACTATGAATGTTGATTTTTTCCAGGTGACCTTCGATGTGGCCTCCTGATGTTTGTTGACAAGGTAGTGTACGTGTTTGGTGAGATGTTTTGTTATGTCGTGCGATGAATCTGTGTGTTCGTGATACTTTTGTATACGGATATGTAGAACTTTCAGCGTGATTTTTGAATATAGCTGATATATTTCATCGAGTAGTTTCTGGGTTTGATGGTTAAATAACATAATCTAAACCTTAAGAATTGTATTCACATAATGTAAAATGTACGCCGAATACAGCTGTATGTATGCGTATATGATGTGTATAAAGCTCTCCTTAATACACAGTTAGAACAAGGCAAACAGGCCCATCTTACCCGCACAGGCCAGATCGTAAACATAAAGCAACTAAACTAGCATGGCATGGCGTTAATCACGATTCAGGAACCCGCACCGGCGGGATATTCTGTGCATCCTGGGAATGTCCGATTATGGCGTGCGCCGTGCAAAGGCGGCGTTTCTCAGTGGGTGCAAATCCCACCCGGCGATGTTGCTCCAGCCGGAAGCAATCGGAGCAGTCATGGAGGTAACGAAGTGGCTGAAGCCTCTGGTGTAGAGGGTCACTAGGTGACTTG
>JBATIF010000321.1:0-21835 GCA_049667605.1 Gammaproteobacteria bacterium
GTTCTGTGGTGAGGGGATGGGGCGATTACTCCTACGGTCTGTACCCTATGGTCAGAAGCGTCTTGGTTGTCCCTCCCATCCCGGCGCCTTCAATCATCCCGATATCCGGCAGTGAGTACCATACACGCGCCTTGCAGGCGCGATAGCTGTTGATGCCGTATTATCGCGCCTGCAAGGCGCTCCTACAGGTCGCGACTGTCCCCGCGGGAATACTATGAACATATTCGTCTTTGATATTGAAACCGTTCCCGATGTCGAGGCCGGCAGAAAATTGTATGAGCTGGTCGACCTCGATGACAAGAACGTTGGCCGGGTCATGTTCCACAAGCGCGCCGCAGAATCCGGTGGCTCCGAATTTCTGCGCCATCACCTGCACCGCATTGTCGCCATTTCCATCGTCCTGCGCAGCCGGGATACCTTCAAGGTCTGGTCACTGGGTAACCCGGATTCCACAGAAGAGGAGTTGCTGCAGCGCTTTTTCGATGGCATTGCCCGCTATACGCCGACGCTGGTGTCCTGGAACGGTTCAGGCTTTGATTTACCGGTGATTCATTACCGCAGTCTGCTGCATGGCGTGGCCGCCCCGCGCTACTGGGATACCGGCAATGATGACAAGAGTTTCAAATGGAACAGTTACCTGTCCCGCTATCACGAAAGACATACCGATATCATGGATGTGCTGGCCGGCTATCAGCCGCGTGCCACCGCCAGGCTGGACGAGGTCGCCACGATGCTGGGTTTTCCGGGGAAAATGGGCATGGACGGCAGCAAGGTCTGGGATACTTTCCAGGCCGGGGGTATCGAAGCGATCCGCAATTACTGTGAAACCGATGTCCTGAATACCTACCTGGTTTATCAGCGCTTTGAACTAATCCGTGGCCACATCAGCGCCGGCGAGTACCAGCAGGGATGTGAACAGCTGCGCACTGAACTGGCGGCCGCGAACAAGCCGCACCTGGACGAGTTTTTGCAGAACTGGCAGTAAATTTTCTATCTCTCCTCACTGCAGTCGCGTTATGTTTAAATCCGCTAACGTAATATATACAAGACTGATCACACTGTTAATGGTTCGCAGCACATTGTGTCTTTGCTGTAGCGCCTTGCAGGCGAGATTGGGGCTCTTACAGAGTTATCGCGCCTGCAAGGCGCTCCTACAGGTCACTGTTACTACGCTGGGAGAAGTGGCGAATGAGAAGGCGATAAGTTTTTTCCGTGAGTAGACGCCCGCGCAAGAAACGCCTGCCCGAGCCGGTCGCGCAGGTATCAGTCGAATCCCTGGCTCACGATGGCCGCGGCGTGACCCACCTCGATGGCAAGGCGGTGTTTATCGAGGGTGCCTTGCCGGGCGAGGTGGTCAGTTTTGAATACCTGTCCAGCCGCAAGAAGTTTGACGAGGGGCGCGTCCTCGAAGTCCACCAGGCGTCAGTGGACCGGGTGGAGCCCAAATGCCCGCACTTCGGGCTGTGTGGCGGTTGCAGCCTGCAGCACATGGATGCCAAAGCCCAGATACTGGCCAAGCAGCAGGTGTTGCTGGATAACCTCGGCCGTATCGGAAAGGTTACGCCGGAGGAAGTGCTGGTGCCGTTGACCGGGCCGGTGTGGGGTTACCGGAGCAAGGCACGGCTGGGCGCCAGGTATGTGATCAAAAAAGGCCGGCTGCTGGTGGGGTTCCGTGAAAGGCACAAGCCCTATGTCGCCGACCTCTCGCGCTGCGAGGTATTGCATCCATCAGTGGGTGAGCGTATCCGCGAGCTGGCAGCATTGATCGGCGCTCTGGAAGCGAAGGCTGGCATTCCCCAGGTCGAGGTGTCCGTCAGTGAAGGCGTCACGGCACTGGTCTTCCGGCACCTCGAACCGCTGTGTGCGCCTGACCTTGAGGCGTTCAGGCAGTTTGCCGTCGAGCAGGACATCCACGTCTACCTGCAACCCGGTGGCCCGGGCAGCATCCATCTGCTCTGGCCGGAACAGTCCAGCCTGTCCTACCACTTGTCAGAGCAGGCTGTCGAGATCCGCTTCAGGCCCACCGATTTCACCCAGGTGAACATGGCGATCAATCAACAGATGGTGACGCGCGTACTGGAGATGCTGGCACTGCAGCCGCAGGACAGTGTGCTTGACCTGTTTTGCGGGCTCGGCAACTTTACCCTGCCGATGGCGCGCCTGGCAGGAACGGTAACCGGGGTGGAAGGCGATGCCGGACTTGTCAGCCGGGCGCGTGACAACGCTGTGCTAAACAGGATCGAAAATGCACATTTTTACACGGCAGATCTTGCGGCGGATGGTGCAGATGCTGCCTGGGCCGGCGGGAGCTACGACAAGGTGCTGCTCGACCCGCCACGTTGCGGGGCCGCCGGGATGATGAATACCCTGGGTAATATCCAGGCCCGGCAAATCGTCTATGTGTCCTGTCATCCCGGGTCACTGGCGCGAGATGCCGGAATCCTGGTAAATGAGTTGGGCTATCGCCTGCGATCCGCCGGGGTCATGGATATGTTCCCGCATACCGCGCACGTGGAATCGATCGCGTTGTTTGAAATGGATTGACTTAAGCGTGAGCGATTTTGATTTTTGCCACGGAGGTCACAGAGGTCACAGAGGTCACAGAGGACACTGAGAAAAAGAATAAAGATCTATCTCGCGCAAAGACGCAAAGGCGCCAAGAAAAATACAAAAATATTCACAACAAAGGGCACAAAGGACACAAAGGGCATAGAGGGCATAGAGGGCACAGAGGGCGCAGAGAAATATAACTTATGCCTTCTACCAAAAATAAAAAGTTTTTAAATACTTGGCGGCTTTGCGCGAGTTGATTTTAAGTAAAACAAATCCACCCGACTTGTTACTGCCGGTACCAGCGCTTGCTGAGTGCCAGGTATACCCGGTTCGGGTACCAGCGTTTGCCGGTACTGCCGTTGTAGCGTGCCAGTGCACGGTACATGTTGCCTTTTTCCCTTTTTAGATAAATGCCAAGGATGGTGCAGCCAAAGCGCAGGTTGGTATGGATGTTGAGCAGGTTGTCATTCGGGCGGCCTATCTCGTCCAGCCAGAACGGCATGATCTGCATAAGACCCAGTGCGCCGGCGCTGGAAATTGCAAAGCGATCGAAGTTGCTTTCAACGTTGATCAGGGCCAGAACCAGTTCCGGGTCAAGCCCGGCACGCGTCGCTTCGTAGTGGATCAGTTTCAGGATAGTGAGACGTTCCTGCGGATCCTTAACCCGTGATTCCAGCCGACGGGACATGTCGCTCAGCCAGACCTCGGCATGAAAGCGATCCTCGAAACTGTCGCTGGAGTTGACGGCCTCGATCAGCGCCTGGCGCATCTCCACATCCGGGCGTTCCAGGGTGGCAGCCCAGCCCTGTGTGCAGACTAACAGCTGAGCGGCCAGCAGCAGCCTGAAAATACCGGTATTTAGCCGGGTATGCATGCAGTGATTCATTCAACTTGTATCGGCCTTTCCAGCCGCAAGTTTATCGCAGAGAAAGGTGACAATTCCATCAAGAGGAATATCCTGGCTGTCAGTATCACGACGGGCCTTGTACTCGAGCATGCCCTTGTCGAGGTTCTTTTCACCGACAACAACCCGGTGCGGAATGCCGATCAACTCCATGTCGGAGAACATCACACCGGGGCGCACCAGCCGGTCATCGAACAGGACATCCAGGCCCGCGGCCAGTAATTCTGCGTAGAGCGCGTCGGTTGCTTCACGCACGCGCTGCGACTTTTTCATGTTCATCGGCAGCAGCGCAACCTGAAAGGGCGCAATCGGCTCCGGCCAGATGATGCCCTTGTCATCGTGGTTTTGCTCGATGGCTGCAGCGACGGCGCGCGACACGCCGAAGCCGTAACAGCCCATGATCATGGGGATGTCCTTGCCCTGCTCGTCCAGTACGGTGGCTTTCATTGCCTCGCTGTACTTCAGGCCGAGCTGGAAAACATGGCCGACCTCGATACCGCGTGCGATCGAGAGTGTACCCTTGCCATCCGGAGAGGGATCGCCGTCGACGACATTGCGGATATCGGCGCATTCCGGTTCCGCAAGGTCGCGTCCCCAGTTGACCCCGGTCAGGTGTTTGCCGTCTTCGTTGGCGCCGCAGACAAAATCAGTAACTGCAGCGGCTGCATGGTCAGCAATAACCGGTATTGACAGGCCAACCGGGCCGAGTGAGCCGGGCCCGGCACCAGTGGCAGCAACAATCTCTTCAGTGCTTGCGAACTGCAACGGATTCGCAACGGCGGCCAGTTTCTCGGCCTTGACGGCGTTAAGTTCATGGTCGCCGCGCAGCACCAGTGCAACAACGCTGCTTTTTGCACCTTGTACGAGGATGGTTTTCAGGCACTGTTCCGCGCCGGTGTTCAGAAAAATGCT
This sequence comes from Gammaproteobacteria bacterium, assembly GCA_049667605.1. Classification (GTDB taxonomy): domain Bacteria; phylum Pseudomonadota; class Gammaproteobacteria; order UBA9214; family UBA9214; genus UBA9214. Next base: position 4,370 of record JBATIF010000321.1, read on the forward strand.
GACGTCGTTGATGCTGTGTTGTCCGGGGGTGTCGACAGTTTGCATGTCTTTTGCCGGTGCCGGGCGTTCGCCTGCGGGTGGCAAGGCTACGGCATGTTCGACGTTGGCGGCATAGCCAGCGCCGGAGGAAAAGGCGATGGCGTCCTCGCCGGAGTCAGCCAGCACATGAAACTCGTGGGAGACATTGCCGCCGATGGCGCCGCTGTCCGCCTCCACGGGGCGGAATTTCATGCCGAGACGTTCCAGGATGCGGGTATAGGCGTCGTACATTAGCTGGTAGGTTTCTTCCAGGGAGGCCTGGTCGGCATGGAAGGAGTAGGCGTCCTTCATCAGGAACTCGCGTGCACGCATGATGCCGAAGCGCGGCCGGATTTCATCGCGAAACTTGGTCTGGATCTGGTAGTAGCTCACGGGCAGCTGCCTGTAACTGCGGATTTCGTGACGCGCGATATCGGTGATGATTTCCTCGTGGGTCGGGCCGAAACAGAACTCGCGCTGGTGGCGATCCGTGATGCGCAACAGTTCCGGGCCATACTGCTCCCAGCGCCCGGACTCGTGCCAGAGTTCGGACGGTTGTACGGCCGGCATCAAAAGCTCCATGGCGCCGGCCTGGTCCATCTCGTCACGGACAATGTTTTCAATTTTGCGCAGAACGCGCAGTCCCAGCGGTAGCCAGCTATAGATGCCTGCTGCCTGCTTTTTCAACATGCCGGCGCGCATCATCAACTGGTGGCTGACGATCTCGGCATCGGCCGGGGTTTCTTTCAGGGTGGACAGGGGGAATCGGGAAAGGCGCATAATGGTTGACTGATGTGAATGAAACAGGCTGCTGATTGTAGTGGGGGCCGGGGTTCAGGTACAGGTTGATCTATGGTTCACCACCCAGTTGTGGTGGTAGCGGCAGTACGTTCTCGTCTTCACGGTAGTCGAGAGTTTCGTAGTCAATGCCCTCACCCGGAAGTTGATCGGTGATTTGCCATTCACCCTTGTCATTCTGCCACTTGTAAACCCGGGTGGTTTTTTTAGTCAGCCCGGCCTCGGAGGAAAGGTCTTCAATCCAGCTCCTGACAACAGGGGTCTGGTATAAATAAATACCGCCGATCAGTGCCACGGCAAGCAATATCCATAATAAACGCATTAAAACGTTCCATTATTCCAGCCCCACATCTTGCGGGGCGCATCGGTAAATTCAATGTAGATGCGCTCGGGGTCGGTACCGGTTTCAGCGGAAAGCAGCTGGCAGAGTGCCTCGGAAACAGTGGCCGTGATGGACTCCGGCAGGCCGATACTTTTCAGCTCCATGAATGCCAGCGGTTCACTGCTTCCGGCAAACGTCATGGCGGCATTGCTCTCCACCGAGGTCATGACATAGCGCTCGGGCTTGCCCAGTTGTTCGGCAACCAGTGCAGAGGCCCGTGCGGCCAGTGAGGCGGCACCGGCCCCGGTCAGGGGCTTGCTGGTTTGAATACGTAAAAAAGGCATTTCAGGGTTCTTCCGGTCCGCCTATTCGGTGCAGTATTTTTCTACCTGTTGCCTGCTATCTTCGATGAGTTTTTTGCGTTGCTCATCGGTTGGGCGCAGGTATTCACCCTTCTGATTTATAAAATTGCGCTGGCTTTTGTCCTCCAGTGCCGCCAGGTTGCGCGAGGCCGCATCACAGTTAAGCCGCCTGATTTCCGCATTTTCCTTTTCCAGTTCAGCCATGGCGGCATCGGCATCATCGACTTGCTTCTCTTGCTCGACACGTTTCTGCTGCTCGACTGCAGGGTTCGGAGTGGCGGGCGAGGTGGCGGGCTGGGTGTAGGCCTGCTTGATTTGCTCTGACGGGATGCCTGCAGGCGGCGGCATTTGTGTGTAGTTAATTTTGCCGTCGGCGCCGGTCCATTTGTAAATATCGGCCATCGCCGGGGAGGGGGCTATGAGTGTGCAGAGGGCGATCAGGCAGGCAGGCAGTAACCGGCTGGCGAGTGAGGCGGGTGTTCCACTATCTGTCATTTTGCTGGGTCCATAAATCAAAACTATGAAGATAGTATGGTTGTTTGCAGGCCAGAACAAGTCACCCGGTCACAGATTCAGGCCTGGACCCGGGACGGGATCTTCCCCGTGACTGAGCGGCACCTGTATCTCTTGACCTTTACTTTGAATATCAGTACTTTCTACTATTGTACCTATGCGACCTGTTGGCCCGTTGTTCGGGCTTTTTTTTACCCGTTTTAAAAACGCTGAAAAACGGTGTCTTTGTCATCAGGAGGATTCAGGTGGAATTGACCGGCGCGGACATCTTTGTGCGCTCACTGCGTGAAGAGGGTGTCGAATTTATCTTCGGTTACCCCGGCGGCGCGGTGCTGCATATATACGATGCACTTTATAATCAGGATTCCGTGCAACACATCCTGGTACGGCATGAGCAGGCGGCTACCCATGCCGCGGATGGTTATGCCCGTGCAACCGGCAAGCCGGGCGTTGTTATCGTCACTTCGGGTCCGGGTGCGACCAATGCCGTGACCGGGATTGCCACGGCCTTTATGGATTCGATTCCAATGGTGGTTTTTACCGGGCAGGTCCCCACGCACCTGATTGGTAACGATGCCTTCCAGGAAGCCGACAACATCGGCATCACGCGGCCGTGCGTAAAGCACAACTTTCTTGTCAAAGACGTCAAGGATATTGCCGTGACTATCAAGAAGGCCTTTTACGTCGCGACAACCGGTCGACCCGGCCCGGTTGTCGTCGATCTGCCAAAAGATATCACCGCGGACAAGGCCGAGTTCCATTACCCGGACAAGATCGAGATGCGCTCCTATAACCCCGTGCATGTTGGTCATGCCGGCCAGATCAAGCGTGCGGTCAAACTGCTGAAGCGCGCCAGGCGTCCGATGATCTATACCGGTGGTGGCGTCATCCTGGGCAATGCTTCCGGACCACTGACCGAACTGACGCGGGCGCTGGGTTACCCGATCACCAATACGCTGATGGGCCTGGGTGCCTATCCGGCAACGGATCCATTGTTTGTCGGGATGCTCGGTATGCACGGTACCTATGAGGCCAACATGGCCATGCATCATTGCGACGTGCTGTTTGCGGTCGGCGCCCGCTTTGATGACCGGGTAACCGGTAATATCGAGAAATTCTGTCCCAATGCAAAAATTATTCACATCGATATCGACCCTGCGAGTATTTCGAAAAACGTCAAGGTGGATATCCCCATCGTCGGCTGTGTTGCCAATGTCCTCGAGGCGATGCTGAAGGAAATCAAGGCCGGCAAAAGCGGCCCGGACGAGGCAGCCCTGGAAGAATGGTGGCAGCAGATCAACGAATGGCGTTCCAAAGACTGTCTCCACTACAAAATGGATGATGAAGTTATCAAGCCGCAGTTTGTCCTGGAGACCCTCTACAAACTGACCGATGGTGATGCCTTCATTACCTCGGATGTGGGCCAGCATCAAATGTGGGCCGCGCAGTACTACAAGTTCGACAAGCCTCGTCGCTGGATCAATTCCGGCGGTCTGGGTACGATGGGCTTTGGTTTGCCGTCCGCTATGGGCGTGCAACTGGCATACCCGGATGCCACGGTGGCCTGTGTGACGGGCGAGGGCAGTATCCAGATGTGTATCCAGGAACTCTCCACCTGCAAGCAGTACGCGTTGCCGATCAAGGTGATCAATCTGAATAACGGTGTGCTGGGCATGGTTCGCCAGTGGCAGGAGTTTTTCTACCAGAAGCGCTATGCCATGTCCTACATGGAGTCCCTGCCGGATTTTGTGAAACTGGCGGAAAGCTACGGTCATGTCGGCATGCAGATCAAGAAGCCGGGGGATGTCGAGGGCGCGCTGATCGAGATGCTGAAGTTGAAAGACCGGCTGGTATTTATGGATTTCCTGACGGATGCGACCGAGAATGTCTACCCGATGATTCCGGCCGGCGGCGGCCAGAACGAAATGATACTCGTCTGATATGCGACACATTATCTCGATACTGATGGAAAACGAGGCCGGTGCCCTGTCACGGGTTGCCGGCCTGTTTTCGGCGCGCGGTTACAATATCGAATCGCTGACCGTTGCCCCGACCGAAGATCCCTCGCTGTCACGCATGACTCTGGTCACGCGGGGTACCGAAGAAGTCATAGAGCAGATCACCAAGCAGCTGAACAAGCTGATCGACGTGGTGAAGTTGATGGATATGACCGACGGCCCGCATATCGAGCGCGAGATGATGCTCATAAAGGTGCGGGCCCTGGGTGAAATGAGGAATGAGTTAAAGCGCATCTCGGATATTTTTCGCGGGCATGTAATCGATGTTACCGATGAAACCTACACGATCGAGTTGACCGGTGCCGGTGACAAGCTGGATGCCTTTATACAGACGCTGGATCCAGGCCTCATTGTCGAGGTGGTTCGCTCCGGTGTTTCCGGGATTGCACGCGGCGCGCGCTCGTTGCAGATTTAGGCAGTGTTTCTATTAACAGGGTGCTGTCAATTGGCACCAATGACGGCTAACAGGGCAGGTACAGGATAATGAATATTTACTACGACAAAGACGCAGACCTTTCCATAATCAGGGGACTCAAGGTAGCCATTATCGGTTATGGTTCCCAGGGTCATGCACATGCCAATAATCTTAAGGATTCCGGCGTGGATGTCACCGTCGGGCTGCGTGCGGGCTCGATTTCCGAGGCCAAGGCGAAAAAGTCCGGGTTGAGTGTCAAGTCGATTAACGAGGCTGTTGCCGGCGCGGATGTGGTGATGCTGCTGGCACCGGATGAGCACCAGGCACGCCTTTACCAGGATAGCATCGCCCCGAACATCAAGCAGGGTGCTGCACTGGCCTTTGCGCATGGTTTTAACATTCATTACCAGCAGATCGAGCCGCGCGCCGATCTGGACGTCATCATGATTGCGCCCAAGGGCCCGGGCCACCTGGTGCGCTCTACCTACACCCAGGGCGCGGGGGTACCCAGCCTGATCGCGGTGTTCCAGGATGCCAGTGGCAAATCCCGTGATATTGCCCTGTCCTATGCCTCGGCCAACGGCGGCGGCCGGGCCGGCATTATTGAAACCAGTTTCCAGGAAGAGACCGAGACGGACCTGTTTGGCGAGCAGGCGGTGTTGTGCGGTGGTGCAACATCACTGGTCCAGGCCGGTTTTGAAACCCTGATCGAGGCCGGCTATGCACCCGAAATGGCCTATTTTGAATGCCTGCATGAGTTGAAGCTGATCGTCGACCTCATGTACGAGGGTGGCATTGCGAACATGCGCTACTCGATTTCCAATACGGCCGAGTATGGCGACCTGACGCGCGGCCCGCGCATCGTGACCGCAGAAACCAAGAAAGAAATGCGGCGTATACTCGATGAAATCCAGAATGGAGAATTCGCCCGTGAATTCATCCTGGAAAACCAGTCCGGTGCAGCGACGCTCAAAGCGAAACGCCGCATCGGTCGTGAACACCCGATTGAGCAGGTGGGTGCGAAATTGCGCGGTATGATGTCCTGGATCAGTGAAGGCAGGATTGTAGATAAAAGCGTCAACTGAGGTCTCGCAGCAACGTTGAAAACTGTTGTTTGACCGGAGTTAGTCCGTGAATCGATACACAGTTATTGCCAGGGAAGGGCATGCACCGCTACTGGCTGCCCTGGTTGTTGCCTTCATGGTATGGCATTTCGTCAGCATGCCGGCCTCACTGCTGTTCTGGGCGCTGGTAGTGCTGGTAGTCTTTGTATTCCGTGATCCTGAACGGGATATCCCCTCCATACCCCTGGCGGTTGTCAGTCCCGCTGATGGAAAGATTGCCTCGATCGATACCATTATCGACCCTTACCTGCAACGACAGAGTATCCGGGTATCAGTGCTGATGAATGTTTACGGGGTGTTTACAACACGCAGTCCGGTGGAGGGCAAGGTGCAGGAGCCACCGCATCGACCGACTGGTGTAAATACACCGCATGGTGTCTGGCTGAAGACAAATGAGGATGACGATGTCGTCATGGTTATGAACAGAGGGCGTATGAATGCCGGGCCGCGTTGTTATATCCGCTTCGGAGAGCGCATCGGGCAGGGTAAACGCTGCGGTTTTATTCCCCTGGGCAGCAGGATCGACCTTTACCTGCCCGAAAATTCGCGACTTGCAGTCGCGGTTGGTGATTCCGTGCTGGGCGGTGCGGATGTCATCGCATACCTGGTGCATGCCTGAGAATCCCGTGGGTTGGCATAGACATGGATACTGAGGACAAGCCACAAAAGACCCCGCGCGGCATCTATCTATTGCCGAACATGATCACCACCGCCGGCCTGTTTGCCGGATTCTATGCAATTGTCGCGGCGATGAACGACCGCTTTGAAGCGGCTGCAGTTGCAATCTTTGTAGCGATGATCATGGACGGCATTGACGGACGCGTGGCCCGCCTGACAAATACCCAGAGTGAGTTCGGAGTGCAGTACGACAGCCTGGCGGACATGGTCAGTTTCGGGCTTGCGCCGGCACTGGTCGTGTATGAATGGTCATTGAAGTCCATGGCCAGCCTCGGCTGGGCAAAGCTTGGCTGGCTGGCGGCATTCATCTATGCAGCCAGCGCGGCCCTGCGCCTGGCGCGGTTTAATTCACAGGTTGATATTGCCGAGAAACGCTATTTCAAGGGGCTACCAAGTCCGTCCGCAGCCGGGGTGCTGGCCGGCATGGTCTGGGTGAGCGTCGATCTCAGGCTTGCTGGTGAGAATCTTGTATACCTGGCATTTGTGCTGACGCTGGCCACCGGACTGCTGATGGTCAGTAATGTTCGCTACTACAGTTTCAAGGAATTTCACTTCAAGAACCGCGTTTCGTTTATCGCCATCCTTGCCGTGGTGCTTGTCTATGCCTTTGCCTCTATAGACCCTCCCAAGGTTCTGTTAGCCGGTTTCCTGGTTTACGCTATTTCCGGCATCGTCTATACCGTGCTGGTAATCCGCAAGCGGCGAAAGGCGGCAAAACGCGGGGAATAACAATCTATAATTCGCCGGGCTTGGCAAGCCGGCCACTTTAATCTATAGTCCTGAGGCATGATCTGCATTAACAACACAGTCCGTGTTGATCGATTGGCCTCCATTCGGGCAGGCTCACTTCTGCAATCCCTTCTGCGACTGCTGCCTGCGGGCAGATAATTCCAAACCTGGCGAGGTCAAACGCAGATAAACAAAAACCAGTCCAGCAGCCCACAACGTGCAGCTTGTTATGCCGGGTATAATCCTGTGGTGACACAGGCCAGGGCCGGCGGCTTGTTGCCAACTCGCGACGGAGTCCAATGATGACCAATACTGACAAATTAATAATATTCGATACAACGCTGCGTGACGGCGAACAAAGTCCCGGCGCGTCCATGACCCGGGATGAAAAGGTGCGCATTGCCAAAGCGCTTGAGAAGATGCGGGTGGACGTAATCGAGGCCGGGTTCCCGGTTGCCAGTCCCGGTGATTTTGAAGCGGTACAGGCGGTCGCACGTGCGGTCAAGGAGAGCACGGTCTGTGGGCTGGCGCGTACCCTTGACAGTGATATTGACAGGGCGGGAGAGGCCCTGAAACCGGCGGCCTCGGCACGAATCCATACCTTTATTGCAACGTCCCCGGTTCACATGCAGATGAAGCTGCGCATGCAGCCGGACCAGGTGGTCGAACAGGCGGTGCGGGCCGTGAAGCGGGCTGGCAGGTATACCAGTGATATCGAATTCTCACCGGAGGATGCCGGCCGTTCCGAGTTTGATTTCCTGTGTCGTGTCATCGAGGCCGTTATCGATGCCGGTGCGACGACGGTAAACATCCCGGATACCGTGGGTTATAACCTGCCGCATCAGTTCGGTGAGCTGATACGCAGGCTCATTGAAAAGGTACCCAATTCCGACAAGGCGATTTTCTCGGTGCATTGCCACAACGATCTCGGGCTGGCGGTTGGCAACTCGCTCTCGGCTGTTCTTAATGGTGCCCGCCAGGTGGAGTGCACAATCAACGGGCTGGGCGAGCGTGCGGGTAATGCCGCGCTCGAGGAAATTGCCATGACGGTGAAGACACGCCAGGATGTTTTCCCGTGCCAGACAGACCTCGACACCACGCAGATCATGACCTGTTCGAGACTGGTGTCAGGGATTACCGGTTTTGCAGTGCAGCCCAACAAGGCCATCGTCGGCGCCAATGCCTTTGCCCATGAATCCGGCATCCACCAGGACGGAGTGCTGAAGAGCCGCGAGACCTATGAAATCATGCGTGCCCAGGATGTAGGCTGGGCGGCAAACCGGATTGTGCTCGGCAAGCACTCGGGCCGCAATGCCTTTCGCACACGTTTAAAGGAGCTGGGTATCGAGCATGGCTCGGAAGAGGACTTGAATGATGCCTTCTCCCGGTTCAAGGACCTGGCCGACAAGAAACATGAAATCTTTGATGAAGACCTGCAGGCGCTGGTTACCGAGTCGGGCCTGGAGTCCGAGGACGACTGGCTCAAGCTGGTGTCACTGAAAGTCTGTAGCGAGACCGGTGAAACACCGCATGCCAGCATTGTTTTATGGATGGACGGGGCAGAGAAAAAATCCGAATGCTCAGGAAGCGGGCCGGTGGATGCGGCGTTCCGGGCAATCGAGGAGCTGGTCAACAGCGGGACTGAACTACAACTCTACTCGGTGAATAATATTACCAGCGGTACAGACTCGCTTGGAGAGGTTACGGTACGCGTGCAAAAGGGCGGGCGCATTGTCAACGGGCAGGGGGCGGATACCGATATTGTGATTGCCTCCGCCAAGTCCTATATCAACGCCATCAATAAACTCATCAAGCCCGAGAAGCGTGCACACCCGCAGCTGGGCGAGGTTTGAACGATATCTGATATGAATGACAGTCTCAGAGATGATTATCTCAAGGCGATGGGCGTACAGCAGTGGGTTGCTCGGGATGCGATTGCTGCTGTTGACTCGCTGGACTGGGCGGAACTTGAGAAGCGGGTGTCCGGCTGCAGCCTGTGCGGTCTGCAGGAGAGTCGTACCCGGACCGTCTTTGGTACCGGTAACAGAAATGCAGACTGGCTGGTGATCGGTGAGGCGCCCGGTGCCGATGAAGACCGGCAGGGCGAACCATTTGTGGGTCCGGCCGGCCAGTTGCTAACCGCGATGTTATATGCAGTCGGGTTGCAGCGTGAAGATGTATATATCTGCAATGTTCTTAAATGTCGGCCACCGGGCAATCGTAACCCGTCAAGGCAGGAAGTCGAACATTGTCATGCCTACCTGCAGCGGCAGATCGAGCTGGTTGACCCGCGCCTGATCCTGGCGGTTGGCGGCGTCGCAGCAAACAATCTGCTGGATATGAATGAAAAGGTAGGTCAATTGCGCGGCAAGGCGCATGCCTACGGTGTCCGGAAAATTCCGCTGGTGGTTACCTATCACCCCGCGTACCTGTTGCGTTCGCCCCTGGAAAAGCGCAAGGTTTGGAGTGACCTGGTGTTTGCCCGGTCTGTCTGCAGCAGCGGGCATGACGGCTAAAATTCTCTAACCGGTTATGTTATCAGACAGGAAATGAGCGCCATACTGAAAGAACCTGGACTGGATATCCGCCCCATGCAGGAGGCGGACCTGGCTGAGGTGCTGGAAATCGAGCAGGACAGTTACCCCTATCCATGGAACAGCAATATTTTCATGGACTGTCTGCAGGCCGGTTACAGTTGCTGGGTTTTCGGGCGGCGCGGGATCATCGAGGGTTACGGCGTGCTCAGCGTGACCGCCGGCGAGTCCCACTTGCTGAATATATGTGTGCGCAGGGAGTCGCGTAAACAGGGGTTGGGGGCAAAGATGCTCATGCACCTGACAGCGATAGCAAGGCGGCATGAGGCCGAGGTGCTTTTTCTTGAAGTGCGCATATCCAACCAGGCCGCGCGCAGGCTCTATGAGTTTGCCGGTTTTAACGAACTGGACATCCGGCGGGACTATTATCCGGCAGACAACGGGCGCGAGGACGCGCTCATTCTTGCACGCACACTCTAGCGCGCTGCTGTTACGATTACAGCCTCAACAGGCTACCTTGCATATTTGGCCCTGCGTAGCGATCCTTCCTGCAGTGCAAGGCCGATGCTATGGCCAGTGTCTGTTTTTTTCACAGTTTTCGCGGCCAATCAGGTAGAATGCGCCACTCTTTTGTATGTGATTTTCCCCTGTTGCTATGAGCAGTTATGAACACGAGGTGGCACGCCGCCGCACCTTTGCCATTATTTCCCACCCGGATGCGGGCAAGACCACGCTGACTGAAAAGTTGCTGCTGTTCGGTGGTGCCATCCAGCTGGCCGGTACCGTCAAGGGTCGCAAGGCGGCACGCCATGCGACTTCTGACTGGATGGAGCTGGAAAAACAACGCGGCATCTCGGTAACTTCATCAGTCATGCAGTTCCCCTACAGGGATTGCATCGTCAACCTGCTGGATACCCCGGGCCACGAAGACTTCTCTGAAGACACCTACCGCACACTTACGGCGGTTGACTCGGCCCTGATGGTGATCGACTGTGCCAAGGGTGTCGAACAACGCACCATCAAGCTGATGGATGTCTGTCGATTGCGCGATACCCCGATTTTTACCTTTATCAACAAGCTTGACCGCGAGGGGCGTGAGCCCATCGAATTGCTTGATGAAATCGAAGAGATTCTGAAAATCCAGTGTGCGCCGGTTACCTGGCCAGTCGGAATGGGTAAGCGTTTAAAGGGTATTTATCACCTGCAGGATGATGCGGTGCATCTATACGAGTCGGGCAGGAACAATAAACGCCAGGATGTGAGGGTTATCCAGGGGCTGGAGAACCCCCTGCTCGATGAAGTGATCGGTGACCAGGCAGCGGAATTGCGCGATGAGATCGAGCTGGTAAAAGGGGCCAGTCATGAGTTCGACCGGGAGGCCTACATGAAAGGCCGGCTAACGCCGGTTTTCTTCGGCTCTGCGATCAATAACTTCGGTGTAACCGAGTTGCTGGATAACTTTGTGGCAACAGCCCCGTCCCCGGTAGCCAGGGCAACAACGACACGTACGGTGAACCCGGAAGAGCAGACGTTTTCGGGATTTGTCTTCAAGATACAGGCCAACATGGATCCGGCGCACCGTGACCGGATTGCGTTCCTGAGGATTTGTTCGGGGACTTACTGCAAGGGCATGAAAATGCATCATGTCCGTATCGGCCGCGATGTGCAGGTTTCAAATGCCCTGACCTTCATGGCCTCGGACCGCGGGCATGTTGATGAGGCCTATAGCGGTGACATCATCGGCCTGCATAATCACGGCACTATCCGTATTGGTGATACATTTACGCAGGGAGAGGACCTTAAATTTACCGGGATCCCGAGCTTTGCCCCGGAACTGTTTCAGCGCGCAATTCTCAAAGATCCGTTGCGGCTGAAGGCGTTGCAGAAGGGACTCGACCAGTTATGCGAAGAAGGTGCTACCCAGTTATTCAGGCCAATGAAAAACAATGCCCTGATCCTGGGAGCGGTTGGCGTGCTGCAGTTTGACGTGGTCGCGCATCGTCTGAAGAATGAATATAACGTCGAGTGCCAGTTCGAATCCGTAGCGGTTGCAACCGCGCGCTGGGTTGAATTCGAGGATGCGGCGACCGAGCAGCGTTTCCGCGACAAGGCCTTTGACAACCTCGGGGAAGACCAAAGTGGCGCACTGGTCTATATCGCGCCGACGCGTGTCAACCTGCAGCTCGCGATGGAGAAATGGCCGGATGTCAAATTTCACGCGACCCGGGAGCACTGAACAAACGCCGATATACTGGAATATTGCTGGCATTATTTCCATCGCAATGAAGGAATAACCTGTGTTTAAAATTCTATCCAGGTGACAATGTGATCCTCCAGCTCGTTAGTTTGTACGGCTTCTTCGCTGATGGTCCTGCCGCGTACAGATATACCTGCCTTGCGTACGCTCTCCGGGCTGCCTGATAACAGCGGATGCCATGGCTCGAGGCCCTTGCCTTCCGCCAGGCGACGATAGGCGCAGCTCGTCGGCAACCAGGCGAAGTCGTCCTGCCGGTCAGGGGATAGCAACAGGCAATCGCTGACCAGTGATTTACGCTGCGGGTAGTTTGTACAGCGGCAGGAGTCCTCGTCCAGCAGACGGCATGCCACGTTTGTATAAAACAACAGGCCTGAATCGATATCCTCCAGTTTGTGCAGGCAGCAACGGCCGCAGCCGTCACAGAGCGATTCCCACTCCTCGAGGGTCATCTCAATCAGTTTTTTTGTATTCCAAAATGTCCGGGCTTCTGTAACCATGAGCAGTGTGTCCATTCCAGTTGCAGAAGATTATCCATGAAAAGCCACCCGATGAGCGAACCCGGAAGAACATGAGACACGGGCGGCAGATATGGGGCTGGGCGATGTATGACTGGGCCAACTCGGCCTTTGCTACCACGGTCATGGCAGGTTTTTTCCCGATATTCTTTAAAGACTACTGGAATGCAGGGCTCAACCCGGTAGACAGCACCTTCCGGCTGGGTATTGCCAATTCCCTGGCCAGCCTGCTGATTGTGCTGATGGCGCCGTTGCTCGGGGCCGTGGCGGACCGGCTCGCCTGGCGCAAGGCCATGTTGCTGGCATTTGCACTGCTTGGATCGTTGATGACGGCGGGGCTTTACATGGTCGGACAAGGTGACTGGCAGTTGGCGATGTTCCTCTATGTGTTTGCCGTGATCGGCTTCTCGGGCAGTAATATTTTCTATGACTCTTTATTACCGTTTGTCAGCCGTGGTGCGGATATGGACAGGACCTCTGCACTGGGTTTTTCTCTAGGTTATCTCGGTGGCGGCGTGCTGCTCGCGTTGAATGTTGGTATGACCTTGCGCCCGGAATGGTTTGGCCTGGAAAGTTCTGCCAGCGCGGTGCGATTTTCATTTCTGATTGTCGCGGCCTGGTGGCTGGTGTTTTCCATGCCCTTATTCGCCTTTGTCAAGGAACCCGATGGCGGCCGCCCGGGCTGGTCCGGGCAGGCACTGCTGGCGGGATTCCGGCGTGTCTGGAAGACGCTGCACGAGCTCAGACAGTTACGAAATGTATGGCTGTTCCTGGTGGCATACTGGTTGTATATAGACGGGGTCGATACCATCGTCCGAATGGCGGTTGATTACGGATTGTCGCTCGGGTTCAACCGTAATAACCTGATCCTTGCGCTGTTACTGACGCAGTTTACGGGTTTTCCCTCGGCATTGCTGTTCGGCAGGCTGGGCAGCCGTTTCGGTGCAAGGGCCGGTATCCTGCTTGGCTTGTCCATCTATGTACTGGTGACGGTATGGGCATCACGGATGACGACAGCAGCCGAATTCTATTTTCTGGCAGTTATGATCGGACTTGCACAGGGCGGAGTCCAGGCGTTGAGCCGGTCATTGTATGCACGCATGATTCCCGCGGGCCGCAGTGCCGAATTTTTCGGTTTTTATAATATGCTTGGCAAGTTTGCCGCGATAATCGGGCCCATTATGATGGGCTGGGTTGGTGCGCTCTCCGGTAATCCGCGCACGGGTATTTTATCCCTGCTGGTATTGTTCCTTGCCGGCGCATTCATGCTGCTGATGGTTAAGGAGACAGCCCCGGCACGGTCTATATGATCGTTGTGCGTACCGGCCAGGCTTGCTGGTATTCAAACGGCCTTCTGTTTTGAGGCGCTGAAATACACTATCTGTGATTACATTGACCGCCTGAATACAACATATTGTATCCGGTGCTGCCCAGGGAGGGTAAGGTTGTGACTTTATAAGCAACTGAATATTAATAATTATTTGAACGCAATCGGTAATAACAATATAATAAGTGTGCTAATTATTAAACCAATTATAAATCCATCCGAGGAGTTCGAGTCATGCAAGATTATGACGACCTGCTGCAACGACGCTTGCACCATCTCAAGGTAAGTCATGATTGCGCCTCAAGAGCGATATGGGTCGAATTCAAGTATGAAAATCGTCCCTGTTTTTCCCGCGAATTGATCGATGACGTATGGACGGTGCAGCGTTCTATCCGCCAGGCCGCCCTGTCCGGCTACCGGGAAAACCGCGACGACCGGTTGCTCTTCCAGGTAATAGCCTCTACCGACAAAAAAGTATTCAGCATGGGCGGTGACCTGGCTTACTTTATCGAGCTGATTGAAGCGGGTGATGAAGCAGGTCTGCGGGACTACGCGAAACGTTGTATTGACATACAGTACGCCTCAAAAAGCCATTACGATATTCCGTTTACAACAATTGCATGCGTGGCCGGTGAAGCCCTGGGCGGTGGATTTGAAGCCGCGTTATCAGCCAATGTGCTGGTTGCCGAGCAGCAGGCACACTTCGGTTTCCCGGAGATTACATTTGGCATGTTCCCCGGTATGGGTGCTTTATCGCTGTTGACACGAAAGATCAACCCGTCAATGGCACAGCGGATCATTATGGATCATCGCATCTACACGGCTGCCGAATTATATGAAATGGGTGTCGTCGATATACTGGCTGCAGAGGGTGAAGGGCGGGATGCTGCCAACGACTATATGCAACGTTATGTGACGCTGGCTCCTGGATATCATGGTTTGCAGGCGGCTGTTGACCGCATTAATCCGGTCAATTACGACGAGATGTATGACATTGTAGGGCTTTGGGTACAGACAGCGCTGCAGATCAGCGAAAAGAACCTGCGCCTGATGGCCTATTTTGCACGTGCACAGCTAAGGCGAAGTATCAACTCTGAAAAAATCGCTGAAGTTATTGATTATCACTCGGCCTGATCAGTGCAAAGACCTGTTAATTGGGTGCAGCCCTTTTCTCGAATACGGCAATCTTTTTCTCGAGTAGTACTAGAGCTTCATTTGTTGCATGACTGATCGCCTGTGCCTGGGCAATGCCTCTATTGTCGAACTCATCGGGACTTATGTTCTGCGCAAGCTTGCTGAGATGTGCAAGCCGCGTCAGCCCGAGGTAGAGCGCGCAACCCTTCAGTGCATGGGCATAATCCCTGAAAGCTGACAGGTTATGTGCTACTAAAGCGGATTCAAGGCCTTCGAGGTTATTTCTTGCATCGGTTTCAAAGTTATTTATCAACTCGATGACGAAATCAGGATTTCCCTGTGAAAGGTTTTCGAGTTTCTCAAATTCATCTGCATCCAGAATCGGAAGAGATTCCAGGTCAGAATCCGGCTGCACATCTTCCGGTTCCGATCCGGTGGAAGCTATTGCATCAGGATCAGCAGCCTGTATAGACAGAAAGGTCTCCTGGAGCCTGGCAAGTGATACGGGCTTGGTAAGAAACATCTCTATTCCAGCTGCCTCGCAGCTTGCCCTGCATTCTTCAGTGGCATCTGCTGTAAGGATAATGAATGGAACAGGTGGATTACCGCCATGCGCAAAACAGTAGGCCTGGTAGGCTTCAAGTCCACCGAGATCCGGCATATTTTTATCCACGATTACGGCATCGTAGTGATTATCCTCAAGCTCGGCAAGAATGGCTTCACCGCCGTTAACCAATGTATATTGGTGCCCGAGTTTCTCCAGCATACGCTGCAATACGAGGCGATTCGTTGCGCTGTCATCACCGACGAGTATACGTAGTTGCTTGTCTGTATTCTGCTCGATGATCTGTTTGTGTGAAAAATGGATCACATCGTCCTCCTTGCTGTGTCTTGAATAACAGGCATGCAGTACGTTGATAAGAATATTCCTCTCCAGCGATGGCTCAAGGATAAAAACATGCTCTGTATTATGTTCATTGATACTGGCTGGATATAGCTCTGTCCTGATGAGGATGACATTCGTTCCAGGGGGAAAGTTGGTTTGTTCACCAGAAATGATTTCAGCGATTCTTTCCTCATATGGCATATTGTCTATTATCAGTGCGTCATGGTTGCCTGGTGAATTCAGCAGTCGGGCCGCCTGACCAAGTGTGGTTACTTCATCATAGGATATGTTCCATTCCCTGAGGTTGGCGGGTATGTTGTCCTCTGCGTCGCCGCGTGGGTTCAGATAGACTACCCTGCATCGGCTGGTCCATGCCTGCCCGGGTTTAACGGAAGCCCGGCTATTGGCTGCAAACGGAATATCAAACCAGAAAGTGGAACCCACCCCAGGGGTGCTCTGAACACCAATCTGCCCGCCCATTAGTTCGACAAGGTTTTTGCAGATTGTTGTGCCCAGCCCGGTCCCGCCAAAGTTCCTTGATACGCTGTTATCAGCCTGGGTGAATGGTTCGAAAATTGCCTCTATCCGATCTGCGGGAATACCCGTACCAGTATCTGCAACTTCGAATCTCAATACTGCCTGTCCCGTGTCAACATCGCGCGGGTATATGCGCACGGATATGATTCCCTGTGCGGTAAACTTGATGGCATTGCCAACCAGATTAATAATGATTTGCTGGAGTTTATCCGGGTCGCCGGTTAACAGGAAGGGTGTCCGCGGATCGATAATTTCCTGCAACTGCAGGTGTTTTCCCTGTATCTGTGGCTGGAAAATGCGCAGGGTAGTGTTGACAAGTACATAAAGATCAAACTCAATCTGCTCCAGTGATAATTGACCAGCCTCGATCTTCGACAGGTCGAGTATCTCGTTAATTTGCCGTGCGAGTGCGTGACCGGATGCATATATGGTGTCAATGCATTCCCTGTCTTGAGGCTCGAGAGGTCTTAGCTTAAGCAGGTCAGTCATGCCAAGTATGCCGTTAAGCGGCGTACGAATTTCATGCGACATACAGGAAAGGAAGTCACTTTTAGCGCGGCTTGCATCATCGGCGCGTTGCCGGGCCTCATACAGTCGACGGATCAACAGGGCTGAATAGGCTGGTATCAACAATAAAGTACATGCCAGGCCGATTGCCAGCCCAGATTGATTCATCCAATAGGGTGTGAATTTTGCAACGTATGCAAAACCAAGAAGTGATACAGATGCAGATAGATAAAGGTATTTCTCACCATAGCGAAAGCCATTACCAAGGGTCACCCAGAGATACACACCAAACCAAGGTGCTGAAAGGGGTCCAGTTACATGAAGACCATAACTAAAAACTCCGATATCTATACAAATGCTAATAACTCTTTGAGTGAAAGCGAATTGTGGATATGCTAGAGTTGATACAAACAACAATAGTGAATATATAAGAAATCCTATAATAATCACTATTCCTGTTGCCCATGCATGTGAATTGGAAATATCCTTGGGCCAAATTAGCAAAAGATAAGCCATGAAAGCGATGGATATAAAGAGTCGTAGTATCCCCTGTTCTTGCTCTGGAGATCCTGTCCAGCCTATAGAGCTTAGGAAAGTCTGAAATCTATTCTGGCTACCTTTTCCATACGATTTCTGAATATTTAAGTTAGACATTTCTTTTATTCAACCTGCGCAGAAAAGGTCTTCCTGTTATCAAGACGGGTAACGGCAGCGCGGGTATAATGCTTTAACTGCCAAGCTTTGGAGAGTAAGAGATTGTTGCAAGATACTGTAATTAAAGAGATATCTGCA
>JBATIF010000322.1:0-4420 GCA_049667605.1 Gammaproteobacteria bacterium
AGGGTGCGCCGGGCAACATCGACACCGCCGCGAACCGACTCACGCAGAAACAGACCGAGAAAGCCGGGCAGGCGTGTCAGTGTCAAGCGAGGCAACGCCTGGTTTCCCAGCCACACACTTGCGAAACTGGCAAGCGCGACAGCAGGTAGCCCGATCAGCCAGGAATCTGCACGGCCCTGGACGATTAACCACCACAGGCCTGCCAGTATCGCTGTCCTTATTAAAATGCTCGGGAGCTTCGCTGCGGGTGACTGTGCCATTTGTGATTTACCTTAAGAGCCCTGGCGACAGTCAGACGTGTACATCCAGCCCTCGATATTTGACGGCAACCGCAGCATGCGGGATCTTGCGCTGCCGAATTCGCTTCGTCAAAGCGCACCCCAGCAGCACCGCTGCAGCTGCAAGCAGCGCCACTTTCAGGGTGATGACTCCGGCAAGCATGCCGAACAGTACTGTGTCGAGAATGGCCATTCCACGTTACTCCTCTGGTTTATCTGCGTGGGCGAAACCAGTTCCTGGTAACAGGGCCGGGTCTGCGAGGTTACGCTGCATACAATACTCCACAAGCGCGGTTGGCAGGCACGGCGATGTCCATGAGTCTCGGGTCGTCCAGCTCCAGCGCATTCATCTGGTCGATATAGGCCTGCTTGCCGCTAACCTGCAGCCGCGGGTTGTGGCGCTTCTCCTCGCCTATGGTGCTGACCGTCATGCCGTTATAGTCATGTGCCGGGTATACCAATGTTTCCCCTGGCAACCCAAGCAGCTTGCCAAACAGGCTATCGTACTGGGCAGCCGGGTCCCCGTTCTGGAAATCGGTGCGCCCGGTCCCGCGGATCAGCAGGGTATCGCCGGTGAAGACACGATCAGGCAGCAGCAGGGAGTACGAGTCATCCGTGTGTCCCGGTGTGTAAAGGATGTCGAGATTCAGATTATCCACGTGTAGATTCTCGCCCTCGCGGAACTGAATCGAAACGCACTCGGCACGGGTCATATCCCCCATGGCGGAGGCGCAACCGGTCTGGTCGCGCAATGCTCCGAGTGCAGTGACGTGGTCGGCATGGATGTGGGTATCCACCGCCAGCACCAGTTGCAGATCCAGTTCCTCGATGAGGCGGACATACTGGCCAGTGTTTTCCAGTACCGGGTCAATCAGCAGGGCTTCACCGCCCTTGCGTTCTGCCAGGAGGTAGGTGTAGGTGCTTGAGGTTTTATCGAATAGTTGACGAAAGATCATGGTGTTGTCTCCTTGGTGTTTATCAATTACTCAGGCCTTCGCCTGTCCGGGGTAGTTCACTGAACGGTTCCAGGGCATGCGCGCGATTAGCTGTGCCATGCCACACCAGCGTGTGACGCCGGCTACGATCAAGCCGGCTCCGATCACTGCGGCGAGTGCAAAAAACAACGTGTGTACACTAAAACCGAGGACTACCTTGAGTATCAGCAGACTGCCGACGGCGATTTGCACCTGGCGTTCCAGGGAAATGGCGTTGCCACAGCGCCGTACCGGCAGGCCGGACTGTTCCCAGCCCTGCGTACCGCCCTCGACAAGCGCCAGCTTGGTGAAGCCGGCCAGTTGCAGACGTTCGGCTGCCTGTCGGGCACGTTCACCGCCCTTGCAAGTGATGTACAGGGTTTCCTGATGCCCCGGAGCGGCATGTTTGAACTGCCTTGTTACCTCATCAGGCCCCAGTTCCCCGACGGGGAGCAGTTGCGCGCCGGGTATGTGTCCGGCACGGTATTCAGCAGCCGTGCGCACATCGAGCAGCGCAGGCTGTTCCCCGCGCTGCTGCGCAGCATGCAGTTTTTCGGGTGTGATTGTTGATATCTGTGTTGTCATGGTTCTCTCCTTGATTGCCAGTATGGGTGTGAATTCCTGTTGCATGTCATTAATGTAGCGGCCACGCAAAATTTATAAAATTCGAATTAAGCAGAGTTAAACATCGAAAAAAACGATGAGTTCTCCCGGGTGGAGATCAGGAGCGCTCCACGGCAAGACCGTTGTTGTAGGGATACTGCTCCGGCTGTTATGAATGAGCAGCTATGAGAGGTCGGCCGGTTGTGGTGCGGCCGACTATATAATCGAAGTTTTCGAACTATTGGCTTGTAACCTTCGACTTATAAGGTTTTAACAAAATGCCTGATGTTGATCATGAGAGGAATGTTTATGGCACGTAACAAAAAGAGGTGCTTATATCTGTAGTATGTATGGACAAATACTCAGGGTCATCAGGCAGTGGTTCAGGAACACCAGCTTGCAATCAGAGCCAGTGCGTTTTCCACTGATGATGTGGATCGATGAGCAAGAGCCATATCGCCCAATGTGTATTCCGGACTATCAATGAATAAAACAGAGGACAAAACGATGAGTGCCATACCGGGTCAAGCCTGGCTGGTTTTAGTGTTATCGATGTGTATCTTTTTTGGCATCCTGGGGATGCGCGGCACTGGCGCTTTTGATTTCAACAAGCGTATTGAGACGACGTTGAAAGACAAGTATGGGGAAGAAGAAGGTATTCACTTTCCATTGGAAGAGTGACAGGCGCTGGTTTATGTGGAAAGTGTGATGTGTTCAGATTCAAAAAAAGCCACCCGTGGCGGGCGGCTTTTTGATTGGTGGAGGCGGCGGGCCGCTCTCGGCCATCCATGGCCTTCGCGGCACCTGAGCATCCCTGCACATTGGAATCGAACCCGGAGCCGAACCAGTAAAATCAAGTAGTTATGAGTCTATGTTGTCGGGATGTTGCCAGCAAAAGGCTTGGCTGTGACAACCCGGACCTGACGTGCAGACATTGTCAGGTTTCACTGGAACTGACTGGCGAGTGTCGGTGCGGGAGCTGCTGTTAGGTGTTAGCTTTCCGTTTGGCAGAAAACGACCGAGAGTGAGTCAAAACTATTGACTTCCAACAGGTCCTTCATGGCAGAGAAGGGTGAAGAATCCGGCCTTTAACCGGCCTATAGTCTGAATGCCCCGTGTATAATTTTCCGGCAAACATAGGTCACAAGGCCAGTGCTGCGCTGACTACACCAGGTTCGAGCAAGGAGAATGACATAGCCATCAAAATGTTCGGTTTTTCGGCGCGCAGGCGGAATGCGCTGCATAACGACCGGAATACGGAGTTGTTGCGCGCAGAGTTGTTCAGCGTCGAGCAACTGAAGCGTCATGCGGTAATGCTGGCCGGCCAGCATAAAATAGACCCACGTCCGGGGCCGGACAGGTTGCTGCCACGACTGGTCGAGAATGAGCGCGTTCTGTTGGCAGCATATGACGTTGTGACAGCTGCAGCCATGCCGGGACAACGGATCGTGCCGGCAGAGGCCTGGTTGCTCGATAATTTCTATCTAATCGAGCAACAGATCGCTCTGGCGCGTCGGCATCTGCCGCGCGGCTACAGCCGGCAGTTGCCACGACTGGCTGATGGCATGACAGCCGGGTTCCCCCGCATTTATGACCTGGCGCTGGAGTTGATCTCTCACATGGACGGTCGTGTCGACAGCGATGACGCAGCCGAATTCGTCGCCGCCTACCAGACTGTTGAACCGTTGAAGCTGGGCGAATTGTGGGCATTTCCGATCATGCTGCAGTTGGCGCTGCTGGAAAACCTGCGCCGCGTTGGCTTGCGTATCGCCCGTCGGCGCGAGGATCTCGACACGGCCATCACCTGGGCAGATCGCATGCTCGCGACGGCCGAAAGGGAACCGAATCAGCTTATCCAGCTGCTGGCCGAGTTTGCCAACGCCGATGTACCCCTCACTGCGCCGTTTGTGGAGGAATTTTACACAAGACTCCAGGCTCATGGGCCCGCTATGGCGTTCGTTCAAACCTGGGTCGAGCATAAACTACTCGAACAAGGGGTGACCGCAACGCAGTTGTCGGCGGCGGCCGGCCGAACGTCCGCGACCAACCAGCTCTCCATCGCAAACAGTATCGGTAGTCTGCGTTCCATCGGTGCAATGGACTGGCGAAATTTCGTCGAGTCGCTCAGTGTCGTCGAGCAGACATTGCGTGAAGACCCGGCGGGGATGCACGCCAGCCAGGATTTTGCCACCCGCGACCGCTACCGGCATGTCATCGAAGATGTGGCCCGAGGTTGTGCGCACACTGCATGCAGTGAGTTAGCTGTTGCGCGCGAAGCCATTGTGCTCGCGCGGACGGCTGCAGGGCGCTCGAGTAGCAACAACCGCCGCGCGCATGTCGGATACTATCTGATCGATCACGGACGGCAGACACTGGAGCGTGCGGTTGGCTGCCGTTTGTCATTGTATAGACGAGCCAGCCGGGCAAGCCGGCATTTTCGCCTGCTCCTTTACCTCGGCCCCATCCTGTTGCTCACGCTAGTTTCGACAGCGGTCGTGCTTTTCTCTTTCGGCGGGTTCGCGCCGGGTGACTGGCGCACCGGGTTCTTTGCAGCCACCGGGATCA
>JBATIF010000323.1:0-8054 GCA_049667605.1 Gammaproteobacteria bacterium
CCAAGCAGGCGAGTGACGTCATCGGGATTGAAATGATAGCCACTAAGTGTGAAGTGGACCCTTCCTTTATTAGAAGCCAAGATATTAACCTGATAAATTGATTGTAAATATGGTGAGTAATTATAGCGTATAGCTTTAATAATGACAGGGAAGCACAGGGTCAAACACAGCAAACACGGATCGATTCAGTCAAAGTACGTTGCAGTGAGATATCCATGAATTCTTACATCCTGGAGATATGCAGGCGCTCATGCCCGGCGGTAAGGGCGCAAAGGGTGATGGCCCGGCATAGCAGGACCTCGAGAGTCGGTCGGATAATCGCCAGTATAAGCGGCAGGTCGGCAGCGCAAGCCGTGGGTGGGCATACAAATGTCGGGAGCACACCCTGTGCAGTTGTTTAGTCCTTGCTTATAATGGCGCTGCATCTGGATATAAATCGACTACACAAGAGATCCTGCCATGCAGTAGAGCCAGCTATGTAAAACTATCTGGGCCATGTAATATGGTGCTAATTTCAAGAATTTCCAGGAATCAAAGAACATGACAGACATTCAGGATGGTAAGTATGTTTTTTATACTAAAATTGCATGGGCTATTTATGCCCTGCTGACAATTGCCCTTATCGTTGTATTAGTACTATTTGTCGCTCAGGACAACGAAGAGAGGTTTTTCTACGCGATAATGCCTGCAGCAGCATCTTATGTTTTTCGCCCAACTGCTAAATTCTTTAGCAAGCTCATTTTTAAGTTCACTGGCGTTTCTCAACCCACAGAGCAAAAATGAGTTGCCACATGCCTGACAAGGCGCTGCACCGGAATTTTTTTACGCTGCGCCTGACAAAATCCTGTGAGCCGGGGCGTTAGTAAACGACGTGTTCATCTCGGTCATTAAGGGCGGAAATAACTGACCTTATGGTCAAACAAGGATTGTCGAGCCAACCTGGAAATGCAGTTCAATAAATGAAACGTACGGAATGCCGGGTTTGGTTAATCCCGTTCTGGTTAAGATCTATGGAATTTCCTCAATATACGTTCGCGCAATCGGAGTTTGCACATAGTAACGCTCCTTGCCATCATTAACCCAAAAGAAATAATAGCCTTTTTCTGGTTCTGATGTGACCTTGCCGTCACGTACCAGCCAGCTTTTAACATGCTCACCATCTGCGTAGGTGACCTGATAATTGCCCTCCAACCATGTTACGCCAAGTCGGGTCAGGCGGTTCTGCTGTTCTTCTGTGCAGCCAGCCAGCAGTAGACCGAGGGTTAATAGCAACAGGATTCTGGACATGATCATTATCTCGTGTAGAAGAAAAATTGAGCAACTGAAATATACAGTAAATTTGTGAAGACATGGACGAACCAACGTTGCTGTATAGCTGCTTTCGAGGCCAGTTTACACATCTGGTAGTTGAGATATTTCAGCAGGCATAAAGGACTGTGCCGGTTTTGTGCTGACTTGAGCTACCATTGAACTGCAAGTGACAGATAACTGAATTACGCTATTGGATGGGCAAAGACCACAAGTGACAGATAAAAAACCAGCTGCTCTGCTCGTGTGGCAAATCAAGCGCAGGGGAAATTAGCAGGCACGATGTTTCGGTTTTTCCGGTGCGATTATCATTTCCTCATAGACAGGCCCAAAAATCCCGGGCGTTACGTCGCCAGGTTTCCGGTGAATCAGCTGGCGGTGGATGTGCTCTCGACAGCGGGGGATGAGTCCGCTTCGGATTGGTACCCGAATAGCGGATCGAGCTGTTTGCGCACCAGGGCCTGCATCGCGGCTATCTGTTCGGCGTTGAAGTAGTCTCGATAGCCACCGACCTTGGCCTTCCTGACCTTGAATGAATCCGGATTACTGCGGTCCTTCGCCAGCATACGGCTTCCGCTCAGCCAGAAAGTGCGTTTGGTTTCCATGTTGCGCATGTTCTCAACCGACGCGAAACGGACCGCTTCCGCCACTTCCTTGTCGTTGCCCGGTGTGCCCAGGAAGGTGACGACTTTTTCCAGCACGTCGGCCGTGTTGGAACGCATGTCTTCATAGCGGACTACAAGGAGACTTCCGATCTTGTTACTCTCTTTTGCCCAGAGATTCATATAGTCGATGATCTTGGGCAGGCCGGCGGTCGGCGACATCACGAAGTCGTGGATATCCACATCGCTGCCATGCTCGGGATATTCATTCAGCGCTTTCTTGCCCGGCCGCATGCGGTATTGCCACTGGAAGAACTGCGATACCGCCACATCCAGGGGGTTGCGCACCAGCAGCACGACTTTTTTATCGTAGAAATCCGCCTTGGAATCGCGGTTACCGGTATAGTCCTTGAGATAGTTGTCGTGGGTAAAAAACAATCTGGGTATCGCGCGGTTCTTGCGATGCAGATTGTCGAAGCCGATCAGGTGCCGTTCACCCAGCCCGTGCTTTACCTGGTAGAAACGCGACAGCATCACCCGCAGCCAGGTGCGACCACTCTTGCCGAAAGACACGATCACGCCGTCGGCGTGTTTCAGCTTGCGGTATTCCTCGCGCCCGCGCAGCCAGCGGTCGATACGGATCTTCCTTTCCTGAGGTAGCCAGAACAGCAGGCCAAGGACCAGGAAGCGAGTGAGTTTCTTGAGCACCGTTTGCATGAACGAAAATCCCGTGAATCGACGCGATTTATGGGTCAGGACTGAATTCTAGCACGCTCGTGCGCAGGCGGCAGTGATTCCCGGCCTTTCGGCGGCGGGCGGCGCACCGTATGATATGCCCAGCCGGAGCGACTTGTTTCGATAACAAACGGTAATCATCATGTGCGGCATCGCCGGATTCATACAGCCCGGTCTCGATCTGCAGGCAGTGGTCAGCGCCATGACAGACAGGCTGCAGCACCGCGGGCCCGATGCGCGCGGCGTCTGGTGCGACCAGCAAACGGGCGTGGCACTCGGGCATCGACGGCTTTCCATTCTGGACCTGTCTGAGGCCGGCAGTCAGCCGATGCACTCGGCATCCGGGCGCTTTGTCATTTCCTACAACGGCGAGATCTATAACTTCAGGGATCTTGCGAAACAGCTTGGACAACTCGGTTGTTCCTTCAGGGGGCATTCGGATACCGAGGTGCTGCTGGCGGCGATCGAGCAATGGGGGATCGACGCCGCTCTGCTCAGAATAAACGGGATGTTTGCATTTGCACTCTGGGACAGATCCGAACGCCGGCTGGTGCTGGCGCGCGACCGGGTTGGCAAGAAGCCGCTCTACTATGGCTGGAGCAACGATTGCCTGTTGTTTGGATCGGAACTCAAAGCGTTGCGCGCTCACCCGCGTTTCGATCACCGCATCGACCGCGATGCACTGGGCCAGTATGTTCGCTTCGGCTGGGTTCCCGAGCCCCTGTCGATCTATAAGTCCTTGCGCAAACTGGCGCCCGGAAGCCTTGTTCGCATCCCGGTGGACAGCACGCCCTGGTCTGTCGAGCCCGAAGTCTACTGGCACGCAGCAAGGGTTTGCGAGAACGCGAGGCACAATGCGTTTACCGGCGGCTACGAACAGGCGGTCGGGCAATTGGACGAACTGCTCGGCCGGGCGGTGGGCGAGCGCATGGTCGCCGATGTGGATCTTGGCGCGCTGCTTTCCGGCGGTGTGGACTCCACGACCGTCGTCGCCCTGATGCAACGGCAATCGGAGCGGCCCGTAAAAACATTTTCCATCGGTTTCGACGAGCCGAAATTCAACGAAGCCGGGTATGCGGCGGCGATAGCCCGGCATCTCGGTACCGATCACCACGAGCTCTACGTGACACCGCAACAGTGTCTGGATGTTGTCGAACATCTGTCGGAGGTATACGACGAGCCATTCGCGGATATTTCCCAGGTGCCGACGCTGCTGGTTGCGCAGATGGCGCGGCAGGGCGTCACGGTCGTTTTGTCGGGTGATGGTGGCGATGAGCTTTTCGGTGGCTACAATCACTACTTCGAAGCGCTGCTGCAATGGCGGCGTATGCGGATGTACCCGCAGATCGCGCGCGTACTGATGCGTCGTACGGTACGAGAGCTCGCCGCGTTCAACTGGAAGCTGCTGGCGGGAAAATCTCCCGTTCATAAAAAGCTCCCTGCCTGGAAGCGCCAGCTTGCCAAACTCGAGAAACGCTCGCGGGGATGGGACGCGGACAGCCCGCAACTGCTTCTGCTGGAGCGCTTCGCCCGTTACGAATATCCCGCGCAGCTTGTGCCGGGCAGCCGCGACACCGGGATCGACATGGCCGATCCGGATCAGTGGATTGCCACGGGCGATCCATTGCTGAAAATGCGACAGCTTGATTTTATCGGTTATCTGCCGGGCGATATTCTCGTCAAGGTCGATCGTGCGACCATGTCCGTTGGTCTGGAGGCACGCTGCCCGATTCTCGATACGCGGGTCACCGAATTTGCCTGGAGCCTGCCATATGACTTCCTGGTCGACGCCAGGGGCGGTAAAAAAATACTGCGTTCGGTCATGGACAGATATGTGCCCGACCGGTTGACCGACCGACCCAAGCGGGGCTTCGGCGCGCCGGTGGAGGACTGGTTGCGAGGTCCGCTACGGGACTGGGCCGAGTCGCTTCTGGACAGCACCCGGTTACAGAGACAGGGATTGTTTCAGGCACAGGCGGTGACGGAAATCTGGAACCAGCATCTGTCCGGCTGGCATAACCATGCCAATCTGCTATGGGCGTTGCTGATGTTCCAGACCTGGATTGATGCCGGTGGCGGCGGCAACCTCGAGTGACCCGCGCTATTTCCTGGTGAAAAGATAATCGGCGTTACCGGTGCCGAAGAAACCTGGCCGTTTTCGGGTTTTACCCGACTGCAATAGCTGAAAGCCGCGGTGCCTGAGAAAGCTTTCGATCTCTTCGGGCGAAGCCGATTCATAGGGGTAACCGCAAAGCCAGTTGATCACGCCTGTACACCACTTCATGCCGCGTTTTTTTCCGCTGTGCCGGCGAAATTTTTTTCAACGGGTTCTTGAATCTCACCAGCTCCCGCAGGATTTTCATGCCGGCAAAAAGCCAGGTATTAAACTTGCGCGTTACACCGCCGGCGTTGGTATAGAGCTTCTTTTTACACTTCCAGAGTTCGCACAATGGCGTTTTACGGAAATGGCAATCGCAAACAGACCATTGTCTTTTGCCAGGGCCGATGCCTTGACTATGGCGTCCCACATATCACCCGTATGATGGAGAACCCCCCAACTATAGACGATGTCGAAGGCGGGTAACTGCTCCTTGTCGATGGTAAAGATATTCTTCTGTTCGACTTTGAAATTATCGCGTTCCCGGTATTTTTCGAGCACGGCACGGGTAGTTGACACGCAATCCGGGTCACTAAATCCGGTTAACGTATTTCGTAAAGCGCATAATCACTGTTCCGGTACAGTTCGTGGAAATTCGCCGGCATGGTTTTACTCCCGGCAACCACGGCGTAATAGCCGGTATAACCGCGGGAAAGAGACAGCTCCCCCGGTTCTTCCTTGCCGGTGAGGACTGCCTCGTTGCTGAGCAACCGCTGCTCGAGCGTGCCGGGCACGTAACGCAATGTACTGACTGACCAGGAGGAAATATAGAATTGCCTTTGCGCCATCGTTGAATAATCGTTCCAGCCGCCGAGGCGGCCGGTATCGTTACCGGTCTGGTCGGTGAAAATGAGCGCATCCGGGGGTGTCCGCTGTCGTGTATTCGTCCAGATGTCATACAATGTTGCGGCCACAGGTACAATACGCTTTTTGCCAAGTCGAAAATCTCCGGTTGCGAGTGCCGACAGTGACAGCGAACCAACCAGAAAAACGATAGCCAGTTGCCGCCATGTCTTGCGGTTACCGGTTTTTCCCGCCTGATCCCCGCTCGCCTGCGCATGGTAGCTCAGTACCAGCAAGGCGGAGCCGCCAAGAGTCGCTGCCCACAGTAGCACCATTTGCCACTCTCCGGGATCATGCCGGATATGATGGGGAACAAACAACAATGCTCCGGTCAGCAGCAGTCTTGCAGCCCCCCGCGGAACCTCGCGGGTGGTCAGCAGCCAGGCAGCAATCAATAGCAACAGCGCGACCGGCGTGGGGTAGAACAGGAAAGAAAACAGGAAATTGCTGAGAACCGCGAGGATTACCGTCAAGACGAGCGCCCAATCTCCGAGCTTGAAAGTGCCGACCACGATCAGCAGCAACCCGACATCCTTGAGCAGCACAGGAATCACCTGATGGAATTCGCTCCAGCCTTTTTTCTCAAAGCGTTGCCAGGATTCGGGTCCCGGCACCCACTCGGTCAGAATCAGATTTCCGAAGTTTCCTACCATGTAGGCCACGTAGGCAGCAATGGCAATGCCGAACATGCCAAGCCATAAAAATTGCATCATGCTTGCTCGCCGCATGATTACGTGCAGGAGCTTCAATCCCGTATAGGCCCCGAGCACTGCCAGCGAAACAACTTTGCTTGTCGCGGATCCCGCCAGCGCGAGCGCTAGCGCAAATCCCAGGCGGGATGGGTTTTCCCCGGCGCGGGCGACTGCATACATCACCGCCAGCGCGACCGGTGCCAGGAAAACCGCCGGCGGGCTTTCCAGTATCCAGCCCGGATAGCGGGCGGCTGCAATCAGGATAACGACGACCAGTGTTACGTTACCTGGAGTAAGCGCGGGATATCCGCAGTGCGAACGATAAACAGTCAGGACGTGAAGCATGTAAGCGATGGACAGAACATAGAAGGTACTCAGGCTGGCCAGAATAAACAGGTAGATATCGAAATACGGAAGCAAATCCAGTGCCAGCGCATAGAAGCTGTGGAGGTTATTGAAGTAGCTGCCCAGATCGCCTTCGGCGGCGAGATTGTAAAGTGGCAAGAGGCTCACTTTCAGCGAATGATACCAGGCGGCATAGGTTGTGATATCGCCAAGCCCGATTGCACCAGTGGAGAACGCGGTGGTCGGAACCCACATGAACGCCAGGTGCGTCCCGAATAAAAGCGCCAGCAGGATGACGAATACCGGGCGCGGATTCGATGGCGTGAGTTTGCTGCATCTGCGTCTGCACCAGTCGCCGATGGCAGCGGCCACGACCAGTGCTGCAACCAGTCTGCCTGTGGTTCCCAGGCAGCAAAGCAGTGCCAGTCCCAGGCAGACAAGCAGTCCTGCAGGTAGTCCGAGGATATCGACGTCGTCATCATTCAGCACGATCAGCCGGCGGCAAAGTTGCAGGAATCCGGTGCCAGTGGCGATGACGATGCCGAACAGCAATACACCATAAAGGCTGTGGGCCAACGCCGGCAGGAGATAAGCCGGGGTCGCCAGCCCGGGCAGATCGGCATTTACGACGCCGGTCACGCCCGTCATAGCGAGCAGCAATCGCGCGCTGAAAACTGCGGCTGCGGCATAGAATAGGATGACTCCGCGCCTGTTCATTTGTCCCATAAACCAAAATCCGGTTGCGGAGAAAGCAGCAGCAATCCACGACATCTTCTTCGCAGAGCGGCGCGAACCGTTGCACTGATCCGGCCGCGCCGAGAGCCGGTAGTTTCCGGTACAGCGGCCAGGCCGCGCGGCCCGTCATCCGAGTCGTGGATTATATACAAACGATCAGACGGTGAGTGCTTGATAGGCCAGGATTTCGGTGTTGTGGCAGGGCACAGGTGCCTTTGTTACCCGTGGATGATCCGCTGACAAGGTGGGAATAGGGCAATTATCCCATCTATACGTTCTGCTGATTGCAAAACAAGGAGATCGGATGGCCGCAATCTGGCATCGATCCTGACTAGCGGACGGGTACGGAAGATTCAGCGCGCGTTTTCGGCCAGCGTCGCTTCAGGCACATCCAGTGGTCCGGGGCGGCCCTTATCCACTCTTCAAAGTGTTCATTGATCAGTTGCGTCATGGCAATGGCCTGCTCGGCCAATTGCGCATCCGGAACGGGGCTGGCGATGGGCGCCATGACGGATACCCGGAAATGGCCCGGCCGCAGGCGCTCCCCCCTGACAGGAATCAGGGCCGCTCCACTGCGCAGGGCCAGGCGGGCCACACTGGTATTGGTCAGTGCGTCTACGCCGAAAAAGGGTAATG
>JBATIF010000324.1:0-11060 GCA_049667605.1 Gammaproteobacteria bacterium
CCCCGGAATCACCCCAGCTGAACAGGAAGGACCTGCAGGCGCGATTCTCATGCGCGCCAGGGTTTAATTGAGGATTATCGCGGATGAGATCCGCTCCTGCAGCAATACCAAATGTTCTGCCTGTCAAAGCGGTTTAACCACCCAGTCACCCTGCTCATTAACCAGTATCCGGGCACAGCCCATGGCAGCGGCATCACCGGCTTGCCCGGGCAAGCCGGAGACGACGCATTCGCCTTGCTGACGCAGCCTGTGCACGGCAGCGGCCAGTGCAGGGTCATCATCTGCCGGGGCGAATATCGTGTTGCCCGGGGTGGAGAAATCCCGCTGACTCAGATCCAGCAATGTTTTCAGATCCATACTGAAGCCGGTCGCGGGCCGTGCACGTCCGAACACCTTACCGATTGAGTCATAACGGCCGCCGCGGGCAATTTCCTGTCCATGGCCCGGCACAAACATGGCAAACACCATGCCGGTCTGGTACTTGTAAGCCCGCAATTCCGCAAGATCGAAGTTCAGCGTGATGTCAGTGACCCGCTGTTCCAGCAGTGCGGCAATTTCGCAGAGATTATCCAGCGCCGCCATCACCTCGATTCCGGCACCGGCCAGCTGTTGACATGCGGCATCCAGCACCTCACCCCCGCCATTCAACATGGACAGGGCGGCCAGCCGCCTGCGTTGCGCTTCATCGGCAGGACTCGCTGCCAGCAGCTCATCGATTTCGGTTACCGCCTTGCGCTGCAGCGCC
This sequence comes from Gammaproteobacteria bacterium, assembly GCA_049667605.1. GTDB lineage: Bacteria > Pseudomonadota > Gammaproteobacteria > UBA9214 > UBA9214 > UBA9214. The sequence continues at coordinate 746 of JBATIF010000324.1, forward strand.
TCGAACAGGTCGTTTTCCTGCTGCCCGCTCAAGCCCGCCTCCTGTGCAAGCCCGCGAAAAATCCCCACATGGCCGAGGTCAATGTGCACATCCGCGATTTTCATCAAAGACAGGGATTCAAGCACCAGCGCAAGAATCTCGACGTCACTCGCGGGTCCGGCGTGTCCGAATAATTCCGCGCCTACCTGCAGGGGACTTCTTGAGCCGCCGTAGCCATCCGCACGGGTCTGCAACACGGTCCCCAGGTAGCACAGGCGAGAGGGTTCTTCGCGCTGCAGGGGATGCGCATCGATACGCGCCGCCTGCGGCGTCATGTCCGCACGCAGCCCCATCATGCGCCCGCTGAGTTGGTCGGTAACCTTGAAGGTCTGCAAGTCAAGATCATTGCCGGCGCCAGTGAGCAGGGATTCCAGGTATTCGATAAAGGGTGGCATCACCAGTGCGTAACCCCAGCGGGAAAACAGGTCGAGCAATTCCCGGCGTGCACACTCAAGCTGCCATGCCTCCGGCGGCAGGACCTCTTCAATACCTTCCGGCAACAACCACTGATCTTTCACACTCATAATGAATTCTGTCTGTTCAGCGACGTACGATGTACAGCAAAACAACACCGCATATCATACTGACCAGCCCGACGTTGCGCAGCGTCCTGTCATCCAGTTGCGACAGGGACTCCTGCAGTTTTCGCAAGGCCTGCGGACTGATAAACGGCACCATACCTTCAATTACCAGCACCAGCGCAAGGGCTGCGAGAAGATCACTCCAGTTCATGATTACGCATCACGACCGCAGAACGCTCGCCCTCCCGGTCGCCCGCATGAATGCGTGCGACCGGGCAAAGTGTACCCAGCCGGTTTTCGCTGCAGGGTTTAACTTTATTTGCCGGTAGAGCTGTTAAAGTACTTGAAAAACTCGGAGTCGGGCTGCAACACCATTATGTCCTGCTTGCTGGCAAGTGCCTCGCGGTAGGCATTCATACTGCGATAGAACTCGTAGAATTCCGGATCCTGCCCGTAGGCCTTGCCGAAGATCTCCGTGGCACGGGCGTCACCTTCACCACGGGTGGCTTCAGCATCGCGGCGGGCCTCGGCGAGAATGATCGTGCGGTCCCTTTCGGCGATGGCCTGGATCCCCTTGGCAGTTTCCTGTCCTTTCGCGCGGAGCTCCTTGGCGATGCGTTCGCGTTCGGCGCGCATGCGCTGGTATACCGCGTTATTAACCTCCTGAGGCAACTCGATCTGCTTGATGCGCACATCGATGACCTCTATACCGAACTGGTTCACCTGGTTATTGCTGGAGCTGGTCAGGTCCTCCATCATCTGCGCGCGGTCATCGGCAACCACCTGCTTGATGGTGCGCTTGTCAAACTCGAGCTGCAGGCCGTTTTTCACGATCTGCAACAGGCGCAGGCTCGCCTGGCGCTCGTCGCCGGCAAACGATGTATAATAATCAGCGACATTCTGGATACGCCATTTAACGAAGAAATCGACGGAAACATTTTTCTTCTCTCCGGTGAGAAAACGCTCCGGCCGGGTATCCAGTGTGAGGATGCGCCGGTCGAACTTGCGCACATTATTAACGAACAGCGGCTTCATGAAGTGCAGGCCCGGTTCGTAATCCGAGTCGATAATCTCACCGAGCTGGAAACGTATCGCAAGCTGGCGTTCGTCAACAATGAAGAACGAGGTCAGCGCGACCAGGATCCCCAGCCCCGCAACAACAAATAATGCTCGTATAGCCATCAGCGGCCTCCTAGGTCTCTGGAACTGGTGCGCCGGCGCATCATGTCCTGCTCATCCTTTTCCGGATTGGTCAGGTCCTGGGCATTACCAGCCGTTGTCCTGCTTCCACCCGTGTTTTCCATCAGCTTGTCCAGCGGCAGGTACATCAGGCTGTTGCCATCCTTGACTTGCATGACGACCTTGCTGGTGTTGGCAAACACGGTTTCCATGGCGTCCAGGTAGAGGCGCTTGCGCGTCACCTCGGGTGCCTTCTCATACTCGGCCAGGGTTTGCAGGAAGCGGCTGGTTTCACCTTCCGCCTTTGCAATCACCTCTTCACGATAGGCATTTGCCGCCTCGCGCAGGCGAGTGGCATCGCCGCGCGCCTTCGGCAGAATATCCAGTGCGATGGCCTCGGCCTGGTTCTTGAAACGTACTTCGTCCTCTTTTGCCTTGATGGCATCCTCGAAGGCACCCTGGACTTCTTCAGGTGGTTGCGGGTCCTGCAGGTTGACACTGGTGAGGATCAGACCTGTCTGGTAGCGATCGAGAATCTCCTGGCTGCGGTCCTTGGTCTGCGCGACGATCGCACCGCGGCCGCCACTGAGAAAGTCGTCCATGGGTATGCCGCCGATCACTTCGCGCAGCGCACTTTCCGTGGCCTCCTGCAGGGTGTAGTCGGGATCACGCACCTGGAACAGGTAATTCTTCACGTCCCTCACCTGGTACTGCACTGCCAATTCGACCTGGATGATATTCTCGTCCTTGGTCAGCATCTTGGCCCGGTGACTGACGGTACGCACCCGATCCACATCAACCTTGTCGACGGTTTCAATACCGCGCAGGTACCAGTGGGGTCCCGGCCCGGTAACCTCGTTGAATTTACCCAGGCGCAACTCCACGCCGCGTTCGGCAGGGTCGACGATGTAGATACCTGACAAAATCCAGGCCACCAGCGCGAGAATGGCTACCAGGCCGAAGCTGAACGGGTTGCTGACGCCGCCCTTGCCGCCTTTCTTGCCGAAGAAACCATTCATGCGCTCGCGCATCTTGCGCGCAATTTCATCAAGGTCCGGCGGGCCATTATCATTGCGTTTGCCGCCCCACGGGTCTTTGTTTCCACCACCCGGTTCATTCCAAGCCATAAATTTACTCCAGTCAGACCAAATCAATATCGGCACACGCCAATGCATGTCGTGAGCCTGTTCAATCGGTTAAGTTTAAGAAGCTTGCGCAGTGCCTGCAAGAAAATCCACATCATCCGCAGAATGAAACGAACAGTCACCGCCGGTTTCACGCAGCAACTTGTCGAGGTTGCGTTGTGCCATACAAATTTCCAGCCACCAGCCGCCCTCCTCATCAACCTGCTCGGACAGGACCTGGCCAATCCCGTACAGGGATGAGCGGGTACTGCCCGCCGCTGTCGGCAGATGCAGCCAGCCATGTACCTGCGCACCCTGAAAATGCGCCTTCAGGGCGGTTGCCAGCAAGTCCAGTCCTGCCCCGGTGATCGCCGATACCCAGACCCTGTCAACCCGGCCATCTTCAGAATATTCCAGCCGTGGCTCTGCATCCGAAAGATCAATCTTGTTGTACACCCTGATCTGGGGGATATCCTGTGCACCGATTTCCTGCAGCACCGCGTTCACCTGTTCAACATGGGCGCGCTTGTCCTTGTCCTGAGCATCGATGACATGCAACAACAGGTCCGCCTTGCAGGTCTCCTCGAGCGTGGCCCGAAAGGCGGCAACCAGTTCATGCGGCAGGTGGCGGATAAATCCCACCGTATCCGCCAGCACCAGTGCACCGACACCCTCCACGTCAATACGTCGCAGGGTCGGGTCCAGCGTGGCGAATAGCTGATCGGCTACCAAGGCATCAGCCCCGGTCAAGGCGTTGAATAAAGTCGATTTACCGGCGTTGGTATAACCCACCAGCGATACCGTCGGCACCTCGGCACGCTGGCGCGCACGCCGCCCCTGGCCACGCTGTTTCTCGACCTTTTCCAGGCGCCGGTTGATTACCTTGATACGGGCATTGAGCATACGCCGGTCGGATTCGAGCTGGGTTTCACCCGGTCCGCGCAGGCCGATACCGCCCTTCTGACGTTCCAGGTGAGTCCAGCCGCGAACCAGCCGGGTAGACAGGTGCCGCAACTGCGCCAGCTCTACCTGCAGTTTGCCCTCGAACGAACGGGCACGCTGGGCAAAGATATCGAGGATCAAACCGGTGCGCGCCAGTACACGGCAGGACAACATGCGCTCGAGATTGCGTTCCTGGCTGGGACTGAGCGCATGATCGAAGATCACCAGTTCGGCCTCGTGCTGCCTGACCGCCGCGAGTATTTCCTCCGCCTTGCCGGCACCCACAAACAGGCGCGGTTCCGGCCGGCTGCGCGTACCCGTTACCGTGGCAACCGGCAACGCCCCGGCAGAACGAACAAGTTCAGTGAATTCCTGCAGATCCTCGCGGTCGTTATCACCGGCAAAGTTCACATGGACCAGCACCGCGCGTTCACCACTCTCAGGGCGTTCGAACAAACAGCCACCCCGTCATGTACTTCTGCAGATCAGGCATTTCCCGGCTGGGTCTCGGCGTCATCATCAGGGGCACCGCTTTGAATGCGCACGTTGCGCGCCGGCACCACGGTGGAAATGGCGTGTTTGTAAACCATCTGGCTGACTGCGTTCTTCAGCAACACAACGAACTGGTCAAATGATTCGATCTGTCCCTGTAACTTGATGCCATTTACCAGGTAGATCGAAACCGGGACTCTCTCTTTGCGCAGTGCATTCAGAAACGGGTCTTGCAAAGATTGTCCTCTGTTCATGTTATCTCTCCTTTTTATATCGCAGTTGCGACTGTTATTTTTCCTGCTTGGCCCGATTGGCCCGATTATTACTGTAAGTCCTTATCTTATAATACTAAATTCTAGCACAATGACCAGCCTAATCTAGTTGCTCCAGCCACCGCGTCAAACATTCGGCGATTTGAGAAGCAAGCAAGGGAGTCTCGACAGCAAAAACCGCCAGACCCTTTTCGCTGCGCAGCCAGGTCAGCTGGCGCTTGGCATACTGACGTGTCGCCACTATAGCCTGTTCCCGCATCTCGTCATAGCCGGTTTTCCCGGCAATATACGCCAATGCCTGTCGATAACCGACCGCCCGCAAGGCCGGAAGTTCTGCCTCCAGGTCGCCACGTTCGCGAAGTGTGCGGACCTCCTCCACAAACCCGTTGTCCAGCATGGACTGAAAACGGCTTTCGATACGCGCATGCAGCAGTGCCCGGTCTTCCGGGATCAGTGCCAGCTTGAGCAGGCGGTATGGTAGTGCGCCGGAGCGCCCTCGGGCATGGAACCGGCTGAGGGGCAGGCCACTGATTTCATGGACCTCCAGTGCCCGTTGGATACGCTGTGTATCCGTGGCATGGATACGGGCCGCCGCCTGCGGATCAACCCTTGCCAGACGTGCGTGCAGCGAGGCCCAACCCTCGTGCTGTGCCTCTGCCTCCAGCCGCGCGCGGATGTCCGGATCGGCCGACGGCATTGCCGACAGACCCTGCTCCAGTGCCCGAAAATAAAGGAAGGTGCCGCCGACCAGTAACGGGATACGGCCCCGGGCAGTGATCCCGGCCATCGCCTGCAAGGCATCTGCACAGAATTCCGCTGCCGAGTAGGGTTCGGATGGATCGCGAATATCGATGAGACGATGAGGTGCCGCCGCCAATACTTCACGACCCGGTTTGGCCGTGCCGATGTCCATGCCGCGATATACCAGCGCCGAGTCGACACTGATGATGTCAAGCGGGAAACGCTTTACCAGCTCGATTGCGACAGACGTTTTACCGGAAGCAGTCGGGCCCATCAGGAAGATGGCAGGTGGCAGTGGCTTATCTTGCACAATTAAACCCTGGCTCGCGCAAAGGCGCAAAGGCGCCAAGAAAAGAAGAATTCACTATGATGTAATTTCCTGCATGTTGCGGGATCAGGAGCAAACACTGCCTGCGAAAAATTAATTGCAGGGCCGGGGGGGGCCGCCATAAGCAACAAGAGCTCCCCCGCGAGTAGCGGAATCGATGCGCAAAATGCACCCCGTTACATATTGAGAACCCGGCATTCTATGTGGCAAAAGATGTTTTTTTGCGTCTTTGCGTCTTTGCGCGAGACGTTTTTAACGTCCACGTAAAAACAGCTTGTCCAGCTCACCCAGCCCGATTTGTATCCAGGTCGGCCGGCCATGATTGCACTGGCCACTGCGTTCCGTGCGTTCCATATCGCGCAGCAGGGCGTTCATTTCATCAATCGTCAGGCGCCGGTTGGCCCGCACCGAGCCGTGGCAGGCCATGGTGGAGAGCAGTTCATTGATGCAATCCTGCACCCGCTGGCTGCTACCGTGCTCCAGCAGGTCGGACAGGACATCACGCACCAGGGTTGCGATGTCAGCCTCATGCAACAGCGACGGCACCTGGCGAACCACCACCTGCTCCAGCCCCATGCGATCGATTTCAAAACCCAGTTCGGCAAACCAGTCCTGTTTTTCCTCGCACACCCCGGCTTCCCGCTGGCTGACATTCAGGCTCACGGGAACCAGCAGCGGCTGTGTACGGATGCCCGCGCCGGACTGCGCGGCCTTCAGGCCCTCGTAGGTGATGCGCTCGTGTGCCGCATGCATATCCACCAGCACCAGCCCGTCTGCATTCTGCGCGAGGATATAAACACCGTGCAGCTGGGCAAGCGCAAAGCCAAGCGGAAAGCTGTCACCCGCATCCGTAGACTCGACTGCAGAAACCGGGGCGCGGTCCGACGGGTGCAGGGCCGCATAGCGGGACAGCTGTTCGCTCACACCCAGGCGCATATGTGACTGCGAGGGCACACTGCCCGGCGCAGTCTGCACATGCAGCTGCTGCAACGGCCGAGCCGGCAACGGGCCTGGTTGACCGGTGGCAGGCCGGACATCGGCCAGCGCATCATGCAGGGTTCGATACAGGTAATCATGAACCAGGCGGCTATCACGAAATCGTACTTCGTGCTTGGCCGGGTGTGCATTCACATCGACGCTGGCCGGATCGATTTCCAGGAACAATACATAGGCCGGGTGCCGTCCGTGAAACAGTACATCCTGGTAGGCCTGGCGGATGGCATGCGTCACCAGCTTGTCACGCACCATGCGGCGATTAACATAGAAAAACTGCAGATCAGCCTGGCTGCGCGAGAACGTCGGCATGGCGACCCAGCCATGCAGGGACAGTCCGGCAGCCGCGTGTTCGATATGAATGGCCTGCTCCATGAAGGCCTTGCCGCACAGGTCGGCAACCCGGCGTTGCTGCTGTTCCCGGGTGGTGGCCTCGGGCAACTGAAACACCGTCCGCTGGTTGTGCTGCAGCTTCAGCGCAACGGGAAAGCTGCCGAGTGCAATGCGCCGCACCACGTTTTCAATATGCTTGAATTCGGTCGTCTCGGTACGCAAAAACTTGCGTCTGGCGGGGGTGTTGAAAAACAGGTCTTTTACATCGATCGTGGTGCCCGGTGTATGGGCAACAGGCATTGCTGCGCCGGCTGAAGCCGAGCCGTCACCGCACATGCTCCAGCCTGAATCCGCGCCGGGGGTACATGAACTGAGTTGCAGACGCGAAACCGAGGCAATGCTTGGCAGGGCTTCACCGCGAAAGCCGAGACTGCCAACAGACTCCAGGTCTTCCAGTGAAGTGATCTTGCTGGTCGCATGACGGGTCAACGCCAGGGACAATTCGTTGTAATGTATGCCGATGCCGTCATCGCGCACGCGAATACGCTGCTTGCCACCCTGCTCGATATCCACCTCGATGGCCCGCGCACCGGCATCAATGCTGTTTTCCAGCAGCTCCTTTACCACGGAAGCCGGACGCTCGATGACTTCACCGGCGGCAATCTGGTTTATCAGCTGGGAGGGAAGAACCTGGATGGGCATCGGGCAACGGCGACGTGCAGTGAATGTGCTGCGCATGATAACGCCAGTGGTGACCACAGAACAGTGGCCGGGCGGACTGACAGCCGGGCGTTGGCCGCTGCTAGCTGCCTTGCGAAGGCGGTATTCTGAGGGTTTCACCAACCCGCAGCCGGTCGCCTTTCAGGCCGTTGTAACCGCGCAGGCGGTTCAGGCTGACCTGGTGGCGCAGTGCAATGTGACTCAGGGTATCACCGGTCTTTACGATGTACTGCCGGGCCAGGCGGGTTCCAGGCGGCGGGTGCTTGCCAAAATATTCCTGGATACCGCGCAGCATGGCACGCGCGAGCAGCTGCTGGTGCTGCTTGTCGCGCAGCTTCTTTTCTTCCTGAGGGTTCGAAATAAAGGCGGTTTCTACAAGAATCGACGGAATATCCGGCGATTTCAGCACCACGAAGCCAGCCTGCTGCACACTGGCCTTGTGGGTCTTGCCGATGCCCTTCAGCTCACCCAGCATATTGTCAGCCACCTCGAGACTGGCCTCGATGGTCGCCGTCTGCGAAAGATCCAGCAGAACCTCGGCCAGCAGATCATCCTTGTCATCGAGACTCACTCCGCCGGCCAAATCCGAGGAATTCTCCTTTTCCGCCAGCCAGCGGGCCATTTCAGAGGTCGCGCCCCGGTTGGAGAGCACAAACACGGACGAACCACTGACGCGATGGTCCTTGAAACCGTCGGCGTGAATCGAAATAAACAGGTCGGCATTGAGTTGCCGCGCCTTGTCGATACGCTGGCGCAGGCCGATATAATAATCACCTTTACGGATTAAAACCGCCTTCATCCCCGGCTCCCGGTTGATCAGGGCCTGCAGCCGGCGGGCAATTGAAAAAACGACTTCCTTTTCACGGGTTCCATGGCGACCGATTGCACCCGGGTCTTCGCCGCCATGGCCGGCGTCGATGGCTATAACCAGGTCGCGTGACTCGATATTCAAGTCGGTAACGGTCTTCTTGACGACCGCCGCCTTGCCGGTATCAGTCTTGTCGTACAGGTCGACGACCAGGCGGTGGCCATACTCCCTGTTTGGCTTGAGGGTGAAACTGCTGGGACGAACGCCCTGTTTCAAATCCAGCACGACGCGCAGCACATCAGGCTTGTTCATTGCGGCTCGCATGCCGATGATCAGACCCGCGCTAATTTCCCGGGTTTTCAGTGAATCCTTCGCCTGTGCACCGGGTATATCGATGACCAGGCGCTCCGGGTTGTGCAGGGTGAACACCTCGTGTTTTACCGGGCCGGCCGTATCGAAGACCACGCGGGTATGATCGGGGGCGGTCCAGAAGCGTATGTCCTCGATGTCAACCGGCGCAGACACGGCTAGGCCCTGCCCGGCCAGCCAGAGACACAATCCTGCAAGCTGCTTCTTCATTGAATGCCCCAACCACGATTTTCCACATGGATTCTGCAGAATATAGCCACAAACAGAAATAAATTGCAAGAAATACCCTTTAATCTCGATGAGATAGGGGCTATACCTGCAAAACAGTCGAGGTGATGCAATCACTCGCATCCGGTCAACCGGCCAGCAACGGGCCGAGGAAATGCTCGCCAGCCGCGGATAACGGCTGCAATTCTACCCGCCGACCCTCAGCGCGATGCTCGATGCAGATGCGCAAATCGGCTGCCGGCATGACGCCGGCGCCCCGCTCCGGCCATTCCACCAGCAGCAGCGCCTGCTCCGCCAGCAGATCACGCAGGCCCAGATCTTCAAGTTCCTGGGCATCGTTGAGTCGATAGAGGTCAAGGTGGTAGACGGGCCCTGAATCAAGCAGGTACGGTTCTATCAGAGTATAGGTCGGGCTCCTTACCTTGCCAGCATACCCGAGGGCGCGCAGCAAGCCGCGCGCCAGGGTTGTTTTACCGGCACCCAGCTCGCCCTCGAGGTAGATAATGCCTGCTATGTGCGCCGCCGCGAGCCGCGCCCCCAGGGCCTCCATGGCCGCTGTATCCGCAACCTCGAGTTTCACAGCTGCGCCCCGGCGGTATTCATCAGCGGGCGTAATTGCGCAATCACGTCGCCCGCCGTCATGCCACGCTCACCCTGCAGGGCTGCGCGATCACCGGCACAGGCATGCACACATACCCCGGCCACGGCCGCATCCGCAAGCGCCATACCCTGGGCGACCAGGCTGGCGATCACGCCACTCAATACATCCCCCGTACCTGCCGTGGCCATGCCCGGGTTGCCGTGCATGCATACCGACAGTTCATCGTCACCGCAATTGATCAGCGTACCGGCGCCTTTCAACACACTAACGGCGCGGTATTGCCGGGCAAGGGCCGTTATTGCAGCAAAGCGATCCGACTGTACCACCGCACTCGAGAGTCCCAGCAAGCGCCCCGCTTCACCCGGATGCGGCGTCAGTATGCAGTTATCACAGTGCACAGGATCCTGCGCCAGCATGTTCAGTGCATCGGCATCCAGCACCCGCGGGAGGCGCGATTCGAGCACGGCCGGCATCAGGGCGCGCGCCCATGCCGATTGCCCCAGCCCCGGGCCGGCAACAATCACCGTGGCCCCGTGCAGCAATTCCCTGAGCTGCAGCGGGCTGGCGACCGCGTGGGCCATTAGTTCCGGGCAGGCGGCTGCAAGTACACCCGCATGCTCCGCAC
>JBATIF010000325.1:0-5154 GCA_049667605.1 Gammaproteobacteria bacterium
TTGCAGGCGCGATAATTTTGCATTAATTCCAATCGCGCCTGCAAGGCGCTCCTACAGTAGCACCATGCCGGACAGCCATAATTCATGAAGTCTTTGCTACGGGCTAAACCCTGATATAAGCCCAGCCTTGCTGCAGGCGATCAACGATCTTTTCCAGCGCAGCCGGTATCACCGTCGCTTCCGGTATCAGGTGAACATCAATGCCTTTCAACTGCAATTTTTCGATTGACCGGCTGCAGGCCAGGAAGCTGATGTTGGCATAGGTCTGTGACAGCTGCCGGATGCGATCAATATAGGGAGAGGTATCGACGCGTAACAGCGTCAGGCCCTGCGCATTGGCCACCACTTCCAGTTGCACCATACCTGGCTGGTCCTTGTAGCCGGCGAGCAGCAGTTCTGCGTCGTCCAGGGCATCCCCGAGACGTTCCGGATCGGCGCTGCTGATATGCAGGATAACCCGTTTGAATTCCTTCTCGGCGGGTGCCAGCTGTGCAATCTTTGTTGCCGCGTTGGCAGCACCCGGCTGCGCGTGCAGCAGCCAGCCTGTCAGCGATCCGAGGGCAAATACTGCTACAGCCGCAGCTGCCACGAAAGAAAGGCCGCTGCTGCGGGAGGATTGCCAGCGCGTATTGGTGCGCTCGGGTTGCGGCGGCTCGCGGTAAGCCAGGCGGACTGAATCCTTGACCTGCATCAACTCACAGATGCGACTGGCCAGGTCTTTGTCCTCGCGCACAGCTTCCATGATCTCGGCACGATCATGGGTGTCGATCTCGTCGTCGATGAACGTTTGCAACAGTTCATCCGAGAACCTGTCATCATTGTTCATTGTTGCTCTCCGTAGATTACTTGACGACCCTGATGCTGGCTCGCTCAAATTCAAGGCGCGGATCATAGTCAGCCAGTGATGTTTTCAAGGTCTTCCGTGCCCTGCAAATACGGCTCATGACTGTCCCGATAGGGATGTCCAGGATGCCGGCGATCTCGGCATACGAAAATCCAGCCAGGTCAACCAGTGTAATGACCTGCCGCTGGCCAATCGGTAGCTGCGCGATCATGGCGCGTACCCGGTCAATGATGTCCTGTCTTTCATTGCTATCGATAGCATGTACGTCTTCTTCATAGGGTATGTTGTCCAGGTCAACGGTATCCTTTCTGCGTCGCAGGTGGTCATACCAGCAATTTGCCAGTATTTTGCCCAGCCAGCCCTTGATGGCGTCGGTGTTCTTTAATTGTTTGGCATTGCGCAGTGCCTTCAGCAGCGCCTCCTGGGCAAGGTCATCCGCCAAAGACGGATCATGGCACCATGAGTATGCAATCCGGTAAAGCAGATTGCGGTGTTTCTCAAGTTCATTTCTTATGAATTTGGTATTTGAAAACATGCATATCATTCCGCTGCCGCGTTTTCCGGCCGTTGCCATATTCTTCCCCCCTTACAATGACGTTATGCTTCTGTAGTTTATTCCTTTCCGGGGCGCTGGAACACCGCGTTACTGGATAATCGCAGGAATAATCCCGCTATACAGGACGTCCACACTGATATGAACAGGCATCTGACAGGCGGCGTACATGCCTGGACAGCGGATATTTAGACGGATCCTGCCCGGATAATCATTATGAACCGCATCAGACAACCTGGATTCTTTTTATACGCACCAGTCCTGGGTGCCGTCCTGTTTTGCACGCAACTCCACGCTGATTATGCCAGGGGCCTGTATGCCTATACCCACTATGACTACCAGATGGCCCGCAAGGAATTCACGCGGGTTGCCCTGGATGGCCACAACGAGGCGCAACATTACCTGGGCGAGATCTACGAGGGGGGTGTCGGTGTGCCGATCGATTACGAACAGGCCTTTGCATGGTATACACAGGCCGCACGGCAGGAGCATGCCGCAGCCCAAGCCAGGCTGGCCGCGCTTTACCTGAAGGGGTGGGGCGTGAAACAGGATGCAACCAGTGCGTTTGACTGGTACCTGCGCTCAGCCGGCAACGGTTACCCGCTGGCCCAGTTCGAAACGGGAATGATGTATGCCCGCGGGCAGGGTACGCCGCCCGACGAGATTGAAGCCTACCGCTGGCTGACCATCGCGGCCTCCTATGGCGATCCCGATGCCATGGGCGCGCGGGAAAAGCTGGCCGCTGCCATGACGCGCGTTGAGATATCCAGGGCAGGCCTTCTGGCCAAGGAGTGGGAGATCGTGCGGGAGCGGGAACAGCGCTGAGTTTTAATCGGTAACCGAAAGCACGGACGGAGCCCCGGTCCGAGGCACGGGGCAGCCAGATTGAAGATTGTTGTGTACATACGACATGATACTGGACCGAGTATAAACCCCGCCAATGGCTCGTTAAGCTCACGCGTTTTACCTCTGCCTGAATAATTTTCATCCAGCATGGAATAAAAGCAACTGACGTAGCGTCTAGACATCAGGTAGATGCGTTCACACTACAAGAAGCGCACGAAAAACAAGCAGGATGCTATCAATTCTGTGTTATTCAAAAACCGGAGGAGAACATGAAAAGACTGTTAATGCTGCCCTTGTTGTCATTGGGCCTGCTATTCGCTGCAACCGGCCTGCAGGCCGCAGCCCTCGACAAGAAACCTGAAACATCTGCCGATATATTCCATCCCAAACGCGTCATGCCGGTTCCCGAGGCATCGGAAAACAGGCCATTCGCAGAGCATGCCGTGGTTTTTCACATTTCAAGCGGCGATGAATTCGCCCAGAAACTGGTCCTTAACAACGCCCAGAACCTGCAAAAGTTCTATGGTCCTGACAAGGTCCAGATCGAGGTTGTCGCCTATGGCCCGGGCCTGCGTACGCTGTTCAGGGAAAGCACCCTGTCCAAGCGGATACAGGGCATGTCCGCTTCCGGCATCGAATTCACTGCCTGCGCCAACACCATGACCAACATGGGCCGCGATACGGGCTCGTTAAACAAGGTCGCCAAGGTCGTGCCCGGCGGGGTGGTGCGCATCATGGAACTGCAGGAAGCCGGCTGGAGCTATATACGCCCGTAGAATCCGGGAGATTAGGATCGGGTTAATTATAATTTTTGTGTTTATTTAAATTCAGGGGGGAGTCATGGCCAGACCACAAAATTGGTGCGCCTATCTACGTGTAATCTTCGTAATGCTTGTCGGGTTTGCAGTTGCCAGCCCGGTTAATGCCGCTAACTGGTTCAAGTTGAGGGGAACAGAGCCTGGCGGTACGGCACATACGCTCCAGGTATGGGGTTTCCTGCAGCCGACCTGGGCAAAGGATTACAGCGATAAAATCGAGGGGGCAGTAGGCGCACTTGCGCCTGCCAATGGCACCCTCCCGGTCCAGGGAACACTGCCGCCTGATCGCACCAGCCAGGAAAGCTTTTCCATGCGTCGTGCCCGAATTGGTATTCGCGGGACGATGCTGCCGATCAATAATGATATTGATTACTTTATGCTGACTGAATGGGGCGAGAATGGCATTACCCGTGCCGGCGGTGCAGCCACGCTGCTGGATGCCTCTGTCACCTTTAATCAGCTGTCTCGCGGCACCGATGATGACGGCCTTGCCAACCTCGGTGGACGCATCCGTGTCGGGCAGTTCCTGTTCTCACAAACATCCCAGGCCCTGTCGCAATCCACACCCGGGCGCCGTGTACATGTATACATGCCTGAGGCCACCTTCCAGAGTGCCATACGTCGCTATGCAAATGATAATGGCCGCCATAACTGGCCGGAAGATGAAGTACCGGCGAACGGGGCGCGTGACATCGGTATCGAACTGTTTGACTGGGCAGAATTCAAGGACCCCATCTTTGGCGGTGACGGGCCACTGGAATTTACCTACTCGTTGGGAGTCGGCAATGGCGGGACCATCGGCGAGTTAAACCGTGATGATAATTACCGCCAGTATTACTGGCTGTCACTGGCCAAGCTGTTTGACGAGACCCGGGGTGCGCGCCGCCATGACATGATGGTTTACGGGTTCTACCAAAAGGGTGATATCTCATTTAATGATGATATTGATGGTGACGGGGTCTCGGACAGGACTGCCCCTTTAAACCTGAATCCGGGAAATATCCTAAACCCGCCGATGGTAACCAACGTTCTCCCTACTGATGCTGCCAATCGTAAAAACCCGATCAGCTGCGGGAACCGGGTTTGCAAGAACGGCAATGAAAAGGATTATGAGCAGAAATACTACGGTGTCGGCTTTGAGTATTTCGACAAGCCGTTCGATAGCCTGGGGCAGATCCGATTCGAGGCCGAATGGCAGAAGATGAAGGGGCTGATATTTGATGGCGCGCAATCGCCATCTGCAGGTGTCAACGACAATGCCGGTGGTTTCGACAGTATCCTCTATGATGATGGCGACTTTGTCGGGGGTGACGGCAAGGAGCGGGAGAGTGAAGGCTGGTACGTGGATGTCGGCTATGATATCCACCAGCACCTGGGGCTGAAAAATCGCACCACGCTTAACCTGCGTTATGACGAATTTGACCGTAACAAGGGAAACAAGGCACGCGAAGCCAACTGGGAGACCTGGACCCTCACCGGTGAGTATTTCTTCCACAAGAAGGCGAGACTGACTGCAACCTACCAGTTCCGTGATGCCAGTGCAGACAACAGAACAGGCGGCGCTAAGACGAATGGTAATGCGGTTCTGGATCAGGTCGATAACCGAATCGGACTGCAGCTGACCTTCGTCTTCAAGAATGTCCTGCTGAGGTAATGTATCAGCAACCGGTATTATGAATCACAAGGAGTTAAATGATGACTAAAATATCTAAAGTACCAGGACTGGTCGCTTGTCTAATCGCAGCCGCTGCACTTTTTACCGGCACATTAGCGCAGGCACAGGCCCCGAAAAGTCTCTGTGACGATGCCTACCTGGCCTACATGAAAACTACTATCCATGATCTGAATGTTCTTTATCTGAAGTACAAGGATGAGAAGCTGTCACAGGGTCAGGCTGAGATTGCACGCCAGGCCGCCTTCAGGAAAGCGCGTGAGGTCTTTGCCTACATGGACAAGCGTTTTGATTCGATGAATATAGAACAGGGTGCTGCATTGTGCCCGCAGGAGCTGCTCATGGACATTCATCTCATGACCATGACGATAGACATGATGGCCTCCGAGCATTTACCGCATGAGGATCGTTGGTCCTATAC
>JBATIF010000326.1:0-5072 GCA_049667605.1 Gammaproteobacteria bacterium
CAAGAATGTGCCCACCGAGTCTGCAGTAGCAGAAAGTACACTTGAGCCATCTGTATCCAACCCGGCAAAGACGGTTACGAAGGCGGCACAAACGGAGCCGGACTATATTGATGTCACACCGGAGGAACCGCAGGCGACAGCAGCACCCAAAACCATTCAAGTGGTAACAGGGCAAGCGGTTGCAGCTCCGGCAGCGGCGATCAACGGCCTGCTGGTGCGTGCCGCACCAGGGGTGACCTGGCCAGCCCTGATGCAATCGCTAAAGGACCTGGATATTGCAATCGAGCAAAGCGATGAGCGCCAGCACATCCTGTTGACTGGATGGGTCGATGCCAACTACGACATCAAGAAGCAGCTACTGGTCATGCAGTCGAAAGACAAACCGTTATGGGCCTTCAGTCTTTTTGGCAAGGGGGTAGAGCGGCATCGCTTCCAGCTCGTCATGGTGCCTGCCAACAACAGTACCCAGGCAATTATCTATGCCTACCATACCGGTTCGCAGGAGCAGGTTGACCTGACACCGGATTCCGAGCAGACCCTTTTGTCCTGGAAGGACCGTGAGACCAGTCCCGACGTGGCGCTGGCAATGCTGCGCAAATTGCGGATCGTCATCCCGCATTGATGACGCTTGCCTGAACTTTAAACCCGGGGAATGGATTATGAGCAAACGGATCAACAGGACTCTGTCACTGGCTGTCGGTACCTGCCTGCTCGGGACACTGTCCGGTTATAGCGTTGCTGACGCCCGGGGAAACCCTTTCTCCATGTCTGAACTGTCAGGCGGCGACATGCTCGCCGGGCATGAAGGTGTTTGCGGGGAAGGCAAGTGTGGCGGCTCACGCCAGGCCGGTTCAGCAGGCAATGCCGGCAACAGTGCGAAGACAGGCGCTGAAGGGAAATGTGGTGAAGGCAACTGCGGTGCTGGTAAAGCAGCCAATGAAGCTGTCTGCGGCATCTACAAGGTCGGCAGCGCCCACCAGGATGACGGCAAGGTCAGCGAGGGCGTCTGCGGAGGTCATGCGCCGGTAGAGATGCTCTGTGGTGACCCACGTTAAAACGCTCCCGGCAACAGCCGGGGCCCTGCGTGGCCGCGCCAGGATCAAGCGTGTCCACTTGCAAACAAGTGACGCACTGCACGGGCGCGTGTTCCATTATATAATCCTGCCGTTCAGGCTGGCATAAACCGATAATGATTTCCAACTCCTACCCGTGGCTGCAACCCTACCGGGAATCAATCGCCGCGACTATCAAGCAGGGGCGGCTCCCGCATGCCCTGATGCTCACCGGCCAGCCCGGTATGGGCAAGGCCGAATTTGCCGATTTCCTGGCTCGCTTGCTGCTCTGTGAACAGCCGCTGCAGGGCAGCTCGCCCTGTGGCCGGTGCCCGGCCTGCACCCTGCTGAATGCGGGCTCGCACCCGGATTTTCACTACGTGAGTTTTGAAATCAATGAAAAAACCGGGAAATTGAGGGAGGAGATCGTCGTCGACCAGATGCGGAAACTGGCCGCGGACCTATCCCTGAAAAGCCATGCCGGGGGCTACAAGGTCGCCGTCATCACCCCGGCCAACGCCTTGAATCCCAACGCCGCCAACAGCCTGCTAAAGACATTGGAAGAACCGTCCGATAACACGGTATTGGTACTGGTTTCTGACCAGCCGGGTCATTTGCCGGCCACGCTGCGCAGCCGCTGCCAGCGGTTTCGCATCGGCGTGCAGGACAAGGCAGCCGTGCTTGCCTGGTTATCCGGGCAACTGGACACCCCGGTACCGGAGATGTACCTGCAATTGGCTGAGAATGCCCCGCTCGAGGCCCTCAGGCTGGCCCGAATGGACGCCCTTGAGAGCCGGCAGAAACATTTTTCAGAGCTGGTCGATATACTGGATGGCAGGGCGGCACCACTGGCCGTTGCATTGGCCTGGAGCAAAGATGAAGACCTGCAGGCGGTTCGCTGGTTGCGTGACTGGCTGATGGACCTGCTGCGAATCCGCATGACCGGCCAGACGAGGGCAGTAGTTGGCAAGGATATAGTCGACGGCCTGGAAGTGCTTGCCGGGCGACTCGATTGCAGGATATTGTTTGCGCAGCTGGACAGGATCAACAGGCTGTTGCATATCGCCGGCAGCAGCCTGAATCGTCAACTGATGACGGAAGATATTCTGCTCGCATGGGCTGACCAGGTATAACAGGACTTTTTAATGAAGGACCTAAAGGTGAGGTTGTTATGAATGAAGGTATTGCACCACGACAGGGTATCCTGTCTTTGACCATCAGGGACAAAAGTGCCCTGTATGCGGCCTACATGCCTTTTGTTAGCGGTGGCGGATTATTTATCCCGACGAAGAAGGGTTACCGTCTTGGCGAAGAGGTCTTCATGTTGTTGACCCTGATGGATGAAGGCGACAAGATTCCCGTGGCCGGCAAGATCGTCTGGATAACTCCGCCGGGTGCACAGGGCAACCGTGCGGCCGGTATCGGCGTGCAGTTCAGTGACCAGGATGACGGTGCCGCAAGAAACAAGATCGAGGGATACCTCGCCGGCGCGCTGGAAAGCGAGCGACCGACTCATACCCTCTAGTCTCTGTCAGGATCAATCGTTTTATTCCCCTTCCCGATGACGGGAACGCTCCTTCTGCTGGCAAGGTTGTTGGCCGAATGAATTCGGCCCTACAACGGTAATCTATCCACTCGATTTGGGGAGAACCAGCTGTTTTAACGGTTTGGCGGATTGCTTCGCCACTTTGCGACGTGCGCCAAAACCTCTATCATTCAGTCTCACACAGAATAGAGGTGTTCCATGCTGGTTGACTCCCATTGCCATCTCGACATGCTCGACCTGGCTGCTTTCGGGGGCAGTATCGAGGGCGTGCTTGCAGCCGCCCGCGAGCAGGATGTTGAAAATTTTCTGTGTGTTTCCATCAACATGGAAGATTACCCGGCCATGTTGAAAATTGCCGAGGCCCATGATCAGGTGATGGCCTCTGTCGGCCTGCATCCGAATGAGCAGGGCGGGCACGAACCCGGCATCGATGAACTGGTCGAACTGGCCAGGCATCCGAAGGTGGTTGCCATCGGCGAGACCGGGCTCGATTACTTTCGCAGCGAAGGAGATCTGGACTGGCAGCGTGAGCGTTTCCGCAGGCATATCGCAGCCGCGAAGCTTTCCAGAAAGCCGCTGATCATTCATTCGCGCGATGCCAGGGAAGATACCCTGAAAATTATGGATGAGGAGCATGCCGGCGAGGCGGGTGGCGTCATGCATTGCTTTACCGGCGACCGGGATATGGCAGAGCGTGCCATGGCGCTGAATTTCTATATATCCTTTTCCGGAATCGTAACCTTCAAGAGCGCACGCGAGCTGCAGGAGGTGGCGCTGAATATGCCGCTGGAGCGCATACTGATAGAGACGGATTGTCCCTACCTTGCCCCGGTGCCCCATCGCGGCAAGCCGAACCAGCCGGCCTATGTGCGTCATGTTGCAGAATTCATTGCACAACTGCGCGGTGACAGCTACGAGAACATCGCCGAGGCCACTACCGCTAATTTCCAGCGCCTGTTCAGGCCTGCTGAAAAAATAGCCACGGAATTTGAGACATGAAAGATAGAACTGTACTTGCATACCGGATACAGGATGAGCGCCCCGAGCCCGACGATTTCTATCGCGAGGTGATCACCGGTCTGAACCGGAATCCGAAGCAGATAGCGCCGAAGTTTTTTTATGACAAGGCGGGCTCGCGACTGTTCGAGCACATCTGCAAACAACCTGAATATTACCCGACCCGCGTCGAGACCGGGATACTGGGTCAATACGCAGAGGAGATTGCAGGACTGGCCGGCAAGGACGGCTGCCTGATCGAGCCGGGCAGCGGCAGCTGCAGCAAGGTCAGGCTATTGCTCGATGCCCTGCGGCCATCACGCTACATACCCATGGATATTTCCTGCAGCCATTTGCACGAGGCTGCAGAACGTGTCGCCGCGGATTTCCCCTGGCTTGATGTGCATGCGGTCTGCGCGGATATCACCCGTTCTGTCGAGTTACCCGGCATCCCTGAACAGGCACAGCGTGTCGTGTTTTATCCTGGTTCCAGTATCGGAAACTATGAACCACGCGAGGCTGTTGAATTCCTGTGCAAACTTGCAGGCTTGTCTGGCCCGGGTGGTGGCTTGCTGATCGGCGTGGACCTGCAAAAGGAATCCGCTATCCTCGATGATGCCTACAATGATGCAAACGGCATCACTGCCGAATTCAACCTGAACCTGCTGCATCGCATCAACCGTGAACTCGATGCCGATATCGATATCGATACATTCCGTCATCATGCTTTTTATAATGAAACCGAGGGTCGGGTCGAGATGCACCTGGTCAGCGAATACTCACAGACATTGCGTATTGACGGGCACTCATACGAATTTACAGCCGGCGAGAGCATCCATACCGAGAATTCCTACAAGTACACGACAGAGGGGTTCAGGGCGCTTGCCAAGCAGGCCGGTTTTACCGCTGAAGCAATATGGATGGATGAAGAAGAACTGTTCAGCCTGCATTTTCTGCGTGCAGCCTGAGAGGTTTTCACGGCTTATTTCACCAGGGCATTGATGCCGGGTTCAGGCGCCAGCCGGTACCTTGCGCGGACGCCTGTTGTCATCCACGGCAACATAGGTCAGGTCTGCTTGCGTTACCTGGATGTGCTCCTGTGACTCCCCGTGGCGCTCCGCAAACGCACTTACGTGAACGGTAATGGACGTGTTTCCAACGCGGGTAATGACCGCATAACAGCTGACCAGGTCGCCTACAAATACCGGGTTCTTGAACTGAAAGGCGTCAACCGCGACTGTAACGATGCGCCCCCGTGCACGGCGCCTTGCAACAACGCTCCCGGCAAGATCGACCTGGGACATCAGCCAGCCACCGAAGATATCACCCGCGGCATTCGTGTCAGCCGGCATGGCGATCACCTGGATGGCGAGGTGGTCTTTGTCCGGTATCTGTATACGATCAGCCATAATAGAGAATTCGTGCAGGAGCGCCTTGCAGGCGCGAATGACGGGTGAATCGGTTGTTCGCGCCTGCAA
>JBATIF010000327.1:0-10340 GCA_049667605.1 Gammaproteobacteria bacterium
CTACAATGGCGTGTTGGAATTGTAGGAGCGGATCTCATCCGCGATCGAAGCTCCTGCAGGTGTATAGCGCAGGGTGCGCACCCTGCAGATCTTGCTACCACATCAAATCATCGGGAACCTTGTAATCCGCGTAGGGGTCGTCGTCCGCTTTCTCCGCCTGGGTCGCGGCGCAGCTGATAATGCAGGATTCATCACGCAGCCTTATTTTCTCCGCCACAACGGACGGGATCACCTCGTACCCGGCATCGAGCCTGATAATAGCGAGGAGCCCGCGCCCCAGCTTGTCATGGATGTCTTGTGTGACATAGAGCTTTTTGATCGCCGTGCCATCCTGGAAGTTATACCCCACTTCACCGTCGTCGTGCGACAGGCGGTTCATTTCGACCAATTGACGAATCTGTGCCTGGATCGCCTTCTGCTCGAGGGCTTCCTTTTGCTGGCGATTGAGTTCGCGATCACGGGCTGCCTTCTCTGCCGCTATTCGCCGGGCGGACTCCGCCGCCTCGTCGACCACCTCGATCTTCTGCTTGTGCTTCAGTTTCTGCTGCTTGCTCTTCGACTTTTCTGCCTTGCTGAGCTGGGTCTTGCTCACCAGGCCGGCCTTGAGAAACTGGTCACCAAACGAATTTGCCATTGAACTTACCTTTAAATTCCAGAATGCGGCATTGCCTGCAGAAGCACACGCCATCCGTTGGTGATTTTTTTCACTCGGGCCTTTATTCCTCTAGCGTGCGTGATTTGATTCCCAGCGCGAAAAGCTTCAGCCTGGTCCTTTCAAGTGCGCCAGGGTTGCTGAACGGACCGACACGCAGGCGGTGGTAAACACCCTGATCGTCGAGGCTGACCTGCTGGATCACGTTCTTGAAACCCATCCTGGAAAGCTTTTTCTTCAGCACGATTGCGCGTTGCTCTTCGCGGAATGCCCCGACCTGCAGGTACCAGGTCGCGGGCAGGGCCTGTGCTGTTGTGCCTGCGGGCTCTTCACGGGCCGGCACCGCTGCCTGCTGGCCGGGCGCACGGGTCTCCTCTACGGACATGGCCGCAACCCCGGCCTGCAATTCTTCATTGAAAGTGCCCCGCCCTGTTGGTATTGCCGGCTCCCGGCGAATATCCGCAGGCGCTTCTTTTTCCGCTATGACCGCCTCGTTATCCTGCGATTTTCCACCGATGGTGTTTAGTCCTCTTGGCACTGCCGGTTCCCAGCGGATATCCGGACGGGCTTCCTCTTCCGGCATTGCCGCATCAGCAGCCCGGGATTTATCAGTGAAGTTGAAACGCGCCCCTGACATTGCCGACATTTGCCGCCTTTGTTCGGTTTTCATCTGCGGGGCTGACAACGTGGCATCCCCCCGTGCAACGCCTGTCGGCAACCCCGACGCTGCATCGCCTGACGGGGCCAGCGCATTGCCGGCAAGGGCGCGGCTTTGCGGGCGCGATGCTGCTGTTGCCGACTTCGTTTGTGCCAACGCGTGACTTGATGGAGCCGGCGCATCCAGAACAGTTGCAGTGTCATCCGCATGCGTTGACTTTGCTTCCCGCTGCATTGCCGGAAGCGCGTCACTGGACGGGGCCATTGCATCCCGGCCAGGTGCATAGCCATCCTGCTGCGGGGTCAGCACCAGTATCAGCAATACGCTCAACATAACCATGCTGGCCAGTGCACCGCCTGCGACCCAGTGATTGCCAAACGGTGAAAATGCCCGGGGACGCACGGGGTTGCGCGCCCTGTCCAGCACTGCCCGGTCGATATGTGCCGGCGGCGTCTCCTGCGAGAGCTGTTGGTACAGGTCCAGGATCCGGCTGTCGCTCTGTTCGCTCACGGGTTTATCCCTCCAGGCATTCTTGCGCAATGGCCGAACGCAGCCTTTGCATGGCATAGCGCAGGCGGCTCTTTGCCGTTTCAGCCCCGCTGCTCATGGCCCCGGCAATTTCAGCCAGTGACATCCCTGCCTCGTGCCTGAGCAGGAAAGCCTGCCGCTGTACATCGGGCAGTGCCGCTACCAGCTGCAGCAATTGTTCGAGACAGTCACGCAGATCCGCCAGGCGCTGCGGTCCGGGGCGCCCATCCGTGATCAACTGCTGCGCCTCATCAGCGTCGCCGGCCTCAACCGGACTGCGCCCCTCGCGCCGCCAGTGATCAATCAGCCGGTTGTGCGCCAGTGTGTACAACCAGGTATTGAATGCGGCCGTTGGACGGTAATGTTTACGGCTGCTGATCACCCGCGCCCAGACATCCTGGAACAATTCCTCCGCCACGGACGGATTGCTCTGGCGCAGAAAGTAACGATACAGGCCACCGCGGTGGTTTTCATAGAGTGCCTGAAAGGCATCCGCATCGCCACCGGCGTAGCGCAGCATCAGATCCTCGTCACTGCCCGGTTGTATCACCCGCTCGGTCATTTAACCTGTCCGTTATACCCCACCCATTCGGGAAATCATCGCAGGACAAATGCTCATCTGCCTTGGCCCGGAGAGCAGCATAGCAAACATCGCCAGCATCCCGCCTTCACAAGGATGACGCCAGGTTGGCCAGTTGCAGAAACTCGCCGCGGTAGCCGAAGGGGTCATCACCACGGGCACCACGGGCCAGCATCAACACCTCGGGATAAGCGAAATCCGCGGTGTACTTGCCACCGCGCAGCAGCTGTCCGAAGCCGGCCACGGCGGCGGCAAAACGGTAGCGGTCGGTGGCCAGTTCAATCCTGTTGATGATGTCCGCCTTGCGCACCGGCCGCTCGATCAGCTTGCTGCTATCACCCTGAGGTGGCTTGTAGCGCAGCCTGACCAGTGCCAGCTCGCCGCTGTTCCCCGTACTGCGCGGTTGCCGCTGGTAACGGCCGCCGTCCAGGCGCTGGCCGGCACTGCCGGTGAGGGCAATCTCGTAGATTGCCGTGACCGAATGCCCGGCACCAATATCGCCGGCATCAACCCTGTCGTTGCTGAAGTCCTCGCGCGCCAGTGCCCGGTTCTCGTAACCGATGAGGCGGTATTCCGCGACCGTCGCCGGGTTGAACTCGACCTGGATCTTCACATCCTTTGCGATGGTCAGCAGCGTCGATGACATCTCGTCGACCAACGCCTTGCGCGCCTCGCTGAGGGTGTCGATATACGCATAGTTGCCGTTGCCGGCATCGGCGAGCTGCTCCATCAGGTGATCGTTGTAGTTGCCGCTGCCGAATCCCAGCGTCGTCAGGCCGATGCCATGCTCGCGCCGCTCCTCGACCAGCTGCTTGAGCATCTCGAAATCGACCATGCCGACATTGAAGTCGCCGTCGGTGGCGAGGATCACGCGGTTGATCCCGTCCTTGATAAAGGCCTGCTGCGCCAGCGCATAGGCCATGCGAATACCGGCGCCGCCGTTGGTGGAACCGCCGGCCGTCAACCCATCCAGCGCCATGCTGATGGTCGCCGCCTGGTCGCCCGCGGTGGGCTCGAGCACGACACCGGAGGCACCGGCATAGACAACCATCGAGACACGGTCCGCCGCCTTCAGCTCACGCACCAGCAGGCGCAACGCCGACTTCAGCAACTCCAGCTTGTCGGGCGAGCGCATCGAGCCGGAGACATCGACCAGGAACACCAGGTTCGCGGCCGGCAATTGTGCCCGCGGCACGTCATAACCCTGGATACCGATATGCAGCAGCTGCGTATCGCCATTCCACGGGCTCGGCCCGACCTCGGTGGTAATGGAAAATGGCGTGGCCCGGTTGTTTGGCCGCGGATAATCGTAGGAAAAATAATTGATCAGCTCCTCGGTACGGATGGCATCCTTCGGCGGCCGGCTACCGGCATTCAACAGGCGGCGCATATTGCTGTAGGCGCCGGTATCGACATCGATGCTGAAGGTCGAGAACGGATCATCTGCAACACGCTGCAGCGGGTTATCAGAAAAATGTGCGTAGTTCTCGCGGTTTACGGGCTCCGATGGTGCGCGTATCTGTGCCATGCCGGTTGCCGGCATCGCTGCATACCTGTCCATGCGAAGCTTTGACTGCGGCCTGTTGACCCGCACATCCGTCACCTGCCCGCGTTGCTGCCCGGCCTCTTCACGCAACGTTACATCCGTGTCCTGCAGCAAACTCTCTTGCTCAGGCGCAGTAAGCGGCGGCGTCAGGACTGCCTGGCCAGGCGGCTCGACCGAACAGGCCCCGCTAAAGATGACAATAACTGCTGACAGAACAATGACCTTGTGATTTAACTTGCCCATGATGCGTCTCCATTTGGATAGTCCACAGTTCTATAAACGCAGCCTGGATTGAAACGGGGTTAAATTTTCCCGATCTGTTCAAGGCGTTCCTGCGGATGAGGCTATTGGTACGACAGAGGTTCCGCGAGCGCGCAATCAGAATTGGTAAATCGAGGTCACGTTTCTGCAGTGAAAGGAGTACAATGACATCCGAATTTTCAGGGAGAAATTTATGAAAAAGCAGTACGTATTCGGATTCGAGGATGGCGATGGCAGCAACAAGATGTTGCTCGGCGGCAAGGGTGCCAACCTGTGTGAGATGACCCAGATCGGCATCAATGTGCCCCCCGGCTTCGTTATCACCACGGAGGCCTGCCTGTATTACCTGGATAATGCCCAGAACGACCTGCCCGTCGGGGTCATGGATGAAGTTCGTGCTCAAATGCGCTCACTCGAGGAAAAAACCGGCAAGACCTTCGGCGCCGGCAACAATCCCCTGCTGGTTTCGGTGCGCTCCGGTTCGGCCATGTCCATGCCGGGCATGATGGATACCATCCTCAACCTCGGGCTCAATATCGAAACCCTGAAGGGACTGATTGCGCAAACCGGCAACGAGCGCTTCGGCTGGGATGCCTATCGCCGTTTCATCCAGCTGTTCGGCAAGGTTGCGCTGGGGGTAGCGGACGAGGCCTTCGATGACGTGTTCAATGCCGTTAAGGAAAAGGCCGGCGTCAAGGAGGACGTTGCACTCTCGGCCCGCGACCTGCGCGAGATTTCCGACCGTTTCCTGGAAGTGGTCGAGCATGAAACCGGCAAACCCTTTCCGGATGACCCGATGGAACAGCTGGAGATCGCCGTCAAGGCGGTATTCGATTCCTGGATGGGCAAGCGCGCGATCGACTACCGGCGTGAGTTCAATATCACGTCGCAGATGGCCAACGGCACCGCCGTCAACCTGTGCACCATGGTGTTCGGCAACCTCGGCGATGACAGCGCGACGGGCGTCGGCTTTACCCGCTACCCCGACACCGGCGAAAACAGGCTGTTCGGCGAGTACCTCGTGAATGCACAGGGCGAGGACGTGGTCGCCGGCATCCGCACCCCGAAGACGATCGACATGCTGGAGCAGGAAATGCCGGACATGTACCGCGAGTTGCATGTGCTGCGCGAGCGGCTGGAGGCCCATTACCACGAAGTACAGGACTTCGAGTTCACCATCGAGAAGGGGCGTTTCTACTGCCTGCAGACCCGCAACGGCAAGATGAATGCCGCGGCAATGGTGCGTACCTCGGTGGACATGTCACGCGAGGGTCTGATCGACAAACGCCAGGCGCTGCTGCGCATCGAGCCCGACCTGCTGGAACAACTGCTGTTTCCCCGGCTCGATCCGTCCGCCCAGCATGCACCGGTGGCGCGCGGCCTGCCCGCCTCGCCCGGCGCGGCAACGGGACACGCCGTGTTCGATGCCGATCGTGCCGAGCAGCAGGGCACCCTCGGGCAACACGTCATCCTGATACGCGAGGAAACCAAGCCGGAAGACATCCACGGCTTTTTTGCCTCGCAGGGTATTCTCACGGCGCGCGGCGGCAAGACCTCGCACGCAGCGGTGGTGGCTCGCGGCATGGGCAAACCCTGCGTGGCGGGCGCCGAGGGTATTACTGTCGATGTGCGCATGCGCAAGGCCTTTGTCGGCGGACAGACCATCAGCGAGGGAGACCTGATCACCCTCGACGGCACCACCGGCGATGTCTACCTCGGCACCGTGCCGATGATCGAGAGCGAATTTTCATCGGAACTCGTAACCCTGCTGGGCTGGGCGGACGAAACCACCAACCTCAAGGTCATGGCCAATGCCGATACGCCACAGGACGCCGAGCAGGCGCTCAAATTCGGTGCCATGGGCATCGGCCTGTGCCGCACCGAACGCATGTTCAACGACCAGGCAAGACTGCCGATCGTGATTGAAATGATCGTTGCGGATACTACCGGGGACCGGCAGACGGCACTCGATAAACTGCTGCCGATTCAGCGTGAGGACTTCAAGGGGATCTTCAAGGTCATGGCACCGCGGCCGGTGACCATTCGCCTGCTGGATCCGCCGATACACGAGTTCCTGCCGTCTGAACAGCAACTGGTGGAGGAACTGGACCAGCTGCGTCACCTGAAAGATACCGTGCTTGGCATGAACATCCTTTCCGATGCCGTGCGGCTCATCTACAGCGGCCGGGAACTGCCGAAAATCGGCGCCCTGACCGACCCGATGCTGGTCGAAGAGGCGATCGAAAAAAAGGATGCCATGCTGAAAAAGGTGCGCACCCTGTACGAGGTCAACCCGATGCTCGGTCATCGCGGTGTGCGCCTGGGACTGTCTTTCCCGGAAATCTATTCCATGCAGATCCAGGCCGTACTGGAGGCCGCCGCCGAATGCAGCCAGGAGGGCTTTGAGGTTTCTCCCGAAATCATGGTGCCGCAGGTGTGCACCTCACAGGAACTGAAACGGGTGAAGGGTTATGTCGATGCCGTGCACAAGGTGGTCGAGAACAAGTACGGCATACAAGTGAACTTCAAGTTCGGCTCAATGATGGAGGTGGTGCGCTCCTGCATGCGCGCCGGCAGCCTCGCCGAGGAAGCCGAGTTCTTCTCTTTCGGCACCAATGACCTGACCCAGGCGACCTTCTCGTTCTCGCGCGAGGATGCCGAGAACAAGTTCCTGCCAATGTACAACGAACTCGGGATACTGCAGGATAATCCGTTCGAGGTGCTCGATATCGCGGGTGTCGGCAAGCTGATGCAACTGGCAGTCGAGTGGGGCCGGCAGACGCGCCCGGACATGAAGATGGGTATCTGCGGCGAACACGGCGGACATCCCGACTCGATCCGCTTCTGCCACGACATTGGCCTGAGCTACGTGTCCTGCTCGGGCCCGCGCGTCCCGATGGCCCGCCTTGCCGCCGCCCATGCGGCCCTGGCAAGTATGTCATAGGCTGCGAGGGCGACTCGCTGCAGGCTTTACTCTGCAGGGTGCGCGCCGCGCACCCTGCAGAAGATAATCGTTACGCCACCGCTTTCCTGATCAGCGGAACCAGTGACTCCGGCAGTCTGACGCTGCCCGAGAGTGCGAACTGCTGCGCATCGTCGGACATCTTCTTCCAGGTCTTGCGTATGATATCCAGCCACTTGTCTTCATCGTACTCGGGATGCTTGTCGACGAATTCCAGTATGTAGTGCTCCATGAATACCAGGTCGGCAATGTCTTCGAGCAGCTGCGTGTCGGGGTTTTCCCTGATCTGCAGTTTTGCCACCGCCTGGTAGACCCGGCCGCTGACATCTTCACCAAAGCCCGCCTGCGCCAGCAGGTCGACCGCGGTTTGCGCCTGGATCTTGTAGAGGTCCTTGCGCCATTGCAGGTAGCCGATGCGATCCATCGGGTAGGCATCACGCGGGGATTTCCAGCGCTGTACATGCTGTGCACGAATCGCCAGCTGCTGGGCGGCATCGGCATCCGGCTTGAAGCGCATCAACATGTCGGACATGTAGTGGGAATACAGCAACTCTTTCGGCCAGTCCTTGCCATCCACGGTCACCCGGTTCGGGTCTTCACTGTTGGCGGCATCGATGAGTGCCAGCGCCTTGTCGAGCATCGCTTGTTCAGACATTAAAGTTATCCTGTTTTTAAGTAGGTATTATTGTACCTGTAAATCAGACCGGTTCGGTAGTCAGCCGCGTGTCTTCCACCGCCCCGCCCACGGTGAAGTGATAGATATCCTGAAAATCCCGGCCAGTCAGCCCAAGCAGCTCGTGCATCGGGTCATCGAAGAAACAGCCGATCCCCGTACTGCGGATACCGGCAGCCTCGGCCTCGAGATAGAGCAGCTGGCCGATCATGCCAGCCTCCCAGTAGAGGCGTGGATAAAACCACGGGCCGTAGTGCTGCAGCGGTTCGCTGAACGCGGCAAGCATCGCCACGCTGAAACAGCCGTCACTGGCGATGTCCTGTCGACAGGAAATTGCCCGGGCCGCGGCGCGGGTATCACGCTCCATCAGGCAATACAGCGGCAACTGTTGCGGACAGCCCGGCGGCCTGTACCACGGATCGGCCTCGGTCAGTGCATGCTGCAACACTTCCGTCTGTGCCGGGTCGCGCACCAGCAGGTACAGCCCCGCTGGAATATCGTCCACCCGATGCACCATCAACACGATGTGCAGCTCTGACTTCCATGGCAGTGTGTTAAACGGCACCCCATCGGCGGCGGCCAGCGTCCGGTCCAGCATGCGATAAAAATCATTGCGCGAGAGGCGTGTCTCCCTGTCCATCGCCACGGCACTGCGCCGCTGACGAATTATGCGGCGCAACGCAACTGCACGCGGTGCAGGCGAGAAGGACTGTGGCGGGTTTGCAAACGGCTCATATACACAGGCCGTTTGCGGCTTGCGCAACCCGGCTGCGAACGAATCGATGCCCCAGTCGAGATGCGCCGGACTTAACAGGTTCGGCTCTCCCAGCCACGCCAGCGATGCAAAAGATTGCAATAGCGCCGCAGGCAACCCAGGCAAGGTCTCCGCCCGGTGCCCGGGCATGCAGGCAATCAGCATGTCCGGCTCTTCCGGCTCGCGCGCGTGTGCCTGCGATGTTCCCAGCAGGCAGGCAAGCTCATCCGTGCCGGGCTCGCCGAGCAGGCGTGCCTGCCAGCCCAGACCGGCGGCCGCTATGCTGAGTGCACCCAGCGCATGCCCCGCATCGTGCATGCAGTAGCGGTAGGCCCGCAGGCCGTACTTCCAGGCCTCGCGCCAGTAGATGGAGGTCAGCCCGATGAAAAACGTGCCCGCGGGAAAGCCGCTGCACAGGTCATTCCAGCGCTTGTTATCGAACTCCGCGCGTACTTCCAGGCCATGTTCCTGTGCGCTGTAGTGGCCAATCAGCGGCTGTGTGCACAGCCCATCGACGGGGCCACACACCAGGTAGGCCTCGGTCGGATGAAGGTTGCCGCTGGAGGCGTTGACACGCAAGGCCCAGCGGGCCGCACCGGCACGCTTCCAGGCGGACAGCGACAGGCTGTCGTAGAACAACTGTGAAATCATCTGCCGGTTCAGCGGCGCTGCAACCGGCAGGCACCCCGGCGTAAAGATCGCGTCGTAGCCTGGTTCATCGGTTGGTGCAACGGTTTCCAGCGCGATCAGCCGCGCCCCTGCATAGCGGCGATACGGGTTTGGCTGGTTCGCCCAGTCGAGCCCGTCCGGCCCGCTGGAAAAGGCCTCGAAGCGGTGCTTGCTCGCCGTGTGGTAAGCGAACACCGCCTGCAACCGCTCAGTCAACCCGGCCATCGACAAATCAGTCCCGTATGCAAAGGGCTCATCGCGCACCCTGAAATACGCAGCACCCCGGGGGTGCATTTGACCAGCGCTGCCCGCTGCAGAAAATGCCGCCTAGGAACCCCGGTTCTCCCGGCGCTGCAAATACCCGGCTGTCGCTGCCTTCGGCAGCCGTGACAGTTCCTGCAGCAACGACAGTGGAATCTGCGCAAGACAATGCCGCTCTGAAATATCATCCAGCATCCGCAGCCACAAATGCGCCGTCATTTCCGCATCGGCCAGGGCACGGTGAAAAGTGCCGCTGGTTGGCAGGCCTTTATATTCGACCAGCGTCCCCAACCTGTGGTTGGGCGCATCCGGATAAATACGCCGCGACACCAGCATGGAGCAGGCAAACTCACCCGTGTAGCCACAGCGGATGCGTTGCAGCTCGGCGTCGAGGAAACGCCGGTCAAACGAGGCGTTATGGGCCACCATATCGAAATCCCCGATGAACTCGCTGAATTCAGCCATCACTGCATCGCACGGCGGGGCATCACGCAACATGGCATTGGTGATCCCGGTATAGCTCTCGATAAAGGAACTTACCCGCCGCTGCGGATTCATCAGCTGCTGGAAGTGGCCGGTAATCTTGCCGTTCTCGATACGCACCGCACCGATTTCAATGGCCCGGTCACCCTGGTCCGGGGACAGGCCGGTGGTCTCGAAATCGAGCACCACGACGGTGTCGGCGTTTTTGCGGGCGCAGCTTTTCATCGGCATAAATATTCGGATCTGTGCCGAATGGCACTTACTTAAGAACCCTGCCACGGAAACACACGGAAGGACACGGAAGGACACGGAA
>JBATIF010000328.1:0-6539 GCA_049667605.1 Gammaproteobacteria bacterium
GTGTGCCGGCGGCGCTGCACCCGGTGCAGGTCCATGAGATAAATGCACAGGCGCTCCGGTGCCGGCAAGGATGTGCCGCCAGCCAGGTCGATACGCAAGTGGCACAGGTAGAAATCGCGGTGATTCAGCCCGTTTGTATGCAGTGTCCTGGCGATGCCGGCCACTTTATGTATGACCGCGCGCTTCAGTTCCGGGTACAGCGTCCTGTCCGGGTAATGCATCAGGCGGGGCAACCAGGTATCGAGACTCTCGGTGTCATCCAGCGCCTCGGTAACCAGGAAGGAACGCTGGCGCGCCGGATTTCTGCCCTGCTCACCATAAGCGGCAATCCTCATGGTGGCGAGCTGCAATTGTTCCAGGCAATGGATAGCGCGCCACTCGTTTCCGGCACCGAGTACCGGCAGGCGTCCGTTAACCAGGTTCTTGATGATCTCGCGCCAGCCCACGCCGAAATGGGCCTTGATAAAAAAACCGCGGCCGCCGCGTTCAAAGCGCAGGGTGTGGCGTCCGGGCATGGACTTGAACAACTCGCCCTGTATGGCGAGAAAGTCCTCCACATCATGTTCCGCGGCAAACAACGGTTGCAAATCCTTGCGCACGTAAATCATGTCAGTCGCCGGCCCCGGTCGCGCACTGCCCGCGCCTCGATCACATCGACGGCCTTGTCGATGAGGCTGTACAGATCGGTCTGTTCAGTGTAACTGCGGGCATTCGCGCGCAATTGCTCATCATCGTCACTCTGCAGCAATGACTGCAAGGTATCGTTCAGGCAGTCCTGCCGGAAAGGTTCCGGGCATACCCTGCCGGCCTGCGCGGCCTCGACGTGGCCGGCAAAGCCGCAATTGTCCGTGGTCAGTACCGGCAGGCCGCAGACCATGGCTTCGAGGATGGCGCTACCGGTATTCTCGGTGTACGACGGATGTATCAGCAGATCGGCGGCATAATAGAAACGCCCGACATCCTCACGTCCCCCGGTGAACACCAGCTGTTCCGCCACGCCCAGCCTGTCGGCCAGCTGTACAAAGGCTGCGCTGTCGTCACCACCCACCACCACCAGCACGGTGCGCTGTCGCAGGGCTTGCGGCAGGGCCGCTACGGCACGGATGGCACGGTCCACTCCCTTGGTATGAAAGAAGCCGCCGACCATCAGTAGCATTTTCCCGGTATTTGCTATGTGCAATTCTTCACGCACCAGCCTGCGGACCTGATGATCAGCGGCGTAACACAGCAAGCGTTCACGGTTGATGCCCGGCGGCAGCAGATGCAATCGCGCCTCCTCGGTGGCGTAGTAGTGCTGGTATCTGGTCTTCTCCTGATGCGCAAACAACAGGATTTCGGTGTCGCGGCCGCGGGCGAAGACATGGCCCTCCTGGCGCCGCAGGCCGCGATAACGTGGCAACAGCCTGTTCCACCACGACTTGCTGTGAGCGATCCGCGCGGCGAAACACGGGTCACCCGCGTAGTACACATCGAGGCCGGGCAGCTTGGTGAAACCGACGATGCAATCGTAGCTCTTGCCCCGGATGGCGCGCTGAAAGGCGCTGGCCAGGCGGTCATTGGCGCTGACATTGCTCCAGGCGCGGCTCTGCAGCAACTCCAGCTTCAATCCCTCGGGAGCCTTGCCACGCAATTCACCGCTATACAAGGTTACGTCATGACCGCGCCGCTGGCATTCACGGGCGATACGTAACAGGCTGCGTTGCATGCCTCCGAACTGATTCAACATGGAGACAACAAAGGCCAGGCGCAGGCGGGGCATAGTCACGGCGGCTGATGATGCTGGGCTAATCATGTTCAGGGGTGTCAATGGCTCTCATACACAGTGCCGCTCAAAGCCCCGGGGCAGGACATGGAACTGCGAGGCCAACAGCACACGCTTGTGCGCGCGACCGTTATTTTTTCCCGGTGTTTTGTATATACCACGCCATAGCCTCTTGCATGCCCTCATTGATCCGGTGCGTGGGCACATAACCCAACAGCCTTCCTGCCCTGGAAATATCGGCAAGCGAGTGGCGCACATCACCGGCACGGAAATCGCGGTAGACGGCCGACACCCCGGATATACCCGGCCTGCCCCTGGCTAAAAGACCTTTGATCATTTCGAATAGCTTGTTCAGCGTCGTCTGTTCACCTACAGCCACATTGTATACCTGGTTCAGGGCAGCCTCGTTTTGCGTGGTTGCCGCCAGCAGGTTCGCCTGCACCGCATTGTCGATGTAACAGAAGTCACGACTGGTTTCGCCATCACCGTTGATGTAGACAGGCTGGTCATCCAGCAGGCTTGCTACCCATTTCGGGATTACCGCGGCATAGGCGCCTTGCGGGTCCTGGCGTGGTCCGAATACATTGAAATAGCGCAGGCCGATCGTTTTGAAACCGTAGCAGCGTGCAAACACTCCAGCATACAACTCGTTCACGTACTTGGTGACCGCATAGGGTGACAGCGGCTTGCCAATGATATCTTCAATCTTCGGCAACCCGGGATGGTCACCGTAGGTAGAGCTGGATGCTGCATAGACAAAACGCCCGACCTGTGCATCCCTGGCACTCACCAGCATGTTGATAAACCCCGTGATATTGTTTTCGTTGGTCAGCAGTGGATCCTCCAGTGAACGCGGCACGGATCCAAGCGCCGCCTGATGCAGCACATAATCAACATTTGCACACGCGTCCCGGCAATCTTTCAAGTCACGGATATCGCCTTCGATCATCCGGAACCTGCCCCATTGTTCTGCAGATACAGACTCCTTTACCTGCTCCAGGTTATGCTGGCTGCCTGTCGAGAAGTTATCCAGTCCGACCACGGTTTGGTCAAGTCTGAGCAATTCCTCGAGTAAATTTGATCCGATGAAACCGGCAACACCGGTTACTGCCCACGTGTGGCGGGAATTCTGCAGGCGCTTTTTTAGCGCCGTATATTGGGTCGATGTTTTCATGGTTTCAAAATCACAAAATTATGGCGACGGAAGCACACGTAAATACATGGAAATAATGACTGCAGAAAAATACCGATTTATCCCCTCTCTGTACAAGCCGGATATAGTTTACAGATTAGGCCGGGCATTTGCCGCGAATGCTGCTGCCAACCGGATAAAGGTGTTTCGCGTTCACATGCAAGGGGGTCGCGATTATTTTCATCATAAGATGAAGTAGTCATACATTATTTGTATGACACCCTGCCTGCCCCGGCTATTCTGGCCGTTAGGCAAACATAAGCATGCGGGGCTTATCCGCATCAGCCGGCAACATTTCCGGGCTGCAGCGTCTGCAATAATATTTTGAAGGTTTCCTGCACGCTAAAGTGTGATTCACACAGCTGCCTTCCGGCGGCACCCATGCGCGCTGCCCGCGCGGGCTCATTGGCAAGTGTGCGGATCGCATCCAGCCATTGCCGTGTTGATATGGCATGAAAGCCGGTTTCGCCCTCGACAACCAGGTCGCGGTTGACGCCATAGGGCGAGGTAATCACCGGCAGGCCCGACGCCATGTACTGCAGCACCTTGAGGCCGCACTTGCCGCGGGTCCAGGGATCGTCTGTCATCGGGGCAATACCGATCGTGGAGCCGGCCAACTCGCACGCTTCGGATGCCAGTGACCAGGGGACATTGTCAATCGGCAGCACGTCGGAATGCAGTTCGAAGTCGGCGATTATTTTCAGGCGCAGGTTTTGTATAGCGGCGCAGGCACTCTCAAGCACCGGCAGGACATCGGCCAGGTATTTCGCCGTCGAGCGGCTGCCGATCCAGACCAGTAGCGTGTCTGCGCCCGGCTTTTCAGGCATCGGCCGATAGCGCTCGATCTCGATGGAGGTCGGCAGCAGCGTCACCTGGCTGTTAAAGCGCAACGCCTCGTCCGCCAGGTAGCGGTTTCCCGCCCACACATGATCGCAGTGTTTGACGATCCGCCTGAAACGTGCCGGGCGCTGCGAGAACCGGCCGCTGCGCGGGATGAAGATGGCGTCGTCAAAATCGAATATCAGAAGCTTGCTGGCCTTGCGCAGACGCCGGCCATACAGCCATCCGGGTGTGCGCCGCAGCAGGACAACCGCATCCGCAGCTGCGGCTGCCTGCAATATGCTGTGCCGGCTGGCCGCTGACTTGTCATCGGTGAGATGCCGGGGTTCCCAGCCATGGCTGCGCAGCAACGGAAAATAGTTGAGCGCGCGGTAGCGCGTCGAGGCGGCCTGCTCCCCCTTGGAAATGAAAAGCAGCGTACGTTGCGGCATCGATCAGCCGGAAAGCAGCGGCTGTAATTGTGTCCAGACCTTGTCTGGACCAATCGTTTCGTAGCAGGCGGGATGTACAGGGGCATCGCCTGTAAAGCTGCATTGCTTGCCGAGACAGGGTGCACACGGGAAATGTGCCTGCAGCTGCAGCTGTGACTCACCGATCGTCCCGGTCAGGCCGGGATCGGTCGATCCATACAGGGTAATACAGGGTGTCGCCAGCGCCGCTGCCAGGTGCACCAGGCCGGTATCGACACCGACGACGCCGCTTGCCCTGGCAATGAGCACGGCAAGTTCGTCCAGGCCCATAAGCGGCAACACCTCGATCGTCGCATCGACGGCGGCAATCTCGCTGGCACGCTGCTGTTCAGCGGCATTGCCCCACGGCAGTTTTACCTGCAAATCCGCAGCGACCGCCATCTGCGCCAGCCGGCGCCAGTAGGCATCCGGCCAGTGCTTGCTTGGCCAGGTCGTGCCGTGCAGGAATACCAGGTAGGGCAGACGCTTGCCTGCCTGGAATTTCTCCTTGATACCGTAGTCCGGTCCGCTGCCGGGCTGCTCGTAACCGAGTGCCGCGGCAAACAAGCGGCGTACACGCGCCACGGCATGCTGGTCCCGCGCGATGGCAATAGTGCGGTTATAGGCGTGCGCCGCCAGGGATTCACGGGCGCTGTTAGCATCGAGACCGGCACGCGAACCATGGGCAAAGCGCGATATCACGGCACTTTTAACCAGGCCCTGTGCATCGATGATCAGATCATAGCGTTGCCTGCGCAGGTGCTTCACGGCCGCCTGTGGCTCGCCCTTGTAGAGGGCGTGAAATGGCCGGTGCTTCCAGCGCCGCAGGGCCACCGGGATTACCTCCTCGACGGCCGCGTGCCACGCCGGCACCTCGGCGAAGGATTCTTCCACGACCCAGTCAAAGCGGATACCCGGCAGCTGCTGCGCGGCATCCGTCACAGCCGGCAAGGTGTGCAGTACATCACCCAGGGAAGAGGTTTTGATAATCAGTACACGACTTGTCATTGCCGGCAGCTCTCAGCGAGACATGACCTCTTGCATGGCCGCATTGATCCGCTCCGGTGAAAGCCGCTTTAAACAGTTCAAATGCCCGAGCGGGCATTCGCGCTTGAAGCAGGGACTGCAATCAAGGTCGAGGCGCTCGATCTGTGCGGTCTCCGCCAGCGGCGGCGTGAAGGACGGGTCTGAAGAACCGTAGATGGCCACCATCGGGCGCTGCAATGCAGCCGCGACATGCATCAGCCCGGAATCGTTTGTGAGCACAAACGTAGCAAGCGCCAGCAGGTCAACGGCCTCTCCCAGGCGGGTACGGCCGGCGAAGTTCTCGCAGTCATTGCCGCTGAGGCTGTTGACGTTTTCGCACACCCGCAGGTCACCGGCCGAGCCAAACAACCAGATCCTCCAGCCTTTATCCAGCCAGATTCGCGCGATCTGTGCATAGTATTCTTCCGGCCATTGCTTTGCCGGCCCGAATTCCGCCCCGGGGCAGAGTGCAAGTACCGGTGTGCCGTCATGGCGAATACCAAGCGCATGCAAGGCCCTGCGGGAGTCTGCTTCACTGCTCACCAGTGCCGGCAAAGGCGCAGGCTCCGGCAGTGCAGCCTCATCCGGCAGACCGAGCGCAACAAAACGTTGCACCATCATCGGCAGGCGCTGCCGGTCGAGTTTCCTGCAGTCGTTCAGCAACCATTGCCGCGACTCACCGACATACCCTGTGCGCACCGGAATCCTGGCCCAGAACGGCACCAGTGCGGACTTCAGCGAGTTCGGCAGGATGATGGCCTGTGCATAACTCTTGCCGCGCAACCCGACACCGAGACGGCGGCGCAGCCCCAGCCTCAACTCGCCATGACCCAGGGGCATGTCAATGGCAGTACGCACCTCCGGCATGCGTTCCAGCAACGGCAGGGTCCAGCCAGGTGCCAGCACGTCGATGGCGCGGTCGGACTGCTGCGCCTTGAGCACCTTGAACAGGCTCTGTGCCATCACCATGTCACCAACCCAGGCCGGGGCGATTATCAGGATGCTACTCATGGCAGAGCTGTCCCGTAAAATTACGTTGAAATAAATAAATCATTACAGAAGCGAGCGATAGCTAGCGAACACTTCGCCAGCTGATGCTGGCACCTGCAGTTAATAATCGACTTTGTAGGAGCGGATCTAATCCGCGATTATGCCCCTGCATGAACCCTGATCGCGCTTGAGAAGCGCTCCTACAGGGAACGGTCATACTGCAGGAGCGGATCTAATCCGCGATGACCCTGCATGAACCATAATCGTGTTTGCGAATCGC
>JBATIF010000329.1:0-2153 GCA_049667605.1 Gammaproteobacteria bacterium
CCCTTGGGTAGCATATGTCCGTAGCGGATCTCATCCGCGATGCCCTTGTTCATGGCCCCACCCCGTTTATATTCCGCGTAGGAGCGCCTTGCAGGCGCGAACGGGGTTCATGCAGGGTTATCCGCGCCTGCGAAGTGCTCCTATGCAAAAAAAAAACACTACCTGTAGGAGCCAGCTACAGCTGGCGAATGATTCACCTCAACCCGCCTCTTCATACAATTCGACCTCGGTATCAAGCCTGGAACCCAGCCGGTCTTTCTCTATCTCAAGATCATATCGCGCCTGCAGATTCATCCAGAAACGATCTGACATGCCAAAAAACTTTGAAAGACGCAGGGCTGTATCCGCAGTAATTGAACGCTTGCCATGAACGATTTCATTGATACGGCGAGCCGGCACACTCGTTGCCTTGGCAATGCGGTACTGGCTTATTCCCATAGGATTGAGAAACTCTTCCAGCAGAATTTCGCCGGGATGAATTGGGGGTAATCTTTTACCGCTCATATTAATCACCTAATGGTAGTCAACTATCTCTACATCAGTCGCCTGGCCTGATTTCCATTGAAAACATATTCGCCACTGGTCATTTACTCGAATGCTGTACTGACCTTTACGACCCCCAGAAAGCTTTTCCAGGCGATTCCCCGGCGGCTTTCGGAGATCATCGATTAGATCAGCACCATCAATCAGGTCCAGTTTGCGTTGGGCGAGCTTCTGAATCGACAATGAAAACCGCTTTACGCGCTGCCTGTTGAATATCCTCTCGGTATCCTTGTTTCGAAAGGTTTTAATCATATCGTATATAGTAACGTTATGCGATACTAACGTAAAGCGTTAATAGTTGAGAATATAGGGCTCTAATAGTCTATAAGGTGCACTCTGCGCACCACAACACCCCCGCAGGAACGGATCATCATATCCGCGATACCCCTCTTAGTGGCACCCATCCACTTTATATTTTCTGTAGGAGGAGCACCTGATCAAACGTAGGGGCGCATCGCATCCGCGATGCCGTGGTTCAAATCAACAACCTGTTCAATGGTGCATCAAATGCACCCTACCTCTGTAATTTCTCTCGCAATTTAATAGCCACGGAATAACACGGAAAAATTTCTATCAGGGCATTTATTCTTTCGTGGATTATGTGGCCATTAAAGATTTTTCTTCCGTGTATTTCCGTGTGCTTCCGTGGCTAAAAGGTTCTAGATTTATTTCTCCGTGTCCTTCCGTGAGTTCCGTCGCCATTAAACGTATTAAACGTCTATATAACCGCCAGCCAACCCCCCCTACATCCCCAGCTTCTTCTCCAGGTAATGTATATCCGCCCCGCCCTTCATGAAAACAGGATCGGTGATGATATTGCGCTGCAGGGGCGCATTGGTCTTGATACCCTCGATCACCATTTCATCCAGCGCCACACGCATTCTCGCCAGCGCAGACTCGCGCGTCTCACCATAGGCAATCAGCTTGCCGACCATGGAATCATAATACGGCGGCACTATGTAACCGTTATAGATATGGGTATCCATACGGATACCCGGACCGCCGGGCGCATGATAGGACTTGATGGGTCCCGGTGAAGGCATAAAGGTTACCGGGTCCTCGGCATTGATGCGGCATTCGATCGCATGGCCGCGAAATTTGACCTCTTCCTGTGTAAAGGAAATCCCGTTACCGGCAGCAATAAACAATTGCTCCTTGACGATATCAACACCAGTAATCATCTCCGTGACCGGGTGCTCGACCTGGACACGCGTGTTCATTTCAATGAAGTAAAACTCGCCATTTTCGTAGAGGAATTCAAAGGTACCCGCACCGCGGTAACGCAGCTTCTTGCAGGCGTCCGCACAGCGCTGACCTATTTGATTGCGTAATGCCTTGCTGATACCGGGCGCCGGCGCCTCCTCGACAACCTTCTGGTGACGTCTTTGCATGGAACAGTCGCGCTCACCCAGATGGACGGCGTTACCCTCGCCATCGCCGAGCACCTGGAATTCGATATGCCGCGGGGCGCCAAGGAATTTCTCCATGTAGACGACGTCGTTATTGAAGGCATTGCGCGCCTCGGTTTTGGTCAGCGAGATAGCACCTAGCAAGGCTGCTTCCGCGTGCACGACGCGCATGCCCCGGCCACCGCCGCCACCGGCGGCCTT
>JBATIF010000330.1:0-19011 GCA_049667605.1 Gammaproteobacteria bacterium
GCTCGACGAGGCGGCGCTGGCGGCATGGCGCGAGCGCATCCGTGCACAGCCGCAGCAGTTTATCGGCCAGCAGCGGCTCAATCCGTCCACGGTCCCGGCGCTGCAAGACGGTCAGCTGGTGCCGCGCAACAACGTGCTGCGCACCTTCCTTGCGGCCGCGCAGGACAGTTTCGTGGTCATGCCCGGCGGACTGACGCGCGTTGGCGAGACCGCACAAAGCCGGGTCATTTCCAGCCAGGCGGGCGCCATCAGCAAGGACACCTGGGTACTGGCCTCGGAGCCCGAGCAGATCGATACGCTGCTGCCGGTCGGCCAGGCCGCCTACCAGCAGATGCAGGAGACCCTGCCGGGCGTCGCCGCCGAGAACCTGTTCTGGCTGGCCCGCTATGCCGAGCGCGCCGAAAACATGATCAGGCTGATGCGCAAGATTCACAGCCACTACATTGAAACCCTGCAGCTCGAGGACCCGGTCAACCAGGCGGCACTCACGAGGCTGCTGCGGGGACTGACCCACCTGAGCATGACCTACCCGGGCTTCACGGGTAACGGCGCGGAGGCACGACTGGCCGAGCCGCTGACGGAGATCAGCGACCTGATCGGCAACCAGCGGCGTAGCGGGACCCTGGCCGCCAACCTCGGGTCCCTCCTCACCGCGGCCTACGCGGTACGCAACCTGGTTTCAACCGATACCCGTCGGGTGTTCAACGACATCGGTGATGAGCTGGCCGGCCTGGTGCGGGACGATCATACCGACCTGCAATTGCTGCAGGATGCCCAGGACCGCATTATCACCGCGCTGATGGCGATCGCCGGTGCCAGCAGCGAAAGCATGAGCCGCGACCTCGGCTGGCACTTCCTCAACCTGGGCAGGCAGATCGAGCGGGCCATGCTGCTGATCGTGCTGCTGCGCTCAATGCTGAGTGCCCGCGAGAGCGCGGCAGTCGAGGCGCTGTTGCTGGAATCAGTACTTACCGTTGCCGAGAGCCGCACGCTCTACCGGCGACGCTACCGCAGCCAGCCACAGCCCGAGGCGGTGCTCGACCTGCTGCTGCTCGACGAAACCAACAGCCGCTCCCTCACCTACCAGCTGGATGCGGCCCGGCAACATCTCGCGGTCCTGCCGGGACAGGGCGGGCGCCCCTACAAGCAGGAAATGCGCCTGCTGCTCGAGGCCGCCACGCTGCTCAACCTGGCGGACGCCGAGGCGCTGGCGGAAGTCGTCGGCGACAGACGGCCGCGACTCGAGAGCCTGCTTGCCGACCTTGGACGAAAGCTGAACGAAACCGCGACTGCCCTTTCGGCAACCTACTTCACGCATGCCGAGCGGCCCTATCAGCTGGTCGAGGAAGAACCGTAACGCTCATGAAATACCGCATCGTCCACAAAACCGAGTACGTCTACGGGATCACGGTCAGCCAGTGCCACAACCTGGCCCACCTGCGGCCGCGCAACCTTGCAACCCAGCAGTGCCTGGGATATCGAATGCGAGTCGATCCCCTGCCGATGGATCATGCCGAGCATGAGGATTTCTTCGGCAACCACGTCAGCTATTTCTCCATCCAGCAGCCGCATCAGCGGCTGACGGTCACTGCAACCAGCGAGGTCCACCTCGATCCCGGCAACGGCCAGCTGGCGCTTGACAAGGACATGCCCTGGGACGCGGTGCGCGCGCTACTCGCACAACCGCTTACGGACGCTGCCCGGGACAACCTGCAATTCGTGATCGACTCGCCGCTTGCCATGGCGGCGCCGGCACTGGCCGAGTATGCCGCCACCTCATTCCCGCCCGGCCGGCCGCTGCTGGAGGCGGTGAGCGAGCTGATGCAGCGCGTCCACCATGAATTCATCTACGACCCTGGGTTTTCCACCGTCTCC
The DNA here is from genome assembly GCA_049667605.1 of Gammaproteobacteria bacterium. Classification (GTDB taxonomy): domain Bacteria; phylum Pseudomonadota; class Gammaproteobacteria; order UBA9214; family UBA9214; genus UBA9214. Next base: position 1,876 of record JBATIF010000330.1, read on the forward strand.
ACGCCGCTGGCCGAGGTGTTTTCCAGCCGCCGCGGGGTCTGCCAGGACTTTGCTCACCTGGCGATCGCCTGCCTGCGCAGTCTGGGACTGGCGGCACGCTACGTCAGCGGTTACCTCGAGACCCTGCCGCCCCCCGGCCAGGCAAAGCAGCCGGGTGCCGACGAATCGCACGCCTGGTTCTCGGTCTACCTGCCCGATGTCGGCTGGCATGATTTCGATCCCACCAACAACAAGGTGCCGCTGGACCAGCACGTGACCACCGCGTGGGGCCGCGACTATGCCGATGTCACGCCGCTGAAGGGCGTGATCTTCGGCGGCGACCCCGGGCATCGGCCGCAGGTATCGGTCGACATGGAGCGCCTGCCGGAAGCCGATGGACCCGCGGGCCCGGGGACTGCAGGCGGCTGAGCAGACGACCTGCAACGCATTGCGCAGGGGGCGTCATTCCCTGCACCATCAAGTCTATTGCATCACCATGGATACCTGCCGTCGTTAACCTTTGTTCACAGAGGTCACCGCAGCACGTCTGCCGGAATGAAACACCGCGGTCGAATGAATTCGACCCTACAGCAGGGCTTATAAATATGAAAATTATTGCCACGGAAGCACACGGAAAACCACGCATGCATACCCATGGGCAAGTACTTGAAGGGGTAATTTTTCCGTGTTTTTCCGTGTGCTTCCGTGGCTATACATTAGGAAAACAGTTGCCCGCTGTTGGCTTCGTATCGATTGTTATCAGTTTGAAACTCTATTAGAAACGGCAGCGGGTCTCGCCGCCTTGCTCAATCCAGCCGTGAATCATTTTCTTCGTTGAAAATCCGCTGGAACAATTGCCGTCTGTATCGATGACAATGACGCCGCCGCGCCCCTTTACCTTGCGCACCAGGTACTCGATGCCGGCTGCTGTTGCCTGCTCTGCATCCATGCCTTGCATGTACATGAAATCCGAGATGGTTTTTGCAATGACGGTGCGCATGAAGTCTTCGCCGAAACCGGTCGCGGAAACGGCGCAGGTTTCGTTGTCGGCATAAACACCGGCGCCGATAATCGGCGAATCACCGACGCGGCCCATGCGCTTGTTGACGATGCCGCCGGTTGAGGTTGCGGCGGCCAGGTTACCCGCCCGGTCACGGGCGATGGCACCTATGGTGCCGTATTTCTGGTCTTCCGTGTCTTCCTCGGTGTCATCATGGTCGAGCATGATCTTGCCTTTCAGGCGCGCCTGGCGCAGTTGCTCGACACGGTCGGGCGTGTAGAAATAGCTTTCGGGCACGCGTTCCATGCCGCAATGATCTGCGAAGCGCATCGCACCCTCGGCAATGAGCATGACGTGTTCGCTTTCGGTCATCACCAGGCGCGCGAGCTGGATAGGGTTGGCAATATTGTCAACGGCGGCCACAGCGCCGGCCCGCAGTTCATGGCCATCCATGATCGCCGCGTCCATCTCGACCTTGCCGTTTTCATTCAGTACCGAGCCGCAGCCGGCATTGAAAACCGGGTCGTCTTCCAGAAGTGAGGCGCAGGCTTCCACCGCCTGCAGCGCGGAACCACCCAGCTCCATGACATTGCGGCCATGCTCGAGGGTCAGGCGAATACTTTCGAGATAACGAAAGGCGGTTTTGTCATCCTTGACGTTATCGAGCGCACCCGCTCCGCCATGCACCATCAGGGAATAGCTGCCGGTGTTGCTCATGGGTTGCCCGGGTTATTATTTCGCATCCAGATATTCTCTCACATAGCAGCAGGATTAACGTTGTTGGCCGAATGAATTCGGCCCTACCCTATCAATCCTGCAGTGTTTCCCGACCAGGCCTGCAGGGCCGAATTCATTCGGCCAGCAGGGTTTCATCCCGGGGGACCATCGAGCAGTTCCACCCGGACATGCATATCGCTGAAGATGGCCGGCGGACCAAACTGATGATAGATCGCGACATCGGCTGCATCGCGCCCGTAGGCCACGGCAAGCCGCCCGCCGCGCAGCGCATCATCCGTGGGGTCGAAGGTGTACCAGCGGTCGCCTACAAAGGCCTCGAACCAGGCATGCAGGTCCATCGGCTCGAGCCCATACAGGTATCCGACCACCATGCGTGCAGGGATACTGATGCTGCGGCACAGGGCGATACAAAGATGGGCAAGATCGCGGCACACACCTTCACCCTGCCCGTTCACCTCGACAGCGGAAAGCGGAAATGCGCTGGAACCGGGCGTGTAGCGTATCGAATTCCGCGTCCAGTCATTGATTACAGACACCTGGTCGTAACCGAACTGCACCCCGTCGACGATTTCTCTGGCAAGATCACCGAACCGGTCCGATTCACAGTAGCGGCTCGGCAGTAAAAACGACAACACCGCGTCCGGAAGATTCTGAATCTCCACAAAGAAGGCACCCGGTGCCTGCTCCACCATGTCGGCTGTCATGACATCGGCCCTGGTGTAGACGGAAAAATTCCCGGCCGGTGCAACCACTCGCTGGCAGAGGTTACCGAAGATGTCCGTGTACTCCTCGACCGCAACAGTTGGCGAGAACGTATAGGCCTCTTGTGCCACCCACTGCTGTATACCACTGCGAGGGCGCAGCATGAGGATCAACGGGGTCGAATCGTCAAATTGAAACTCGAGATTACACGTGGTCCTCATCCACATTTTGAACTTTCCTCACATAATGATCGGGCGCACCGGACTGCGCAAGTGGTACACAGGTTCCGGGGTAATTGAATACGGCTGATCCTGCAGGAACAGGCGCTGCTAGCCGGCTATGCAGGTGGTCAATCTGTGCCGTGCATTGTCACACATCTGCAGCCGGGATTGCAGAGAAAAGAAGATTGCTACAGGCGATTGCGCAACTCGTTGCCAAGTGCTTCCTGGTATTCGGGCGAGCCTGCCAGCAACAGCACCAGCTTGCCCTTCAGCAGCGTCCCCCAGTTTACGATCACAACCCCTTCACCGGTCCTCATGCTGAACTCGAGGTCCCGGATATCCAGCTCGGAGAGCTTGCGGCACCGGGTCGTGAAGGTCATCGCACGCCATTCCGGAATATCCAGCTTTTGTGCAATGACGGTCGGATAGGATGCACCATTGAATCGCGGGTTGCACTCGATCGCAGGGAAGCGGAACCCGGCGGGCGTTTCCAGCACCGCCACGTCAAAGGCAAAGATACCCTTGATGCCACGCTCCTTGAGCCAGAGTGCCATCGGTTCGATGGCATCCCATGGCTCATGGCTGGACGGATAACGGTTACCCTGGTGCGCACATCCCTCGAGAATCTGTTCGCTCGCCGCCAGGCGTACAAGCCGGCCATTGACGACACGATACTGCAGGTTGAGAAATACTTCGGTTTTGATTTCTTCCTGTAACTGCACGGGCACATCGCCAGCAAATTTCTTCATCGCATCGCGCAGCTCTTCGCGGTTGGCACAGCGATAGATGCCGACGCCGGAAACCGATATAGCGGCTTTCAGGTAACAGGGCATATTGAATGAAATGATGTCCATCTCGCTGATTTCATCAACGCTGGCAAAGCATTGTGTCTGCGGCACATCGACACCCAGCTGCTGTGCGAGTGACATGAAATTGTTTTTCGAGTTGATAAATTCGACGGCATCCAGCCATTGCGGGTCGTTCCAGGCCTTGCACTCATTCGGCCCGAAATAGAACACCGATGGCCTGTAACCCTGATAGGCTGCCAGGTGTTCCAGGCCCAGCTCCCAGATTACGTTTTCTGTGTGGCTCAGGCCAACCCGCTGGTAATGACTGGTAATGCCGTGCCACAGGGGCTTGAGCTCCGGGTGCAGCTGGATGTAGTCACCCGGCTCGGTGAGCCCGAGCGCACGACCCGAATACAGATCGTTACCGGCAACGCCCTCCGCGGTGCAGTGCATGATGTCATGATTGACGACGTAACGTCCTGCAGGCAGGTAACCGTGGCTGGCTCTGGTCGGCATGGTGTTTCCCCAATGAATATCAGTACATTGAAGGAAGCAGGATTGGTGCCAATTATGCAGTGGAAATAAATCAATGGCTTATGTTTGCATCTACAGAGGGATATGCACCTTTGCAGGGCAGCGTTGGTTTTTTTGAACCACGCCCGTGCATACCAGCTACCGGCAAGTGTTGTTGGCTGGCATGCACTGGCTGTGTAAACAATGGCTGGTTGCCGGATTTGTCACGCTTGCTCCGGCCTGCCTGAGCGCAGGCCGGAGCAAGGAGCAACGTGGCGGGCCATGCAATATGTACCACGGAGTGTCTATTTGAAAAGGAGACCTGCCTGCTGGTGAAGCATCCCCTGCACCGCCGGGGCGGACACAGAAACAACCGGCATCAACTCGAGAGCTTCGTGATATCTTCTGAACTGTAGTGGCGGATAATGTCACCGGATAGCAGGTAGACAACGTCCTCTGCGATATTGGAGGCGTGATCGCCGATGCGCTCCAGCTGGCGGCACACCGACAGCAACATCAATCGATCCCCTGCGAGCTCGGGATTATCCTTGATTAACTGTATCTGGCGGGGCAGTTCAGCAGCGCACATTTCGTCCACCTGGTCGTCCATTTCCAGCACTGTCTGTGCCAGCTTCTGGTCCTGCTCGATAAATGCCAGCAGGGTCTTGCGCAGCATCAGTTTAACCTGCTTGAAGATCCTGGCCAGGTTCTCGGGAAACTCGATGGGTGACGAATGGGACGACAGCTTGATCGCGGTCTCGGCGAGATTCTTGGCATGATCGCCAATCCTTTCCAGGTCGTTGTTGATCTTCAGTATAGCGATGATCAGGCGCAGGTCGCCGGCAACGGGCTGGTACAGGGCCAGCAGCTTCAGGCACTCTTCCTCCAGCCGGATCTCTACATCGTCGATCTCATCATCGCCCTTGATCACCCGCCTGGCTGTTGCCTCATCCAGAGTGATGACTGCCTTGAACGCCAGATCAACCTGTGCCTCGATCATGTTACCGATCTCGGTCAGATGTAAGTAGAGCTGATCAAGCTCCCTGAGAAAGTGCAGTGTCATAACTTGCTCCCTGTCGGCTACCCGAACCGGCCCGTAATGTAGTCACGCGTGCGCTTGTCATCAGGATTCTGGAATATCTGCTCCGTCGTACCAACCTCGACCAGGTAGCCGAGGTGGAAAAAACCGGTCCGTTGCGATACACGTGCAGCCTGCTGCATCGAGTGAGTAACGATGATAATCGAGTAGTTTTCCTTCAACTCCCACATCAGGTCTTCAATGCGGCTGGTTGCGATAGGATCCAGGGCCGAACACGGCTCGTCCATCAGCAGCACCTCCGGGTTGATGGAGATAGCCCGGGCAATGCACAGGCGTTGCTGCTGCCCGCCGGAGAGGCCTGTGGCCATATCGTGCATGCGATCCTTGACCTCATCGAAAAGGCCGGCCTTGGTGAGGCTGTTGACCACGATCTCCTCGATATCCGTGCGATGTTCCGCGAGGCCGTGAATCCTGGGACCGTAGGCGACATTCTCGTAGATGGTCTTCGGAAACGGGTTAGGTTTCTGAAACACCATGCCGACGCGGCTGCGCAGCGCTACGACATTCACTCCGGAACCGTAGATATCCTCGCCATCGATAGTAATCCGGCCGGTTATCTTGCACCCTTCGACGACATCGTTCATGCGGTTGATACAACGCAGAAAGGTCGACTTGCCACACCCTGACGGGCCGATCAGCGCAGTTACCTGCTTGCTGTATACATCCAGCGAGACATCGAACAGGGCCTGCTTCTCGCGGTAGAATACATTGACAGCTTCGGCGGACACCTTGGACGCTGATCGCGCCAGCACTTGAGCCTGGTCCACATCAACATCCATCAGCCCGCTGGCTGTTACTGCATCACTCATTGCGTACATAACAACACCTCCATTACTCTACCTTCGTTTGAGTTTTCGATCGGATAATCACCGCAATGAGATTCATCAGGATCAGGAACGTCATGATTACCATGATGGCCGCCGCGGTCTTTTCAACAAATCCCCGTTCGGCACTCTCGGCCCACAGGTAGATTTGCACCGGCAGCGATGCTGACGAGTCCAGCGGGGTTGCGGGCACATCGGCAATAAAGGCGACCATGCCGATCATCAACAGCGGCGCGGTCTCGCCCAGCGCCTGTGCCAGTCCGATAATCGTCCCGGTCAGGGTTCCGGGCATGGCAGCCGGCAGCACCTGGTGAAATACCACCTGTACCGGCGAGGCGCCCATTGCCAGGGCCCCGCTGCGTATCCCGGGTGAAACCGCGCGCAGCGACGCACGACAGGCAATGATGATGGTCGGCATGGTCATCAGGGCCAGCACCATGCCGCCCACCAGCGGCGTTCCGCGCGGCAGGTGGAAATAATGCAGCAGCACCGCCAGGCCCAGCAGGCCGAAGATTACCGAGGGCACGGCGGCCAGGTTATTGATATTCGCCTCGATTGACCTTGTCAATCGGGTGTCCCCGGCAAATTCCTCCAGGTAAATTGCTGCCGCGATACCGAGCGGGAAAGACAGCAGGAAACACACCAGCAGTGCATAAAATGATCCGGCTACCGCACCGCCGATACCGGCAAGCTCGGGATAGCGGGAATCGGCACCTGTAAAAAAGCCGGCATTGAAGCGGGAATGAACGAGACCGCGATCGACCAGCCCGTCAAACCACTCCATTTGCTGATAGCTCACCTTGGTATGCTTGCCGACACGCGGCAGATTACCCTTGTAGAGCTGATCGAAGTCGGAGGATACCGGCACCTCGAGTGAGATCGTCGTGCCTATATCTTGCGGATGCTCACGCACATAATCCCTCAGGTCCAGCTCCGCGCCCGGGCTGAGAATCTTGGTGAGCTTGCGTTTATCCGGTCGTGCCGTCACCTCGGGATAGAGTGCATACAGGGTACGCTTGAGGGTAGCCAGGTAACTGGCGGTCATGAACTGTTCGCGTGTATAGGGCTTTTCCAGACCCAGCCTGTCCGCGTCCAGCGGAATTTCCAGGGTCAGGGTGGTACGCAGGAATGCCGAATGACCGGATGAGACAATCGTCACCAGCAGCGTCACCAGCGCAGTACCGGCCAGCAGCAGGGCGATGATTCCATAGGCCCGGAAGCGTTTCTCCGCCCGGTCGCGTTGCCGCAGTCTTTTAGTTACTGTTGTCATGTTTGTTCCTAGTCATACTGCTCACGGTATTTCCTGACGATATGCAGCGCCAGGTAATTCAGGGACAGCGTCACGAAAAACAGCGTCAGGCCGAGCGCGAAGGCCGCCAGTGTCTTGGGACTGTCAAACTCCTGATCGCCCACCAGGATCGTCACAATCTGGGTCGTTACCGTGGTCACACTCTCCAGAGGATTGGCCGTCAGGTTGGCTGCCAGCCCCGCGGCCATCACCACGATCATGGTTTCACCAATCGCACGGGATACGGCCAGCAACAGCGCGCCTGCGATGCCGGGTAGCGCCGCCGGCAGAATGACCTTCTTGATGGTCTCCGACCTGGTGGCACCCATGGCCAGCGAACCGTCACGTAGTGAATAAGGCACCGAGTTAATGACGTCATCGGAAAGCGATGAAATAAACGGGATAATCATGATCCCCATAACCACGCCGGCCGCCAGGGCACTTTCGGAGGATGCATCCAGGCCAATGCTGTCGCCGAGGTTGACGATCATGGGCGCGACGGTCAGGGCGGCGAAGAAGCCGTACACCACTGTCGGTATGCCGGCAAGTATCTCCAGGATCGGCTTGATCACGAGGCGCACCGATTGGCGGGCATACTCGGCAAGATAGATTGCCGACAGCAAGCCGACGGGGACTGCCACCAGCATGGCGATAAAGGCAATCAGCAGGGTGCCGGTGAACAGCGGGATGGCACCGAAAGCACCGGAACTGCCGACCTGGTCGGCGCGGATGGCAATCTGCGGACTCCAGTTTGTTCCAAACAGGAACTCCGTGACCGGCACAGCCTTGAAGAAGCGCAGGGTTTCGAAGGCCAGCGCCAGCACAATACTGATGGTGGTCAGAATGGCGAGGGATGAACTCGCAAACAGCACCGCCTTGATGATGCGCTCAACTTTCTCCCTGGCCGGATAGGTGCGACTGATGCGCCGGTATCCAAAACTCAGACCGACCACGCCGGCGACCAGAAACAGAACGCTCATGGCAATGCCGGATTGCAGCTTGAGTGACTGGTAATGCTTGACGGCCTGCTGCATTTGCTCACCTGCACCTGCGCCTGGCAGGGCGCCGGAGGCAATGTTCCTGATCTCAAGAAAGTGATAGGCGTCATCCTGGCTGGCCAACACATCTGTGGTGGCCAGATCTGTGCTGGGCAGATGGCTCAGAACGATGGGGCGAATGATCCACGGCTCCACAGACAACCAGGCAATCGCCACAATCAGCATGGGCAGGGCACTCCACAGTGCGGTATAAGCACCGTGGTAGACGGCCCGGGAATGCGGGCGGATGCCATCGGCAAGGTGTGGAATCCGGATCCTGCGCCAGCCAAGCACACCCGAGGCGGCCACCAGCATGGTAAATAAGATTGTTAGTTGAACAAATGTCATGGCATTCAGATAAGAGACCCCGTCAACTCCATAGCGGGGCTGACGGGGCCGGTCAGGTGAACAGTCTGTATTTGACTGACGTTATTTCTTCATCGTAACCAGGTTTTTCGCGTTACTACGCAACGTGGACATGCTGGTTTCATCCAGCGGCACCAGGCCAACGTCCATCAGGTAACCCTCTTCTCCGATGGCGTCTTCGCTGGTGAATTCCAGCAGGAACTCCCTCAGTCCGGGTATCACTGCGATGTGTGCCTTTTTCACGTAAAAGAACAGTGGCCTTGCAATCGGGTAGCTGTAATCCTGGATGGCATCCAGGCTGATCTCGACTCCCTCTACCCTGGCAGCCTGGATCTTGTCCCGGTTGTTCTCCAGGTAACTGAAGCCGAAGATGCCAAAGGCCCTGGGGTTGGCTTCCAGCTTCTGCACAATCAGGGTGTCGTTTTCACCCGCCTCCACCGCGGCGCCATCCTCGCGCAATACCTCGCAGGACTTCTTGTCCTTTTTCTTTACCGCATCGGGACACCCCTTCTTCATCACCAGGGAATTCCAGGCATCACGGGTGCCCGACGTCGGCGGCGGGACCAGCACGGTGATCTTTGCATTGGGCAGGGACGGATCGATCTCGTTCCACTTCTTCGGCTTCGGGCCATGTTCGGCAAGGGCTGTCCACAACTGCTTGCGGGTCAGGTTCAGCTTCGGGCCCTTGACGCTGTTGGCAAATGCAATGCCGTCATTGCCGAAGGCCACCTCGATAATGTCGCTGACGCCACTTCTCTGGCAGTTTTCCCATTCCGATTTCTTCATTGCCCGCGAGGCATTAGAGACATCCGGATAGTTCGGACCCACGCCCTGGCAGAACAGCTTCATGCCGCCGCCGGTGCCGGTGCTCTCGATCACCGGGGTCTTGAAATACCCCCGGTTGCCGAAACGTTCCGCAACCACGGTGGAAAAGGGATATACGGTCGATGAGCCGACGATCTGGATCTGGTCCCGCGCACTGGCCGCACCCGGCTGCATCGCAGCAAGCACGAGCGCAAGTGATGTACACAAAGCTATGTTTTTCATGGGTTTTACTAACATTACGCCTCCGATTTCATGCACGATTGCATGTCAACTGCGTGCATGATGGGGGGGTACTATTAGGATACTGTTAGGCAAACAAAAGGATTCCGCGAGCAGCGGCAAGGCACATAGCGCCGCTCAGGCGGGCTTTGGCAGGAATATGCTAAAGGTACTGCCTCTCCCGTGACGGGTTTCCACACCGACCCGGCCACCGTGTGCGATGGCGATGTGCTTGACGATCGCCAGCCCGAGGCCGGTCCCGCCGAGCTTGCGGCTGCGTGCCTTGTCCACCCGGTAGAAGCGCTCGAACAGGCGCGGCAGATACTTCTCCCCGATGCCGGGGCCATTGTCCGCTACCGTGATCCGCACACCGTCCTCCTCATCAAAGCCGGAGAGCAGCACGGATGATTTTTCCGGGCTGTACTTGATTGCATTGTCAGTCAGGTTGACGATCGCCTGCGTCAGGAGCGAATGATCGGCATAGACAGTGATCACCGGCGGGCACTCGATAAAGATGTCAATTTCCTTTGCATCGGCGCGTACGCGGCAGATCTCGCGGCAACTTTCCAGTACCAGGCGCAGTGGCCGCACTCGCAGCTCGAGGATCTCGCTGCGCGGTGCGCTTTCCAGTCTCGAGAGCGTCAGCAGATCATCGATAATCGCTGCAAGGCGGTCCGTTTGCCGGGCAATGATCGAAAGAAACCTGTCGAGATCATCCGGATTCTCCTTCGCACCTTCCTGCAGCGTTTCCACGAACCCCTTGACCGTGGTCACCGGTGTCTTCAGTTCGTGCGAAACGTTGGCAACAAAGTCCCTGCGCAGGTTATCCAGCCGATCAAGCCGCGTCGCCATGCTGTTCATGGCCTCCGCCAACTCGGATATCTCGCGCATTTGGTATTCCGGCAATTGCGCTTCGAAGCGCCCCTGTGCGAACCGTTCCGCACCCTGGCGTATTTCCTTCAGCGGCGAGTTTATCTTGCGATATACATACAGGCTGACAACAAACATAGCCGCAATCAAAGCTATCAACACGCCCAGCAGTTTGCGGAATACCTCATTCAACAGGCCATCGATCGATGACAGCGGCAGTGCAGTGCGTACCACCCATGGCCGCAAATCCACCCGTTGCAACGGGACCGCCACGTACAGCAGGTATGTCGAGACCGTATTGCTGAAGCGGATGACCGAGCCGGTCCGGCCATTCATTGCCTGCATGATTTCAGGACGCCGGCCATGATTATCCATGGTGGCGGCATCTGCTACCGATTCACACAATACCGTGCCATCGGCATCAATCACGGTAACGCGAATATCAGGGTCGGTCTCCCGGTATAACAGGCAGTACGGCGCCAGCATACCGGCGGGCGGCAGCGCCTCCTTGATTTCGAGCGAAATACTCTGTGCGCGCGCCTCCAGCACGGTCTGCAGGTGGTCTATAAAAAAATCACGAAAACGGTCGGCAACATACCAGGTAACGAGCAGCAGGGCTGCCAGCACGATGCCCACCGAGATTGCATAATACAGCCAGATGGAGCGCTTTTTGGAACGCCGCTTGAGAATCATTCCCGAAAACGATAGCCGATACCGCGGACCGTTTCGATATAGTCCGCGTGTTTACCGAGTTTCTTGCGCAGTCCGGCGATCTGCACGTCCATGGCACGCTCGGTAACCACATAATTCTCTCCGCGCACCGCGTTGACGATCTGGTAACGGGTGAAGACCCAGCCGGCATGGCTGGCAAGAAAATGCAGGACCTTGAATTCATTGGCGGTCAGGTCAAGCTTTTTGCCGGCCAGCTTGATCTTGTATTTTTTCGGATTGATGACAAGTTTGTGGATACTGATCTTTGCATTCTCGTCCACGGCTGTCTGCTTCGAGCGCCGCAGCAGTGCGCGGATACGTGCGATCAGCACCCTGGGGCTGAACGGCTTGGCAATATAATCATCGGCACCGATTTCCAGCCCGGTAATGATATCGGCCTCTTCGCCCTTCGCAGATGCAATCATTACCGGAATGTTGCGGGTTGCCTCAGCGCCCTTGAGCTTGCGGCACACGGTAAATCCATCGATACCCGGCAGCATCAGGTCCAGCAGGATCAGATCGGGTTGGTCGCTCGCGGCATGCTCAAGACCCAGTTCGCCCGACTCCACGGCGATGACTGAATAGCCTTCCTTGGAGAGGTTGTAGACCAGCAGTTCGCGAATGTCCTCTTCGTCTTCAATGACAAGAATATTTTGCTTTGACATTGAATCATATTGCCACACCTGCTCCACCTGTTAACAGAACTCTAACCAAAACATCACAATCGGTATCTGTTCCGGGAAAGATAGCGGATACCTTATAATGACTCTCCCCCAAATCGAGTGGGCAAATTACCGCTGTAGGGCCGAATTCATTCGGCCAACAACCTTGCAATTGATGAATTACCTAATCAGGCACTGATAGCTGAAATAAACCTATCCGGCCCCTATTATTCCCAAGAACTCGAACCAGATGATCAGGCGGAATGCCTATCCTGCAGGATTTCAAGATCACATTCCGGGAACCAGTAGTCACCAAATCGCGGATCTTCCGTCGTTAATACCCACTGGTGTGAATAGGGGGTATCTTCATCATCCACATACTTGTGGTATATAAATACGGTCTCCGTGCCGACCAGGTTCACCAGATCGGAATTCAGATCAGCTGTAATCCTGGGCCTGAAGCGTGCCAGCACACTGAGTTTTTTTCGGGGTTTCATTACCTTTCTCCTGGAGAATTTATTCAAGCAAACTGGCTTGCCGACCCCGCAAACAGCGGGATGGTGATCACTGCCTGCAGACGAGGGGGTAATTTGAAAGCGGGTTACAGGATTGCCTGGCCAGCCAGGTATTCCGGGCCATCCGGATCTTCTGCCGGCTCGCTTTCCCTGACCGTCGTCACCGGTACACAGGCATGCTTCGAAACATACTCCGCGACCGAGCCATGCAGCAGATGGGCAAGGCCTTTACGGCCCTGGGTGCCCATTACGATCATTGTTGCCTGCTCATGAGCGGCGAGTTCGATGATCCGTTTACCGGGCACTCCTTGAATCAGTCGGGTCCGGGCGTTCTGCAGTGCCTGCAGGTCAGGGTGCTCGCCACGCAGTTCATTCAGCATCTCGCCAAGCATTTCTTCGGCGATATCGATCATGGGCCTGGATGGATGGATTTCATCAGGCTTGCGGTAGACACCGGGGTTTCCCGGCAGGTCGTGTACCACATGAAGTACTAACAACGGGGTGCGGGTGCCCTCGACCATAAGGGCGGCATGCACGAGCGCGGATCTGGAGCATGCCGAGAAATCGACCGGCACCAGTACGGGACGCCTGGAGAGCGGTTGCTTTGCCTCAAGTATGTTCAGCATAGGATCGAACCTCTAACTGCCTGATTGTTCGTAAAATTAAGTTCTGAGAGTGATCATAGCCCGGCTATGTTAGGGAAGCGTTAGCGACAGCCTGAAAGCAGGTCTTTTTATTTCGCTGTCCGCGTCTTGTCCCTGTTCTTCCATGGGCAGCGTTCGGCTTGGCTCGAGACATCACCAGTGAAGGGCTCGCAGCAGCAGGGATCATGGATACCAAACATTAGAATTTAATTTGCAGCAGACAAGCTGGTGATCGAATGTTCATTACCGAGCAGGGCGAGGTAAATCTGTTCGATGCCAATGCTGTCTGCTGCAATAGATCAATGCCGGATCCGCTGCGCTTGATCCTGCCTACCTGGCTAGCTGACAGCAGCAACAGCCGCAGGCCGGGTCAAGGCGCAACGTGGCGGACCCGGGGTTGTTAGCGGCTGCACCATGCCGAAACGCAAAACAGGCCAGCGGCACCATGCGTGTGCAATTGTTGGCAATGCATCTACCTGCGCCGATGGCGCTTTAAATTTTTATACCTGCGAGAATCAAACACTAAAACGTATTCTCCATCGCGGCGCAGGTACTGGCACACTGCTTGCAAGTGAATACAGTGCCGCCTGCTAACAGGTGTTTGGCCCGGCTTCTCACGGGATGCAGTAACTACGGACAGAAAGGCGCAACGTATATGCAGTCATGGCTTGCCAATCCCAGGACTGCACGGTGCCAGAGATGAAGGATGGAGACCAATGATGGATAGTATCAAGCTGCTGTTGCTGCGGGCGAGGCTGTGTCCGTTTGCCTGCTTTTTGAAAATAGTCTTTGTAATGTTGTTTTGCAGCGCACTTTATATTGCTATTTTCCACCAGTACTCGATGTCACCCCATATATATTCCGGATTCGTCGCGATCACCGGCTTTGTAGCGATGCTGGCACTGGCCATCAACCGGAATTGCAAGCTCAGGATCAATGCAAAGGACGAGGGCCCGGTGACGCCATAATCCGCTCAGGGCGGCAGGCAGGCGCATTAAGCAGGTACTGGCACTGCATGCCAACCACGCCGTTGGGATATATCAGCCGGTATACGTGCGAGCCTGCCGAATGACCGCATCGTGTTCGTTGCAGCGGCCAGTGTGCATCGCCAGCACGCCTTGCTTGCCTGCGAGTTCATGATCGACAAGCTGAAAAGAGATGCACCGTCCTGGAAAAAATGAAACCCGCAGCGATGAACAACGCTGGCTGGCCCCCTGTGACCGGGATTAGCTGCTGACGACATCGCGGATGAGATTCGCTCCTGCACTCGACCAGGCTATTTACGACATCGCGGATGAGATCCGCTCCTACACGTATCTGATCGCGTGCAGGAGCGGGTCTCATCCGCGATTGTCAGAATCGCTTTACACCTGTAGGAGCCGATCTAATCCGCGATTGTCAGAACCGCTTTACACCTGTAGGAGCGGATCTCATCCGCGATTGTCAGCAGCGCCTTGCAGGCGCGGGATGTTACGCAAGCACTATCACTTGATTCTTGCCTTGGCGATATGCAGGGCACGATGATCGACCGCCAGCGCCGCCTCGTGCAGGGCCTCGGACAGGGTCGGGTGAGCAAAGACGGTGCGTGCGATGTCTTCGCTGCTGGCATCGAATTCCGTCGCCAGCACGGCCATGCCGATCAGTTCGGAGGCGTTTGAACCGAGTACATGGACGCCGAGCACGCGGTCGGAGCCTGCATCACTGAGCACCTTCACCATGCCATCGGTTTCCTGCATGGCACGCGCACGGCCACTGGCTGCAAACGGGAACACGCCGCTGCGGTAATCCACCCCGGCATGCCTGAGCGCTTCCTCGGTCTGCCCGACCCAGGCGATTTCCGGCTTGGTATAGACCACGGACGGGATCGCGGCATAGTTCACTTCACTGTCCTGTCCGGCAATCCGCTCGGCAACCGCAATCCCCTCTTCCGATCCCTTGTGGGCGAGCATGGGACCGCGCACGGCATCACCGATGGCATACACCCCCGGCAGGCTTGTCTCGCAGTCGTCATCGACATGGATGAAGCCGCCCTCGTCAAGCAGCAGCTCGGTGTCTGCACTGGCAATGCCCTGCGTACAGGGGCTGCGTCCGACGGCCACGATCAAACGGTCGACTGTCAACGATTGTTCCCCCTCTGCGTCCCGGTAGTCCACCTGCACGCCTTCATCGCCGACGCTGGTGGACTTCACCAGGGCGCCAAGCCGGATATCCAGCCCCTGCTTCTCGAATATTCTCAGCGACGCCTTGGCTATTTGCCGGTCTGCCATGGCGAGAAACACATCCTGCGCCTCCAGCAAGGTGACATTGCTGCCGAGGCGCCGCCAGACACTGCCCAGCTCGAGTCCGATCACACCGGCCCCGATGATACCGACACGCTCCGGTACCTCGGTCCAGTTGAGGGCGCCCTGTGAATCCACCACGCGATCGTTGCTTAACGGTGCGGCATCGATCTGTACCGGGGTGGAGCCGGTGGCGATAATAATATGCCCGGCGCTAAGGGTATGTTTCTCGCCCTTGTGCGGGGTCACACTCACCTGCCGGTCGGGCAGCAACTGGCCGCGTCCGGCGAGCCAATCGATACCATTGGACTTGAACAGGGAGGAGATGCCACCGGTAAGATCGCCAACAATGCGGTCCTTGTGGACGATCATTTCCGCCACGTCGACGGCCAGTCCGTCCACGCTGATGCCGTGACCCTTGATGTCCTTCTGCATGCGTTCAAAAAGTTCCGAACTCTCGAGCAGGGCCTTCGAGGGAATACACCCTGCATTCAGGCAGGTGCCGCCGAGGACCGGTTTGCCCGCCTTGTCGAGCCAGTCATCAATGCAGACTGTCTTCAAGCCCAGCTGCGCGCAGCGAATCGCGGCCACGTAACCGGCCGGACCGGCACCGATGATAATAACGTCGTAGTCTTTACTCATAGTGAATCAGGCTGCCATTAAAGATGTCGTTAAAAGAGTACAAATCCGAAACCACATACCTGCTAAAAATAAATTAGCTGCCATATATGTGCGCTGGAATTTATCGCGCAAAGCCGCAAAGGCGCAAAGATAAAAATCCAAATACTTGCCACAGGGGGCACAGAGAAAAACAAAAAATTGATCAATATTTATATAAACAATGAGGTGGACCAGGGTCTATTAAATAAGCTGTTTGCGCCTTCACCTGCACACACGCAGTCATTTGCATTGATTTTTCCTCCGTGAACTCTGTGCACCCTGTGGCAAGATCATTTCGTATTTCCTTGTTCCCTTGTTTCCTTGTTTCTTTGCACCTTTGCGCCTTTGCGCCTTTGCGCCTTTGCGCCTTTGCGCGAGAATCATCTTGCCTGAATAACATCGCCTATAAATCCAGCAACATGCTGGCCGGGTCTTCCAGCAGGTCCTTGATGGTCACCAGGAAGGTGACGGCACTCTTGCCATCGACGATGCGATGATCATAGGTCAGGGCAAGGTACATAATCGGTAGCACCACGATCTGCCCATCGACAACCATGGCGCGATCCTGGATCTTGTGCATGCCGAGGATGGCGCTCTGCGGCGGATTCAGTATCGGCGTCGACAGCATCGAGCCGAAAACGCCGCCATTGGTGATGGAAAACGTGCCACCGGTGATATCTTCCATGGTCAGTTTTGCCGCCTGCGCCCGGTTTGCAAATTCAACGATATCCATCTCGATCTCGGCCAGGCTCATGTATTCCGCATTACGCAGTACCGGCACGACCAGTCCACGGTCACTGCTGATCGCCACACCGATATCACAGAAGCCGTGATAGACAATGTCCTCAGCGTCGATGGAGGCATTGATATCAGGATGCCGTTTCAGTGCCTCGGCAGCGGCGCGCACGAAAAATGACATAAAGCCAAGCCGCACACCGTGATTTCGCTCAAATGATTCACGGTGTTTTTTCCGCAGCTTCATGATCGGCTGCATGTTGACCTCGTTAAAGGTCGTCAGCATGGCCGTGGTGTGTGTTGCATGCAGCAAACGCTGGGCGACCCGCGCACGCAACCTCGACATGGGCACCCGCTTCTGCGGGCGGTCCTCGCTGATCTCCGGGAGGCCCGGCGTCGCCTCTGCCGGCTCCAACGGCGCTGCCGGTACGGTTGGCTGTGGCGGCACGGCTGGCTCTGGC
>JBATIF010000331.1:0-19696 GCA_049667605.1 Gammaproteobacteria bacterium
TCGCCCTGGTGCCGGCGTGCCTTGGGCAGGTCCTGCAGCATCGGTGTCAGCATCAGCGTGAAGTGGATGCCGAGATTTCTGTTGCGTGCCTCTTTCCAGTCAACATTATTGCCGGGGTCCAGCAGGGTCACAACCTGTCCATAGACAGTGGTGGCGGCCAGGCTGTTGCGGAAGGTCTCTCCACCAACGCTATCCAGCACCACGTCCACGCCACGGCCCGCCGTCCATTCCATGACGGCATCGACAAAATTATGCTGCAGGTAGTCGATGCTGCACTCGGCCCCCAGTTGTTCTGCCTGGCTGGCCTTTTCCGCGCTGCTGACCGTGGTGGCGATCCGTGCACCGGCTACCCTGGCCAGCTGGATGGCGATATGCCCGACGCCACCGGCACCGCCATGTATGAGCACCGTCTGGTCCTTGCCGAGGTGTGCCCGGTCGAACAGGGCCTCCCAGGCGGTAATCGCTACCAGCGGCAGGGCGGCGGCCATGTCGAAACCGAGGCTTGCCGGTTTATGTTCCGCCTCGGACTCGTCGAGTACCGTGAACTCCGCGTAATTGCCCGGTGCAGCGCCAAGGCCGCCATGGCAGAACCAGACCTCGTCGCCGGGCTTGAAGCGTTTTGTGTCGCTGCCGGCCGCGGTGACGATACCGGCACCGTCACAGCCAAGGATGGCAGGCAGCGCGTCGGGGTAGAGAAGACCGCGGCTGCGCAGCTTGGTGTCGATCGGGTTGATGCCGGCGGCCTTCAGCTGCACCTTGATCTGGCCGGGCGCAGTGATTCCCGGCTCATCGATATCGACCAGCCGGAGCACCTCGTCGGCCGGGCCTGTTGCGGTCATGTGGATGGCTTTCATGATGCATTTATAGCAGAAAATGCCCCCGCCGGCGGGCATGCGTTATATTGGTTCCATGAATGAGGAGTGCGCAGTTGATGATCGATGACCCGGAGGAGCAGGCCCTGGAAGATGCGCGTCGCGATCAACAGATTCTCCGCTGGAAACAGCAGGCCCGCAACGCGGCCAAACGCAGGCAGGGCCGCAAGCTGTATGTCATAACACTCGATCCACAGGTGCTGGAGCGCCGCGAATTCCGCCAGGCGAACCCGGGGTATGTCGAAGGCATGCCGTGTCTCTATGTCGGAATCACTATTCATGAGCCGGGGGAGCGTTTCTTGCAGCACAAGACCGGCTACCGCAGCAGCAAGTACCCGAGACACTACGGTGTTGAACTTGCGCTGGAGCTGATCGAGGGGTTTGCTGCCGGGGGGCTGAGCGATGCCGGGAAAGAGGCGGCCCTGGCGGACTGGCTGCGTGACCAGGGCTGTGCGGTTTGGCAGCATTAGGCTGCAGAGGGCCGGTCGTTTTGATCGATTGATCGCGCCTGCAAGGCGCTCCTACAGATATATGCTCGTTTTGTAGGAGCGCCTTGCAGGCGCGATTAATGTCATCAGGTCACCACGATGACCCGCAGGGCTTCAAGGCGGAAGCTTGCTGCAGCCAGCGCGGCGGTCACTGCATCGCGCTGCAGTTCGAGGAATTCGATTTCCTCGCGGCGTACATTCGGGTTGGCGCGGCGTAAGGCCTGCAGCCGGTTGATTTCGCTGTCCAGCATGTGCCGCGATTGTTTGCGGGCCGTGTCGAGCAGTGCCGGTGCCTGCCGGTTTGCGATGGCTTCACTGCTGCTGACCATGTCACGCAACTGCCGGCTATAGGCGCGGATAATCCTGGTGGCGGTATCGGTAGTTACGGCCTCGCATTTTTCATTGATAGCGGCATGTGTCAGCTTTTCGCTGTGTTCCCTCCCGCGCGGGTCACTGACGATGCGTATCGTGGTGGCAGGCAGGTAACGACTGGTCTGCAGGACATCGCTGGAGATAGCATCGAGTGTATACAGGCACTCCAGCAGCATGGTGCCGGCCTCTGTACCTGGATATTTGACGGCGGTCATGGCGCAATTGCCGAGTTCGTTGCTCAATATCATTTCCATGGCGCCGCTGACCAGCGGGTGTTCCCAGCTGATGAACTGACGGTCTTCATTGGCAAGTGCGACGCCACGGTCGCAGGTGATGGTCATGCCGTCATCCTTCAGGCCCGGGAAGCTGCCAGTGTGCATGTGCTCACCCGGCCGGATGATATAGCTGCCTTCAGAGTGGGGCTCGATCTCGATGTCATAGCAGTCGAACACCTCCTCCAGGTAGCCCATCAGTTCAGCGGCATCCTCCTCCGTCCGGATACGTCCGGGCAGCGCGTTGGCGATGCGTGGCCGGCAGGAGTTGTATTCCAGCAGCCGGTCGCGGCCGCGATGCAGGGCCTCATTCAGGGTCTCGCGATGTTGCCGGGTGGTATCGATGAGCGCTGCTGCATGACTTTCACCCCGGCAAATAGCCGCCAGCAATTCGTCTTTAACCCGCACAAATACGCTGTAGCCTGCCGGACAGGTGTGTTCGAGGGCCATCAGTCCTTCCTGATACCAGTGCAGCATCAGGGCCTGGGCAGTGCCTTCCAGGTAAGGGATATGAATCTGGATGGTGTGCGTCTGGCCGATGCGATCGAGGCGCCCGATACGCTGTTCCAGCAGGTCGGGATTCAGTGGCAGGTCAAACAGCACCAGGTGATGGGCAAACTGGAAATTGCGACCCTCGCTGCCGATCTCCGAGCACACCAGGATCTGGGTGCCAAATTCAGGGTCGGCAAAGTGGGCTGCCGCGCGGTCGCGCTCCATGATACTCATGCCCTCGTGAAAGATGGCGGCATGGATGCCTGACTTGATTCGCAATGTCTCGGAGATATCGAGGGCAGTTCCGGCGCTGGCCGTGATGAGCAGGACTTTTTCGGGCCACAGTTGCTTCAACTGCACGCGCAGCCAGTCGATCCGCGGGTCGATCGTCGTCCAGCGTGTCGCCCGGGCTTCGGCCTGGTAGACCAATTCCGGGCATAGCAGCTGTTGCGGGTCGAATGTTGCCGCGGCCTGTAGTTGTTTTATGGACTCTGCATAGGCCTGCGGCAGCGGCAGGGGATAAGCGGCTACAACCCGGTCGGGAAATCCCTTGACGGCGGAGCGCGTATTGCGAAACAGCACCCGGCCGGTACCGTGGCGGTCGAGCAGATGTTCGACCAGTTGCGTGGTCGCAGACTGTTTCTCCGCAGCGTCCGCATTGCTGTCCTGCATGGTGTCGAGACTGGCCCGGATATCCTCATCTTTCACGATGTCATGCAGTGTTCCCAGGGTGGCAGCGTCGAGCGCTTGTTCGCCGAGCAGGGCGCTGACTGCGCGGGCAACCGGTTCATAACGCTGCTCTTGCTCGACAAAGCTGTCGTAGTCCGGGAAACGATCCGCATCCAGCAGGCGCAGACGAGCGAAGTGGCTGGCCTTGCCCAGTTGTTCCGGCGTGGCGGTGAGCAGCAATACTCCGCGCGTCGTCTGCGCCAGTTGCTCGATCAGCTGATATTCCGGGCTGGCGTTATCAGGCGACCATTGCAGGTGATGGGCCTCGTCGACAACCAGCAGGTCCCAGTCGCCAGCGACTGCCTGGCGGTGACGCTGCGGCTGCCCGAGCAGGAATTCCAGTGTGCAAAGCACCAGTTGCTGCGTGTGAAAAGGATTATCCTGCTCGCCGCCGGCATCGATTGCCTGGCAGCGATCTTCATCGAGAATGCTGAACTGCAGGTTAAAGCGGCGCAGCATTTCCACCAGCCACTGGTGCAACAGTGTTTCCGGCACCACGATCAGTACCCGCCGTGCGCGCTCGGTCAGCAGTTGCTGATGCAGCACAAGACCGGCCTCGATAGTCTTTCCGAGCCCGACTTCATCGGCCAGC
The DNA here is from genome assembly GCA_049667605.1 of Gammaproteobacteria bacterium. GTDB lineage: Bacteria > Pseudomonadota > Gammaproteobacteria > UBA9214 > UBA9214 > UBA9214. The sequence continues at coordinate 3,818 of JBATIF010000331.1, forward strand.
AGCACGCGCGGGGCATAGCGGTTGGCAACTTCATGGGCAATGTATAACTGGTGGGGAATCAGGCTGGTGCGAGCACCGCTCAGCCCGCGCAGGTCGGAATGAGCGAGTCGGTCTGTGTGTTGCAGGGTCCGGTAACGCAGTTCGAACCACTTGTCGCTGTCGACCTGCCCGGTGAACAGGCGTTCAGCCGGCCGGTGCAATTGCACCTGGCTGTCGAGCTCACCTTCTGTCAGCTCAAAACTGTAGCCATCGTCAGCGGTGCCTGTGTAGGTCAGCAGGCCATCCTGCTGCTTGACAGAGACCACCTTCAAGGCGCGGCCGTCGTGACTGCGTATCATATCGCCTGCGCTGAAGCGCACGCGCGTCAGCGGGGCGGTCTGCCTTGAATAGGTGCGGGTCTCATCGCATGAACCGAACAGCAGGGTGACGGTACGCAGTTCCACAGCGAGCACGGTCCCCAGCCCCAGCTGCAGTTCTGCATTGTTTATCCAGCGCTGTCCCGGTATGAATTCGGTCACGCGTTATCCCCCGGCTGATGAAAACGGGCGTAATGGTAGAGGATATCCCGGTAAAAATCCTGCTACGGGTTAACGCATATCTTCCCCATGGGCATATGGTTTTATAGTATGCAATGTACAAGCGGTAGCAGGTGGTTTTGATTATAATCGGTGCAGCTTATCAACACGGAGAAGGGTAATGACAACAAGCAGAATATTGTTCAGCGGATTGCTGCTGTGGATTGCCGGCAGTGCTGTGGCAGTCGCCGGCTGGGCGGATTACCTGGACGTACTCAAAGGTGCAAACAAAACGCCACAGGCAACGTCCACCCCGGCAAGCCTTACCGATGGTGAGATGATTTCCGGCCTGAAGGAAGCCCTCGAAAAGGGTACTCGGTTTGCCGTAGACAACCTCGGCAGGGAAGGTGGTTTTCTCGATAATCCCGCTGTGAAAATCCCGATACCAGACAGCCTGTCATGGGTCGAGTCATCCTTGCGCACGCTGCGCCAGGACAAGCTGGCCGACGAATTTATCGCCACCATGAATCATGCAGCGGAGCAGGCTGTGCCGGAGGCGGCGGCGCTGTTTGGCGAAGCCATCAGGAATATGAGTGTCGAGGATGCCCGGGGGATACTTGGCGGTCCGGATGATTCGGCAACACAATATTTTCGCACCAGTACAGAAAGCGCACTGACGGAAAAGATGCGTCCCATTGTCGAGCAGGCGACAGCGAAAACCGGGGTCACATCCGCCTATAAAAACATGACCGCCAAAGCGGGTGGTCTGACCAGCCTGTTTTCGAAGGAGAGCACCGACCTGGATGGTTATGTAACCGGCAAGACCCTCGACGGACTGTTCCTGATGATTGCAGAAGAAGAAAGAAAGATTCGTGAAAACCCGCTGGCGCGTGGCAGCGACCTGCTGAAGAAGGTGTTCGGCGCCTATTCGCAATAGCCCTTGCCAGTAGAAGCCCGGCAGGTGGGTAGCTATCTGTTCCGGGAAGGATTATTTCACCCTGTTTGCTGATTCTTTCGCTATCTACATCGCGATTGGCTATACAATGAGGGGCTAATCCCGAAGCAACCCTGCCAATCGGCAAGATTGGCCATGCAGAGACCCGTACATGACATCAATACGAAAAACCAAGATTGTGGCGACCATTGGGCCTGCATGCGATTCGCTGGAAACGATTATGGCGATGATCCATGCAGGCATGTCGGTCGCCCGTTTGAACCTGTCGCATGGTAATTTCGAAGACCAGAAAAAACGCATTCAGTGGATCCGTGAGGCGGCAAGCGAGCTGAATACCAACGTGGCGGTGATGATCGATACCCGCGGTATCGAGATTCGCACCGGTATGTTCGGTGACGACTCTGTTGTGCTCGGTCGGCATGCAAAATTCACACTGACGACCCGTGAACGGGTCGGTGCCGTGGACGGGGTGTCGATAACCTTCAAGGGACTGCCCAAAGAGGTGTTCCCGGGTGCAGTGATCCTGCTTGACGATGGCGCAATTGAAATGCAGGTCACCTCTGTTGACGGCGAGGATATCCATTGCGAGGTCGTGCACGGCGGTATCCTGGGCGATAGCAAGAGTGTCAATTTACCGGATATACAGTTATCGCTGAGTGCCGTCGGTCCGGAAAACCGTGAGGACGTGATCCGCGAACTTACTTTCGCAGCGGACAACGATGTCGACTATATTGCGGCATCGTTTGTGCAGACCGCCGATGACATTATCAGGATGCGGGAGATTCTCTCGTCAGCCGGTGTCGAAATCCCGATCATTGCCAAGATCGAGAATAAGGCCGGGGTGGCTAACCTGGAAGAGATTATCGCGGTAGCCGACGGCTTGATGGTTGCCCGCGGCGACCTGGGTGTTGAACTGCCGCTCGCTGAAGTGCCGGGCACCCAGAAGATGATGATTCGCAAGACCGTTACCAACGGCAAGGCGGTGATTACCGCAACCCAGATGCTGGCCTCGATGGAGTGGAACCCGAAGCCGACGCGTGCGGAAGCCAGCGACGTCGCCAATGCAATCCTCGACGGTACCTCGGCAGTGATGCTGTCCGGCGAGACCGCGATTGGCAAATACCCGGTTGATTCAGTGAAGATGATGGCGACACTGGCGCTACGGGCCGAGTCGCATCTAAGTGAATATGGGTACCTGCAGAAAATCCTGCCACACCCGTCCAATGTCGTTACCGAGGCCGTTAGCCAGGCCGCTGTGGCGATGTCAAAGCAGTTGAATGCCGTGGCAATATTCAGCCTTACATCCACCGGCTTTACATCGCGCCTGGTTTCCAAGCATCGTCCGCATTGTCCGATACTGGCCATTACCGGCGCGCGGCGTGTGGCGCGCTGGCTGTCCCTGAACTGGGGGGTATTGCCGATCCTCTATCCCGATGAGCGTACCGACAAAAGCAAGATCGAGTACGGTATCGACCGCGCCCTGGAGCTTGGGTATATCAAGGCGGGTGATATCATCGTGGCAACAGCCGGTCAGAGCCAGTTAGCCGGTGGTACAGACATGATTCGTGTTATCACTGTCGGTGAGAATGGCAGCTATACCTGACCTTTAGCTGGCCCCGGGTAGCTTGTGGACAGGGGGTGCGGTTGTATCTATGATACAACCTCGGTGCTGACCCGCCGTACAGGGCATCATGAAAAAGGGGTGAATTGCCATGAAACGGTATCTCTATGCGCGATGACTCAACAAACTGGCCTGTCACCGTTGTTTTTGTGTCAATAGCCATTCTGGCGGTCACCGTGGCAGGCGTGCTGTTATCCGATCTCTATTCCAGGTATACGGGCTCCACCGATGTGCAGCTTGCCAGTGAATTTGATCCGGCTCTTCTCCCATCACCAGCGGCGGGCCCACGCAAGCCGGAATATGCGCTCAACTGCGATGGTATTATCTTCAACGCTACGAAAGACGGTATCAAGTTTGTCCGGGAAGCCAGTGGCGGCGTCTTTATTGGTGCCGAGTACCAGAAGGAATTCGGTTTTTACAGGATGGAATACGGACTGCTTGCCCCGGTTGATGAAGCGGAAGTCGACCGTTTCGTCAGGGCAAAGCTCAAGTATGCGCTGTACAATTGCGAGGGTCCTTTTGTTCGTACAGGCGCAGACTTTTAGCAACCCGGGGCTGTGCCCGCCCGTTCTTGAAGTTGAATAATAAAGGTAGATACGTCTCTGTAGGACTTTAGTCCAGGGGACGCAGGTACAATAGACGCGGCGTAGCCGTTCCGCAAGAATAATCCCATGAGCTATCTATTTTCAGGTTTGAGTATTCAGCCATGCGGGGTGAGTCATGAATGACGGAACGCGTACAGGTGCTGCCACAGTATTCATCAGTACTGGAGTTATTGTCGTAATGGTTTTGATTGGCCTTATTACCTTTGGCATTTCAGCTGAACTGCAAAAAAGCAGGCAGATGGCCGGTTTGTCGGAGACAGGTGCTTTTGATCCAGACAACTTGCCAGCCCCGGCGGCCGGAATCCTGCAACAGGGAAGCGGCAATGCATTTGGTTGTGAAGGCATCCTTTTCAGTGCAGTTGATAAGGGAACGCGCTTTGTAAGAGAGTCCGGTGGTGGCCTTTATTATGCTGCAAAAGTGAAGGGCTCAATCGAGATTTATACCCTGAGCTACGGCCACCTGGTAAAAATTGAAAGATCCGGCCTCGATACCCATACCTACAGAAAACTGCAACATGCGCTATACAACTGTGACGGATCGATGGAACGATCAGGTGTGCAAATCGCAAGGAAGTCTCCCGAAGAACCCGAGGTCTGATTATCCCGGGCATTGTTTTTCTTCATCCCGGTTGTGAAAATAGTTGCACAAGGCCGGTACGCTGCCGTCCTGATCCGCTTTCGCATGCGAGACAGCTATGCAAAACATAGAATCCTTCAACAAGCTTGCAGAATTTTATACGGATGAATGCTGTTATATCACGGAGCTTCATAACTCGTCTGCCGATGAGGCCTGTTCCATCGCACGGGCACGCGTGAAGCCGGGTGTTACGACACGGCTGCATAAACTGCAGGACACGATTGAGCGCTACGTGATTCTCGAGGGCGCTGCCAGGGTCCGGGTCGGTGATGCGGCGCCGGTAGAGGTGCAGGTATTCGACGTGGTGAATATTGCTGCCGGTGCGGCACAGTCAATTACCAATACCGGCAAGGGTGACCTGGTCTTTCTGTGTATTTGTACACCCCGCTTCCGCCAGCATAATTATGTTTCCCTGGATAAGACCTGAAGCCGGGGCTCTGGCATTGCAGCCGGGCACCTGGCAGCCCTGTAACAAGCGCTGGCAGGATTGAGCCCTTGTTTGTCTACCAGCTTGATCCAGCGTGCCGGAAGGCGGTACGGACCGGCGACAGTTACCCTGCGCTTGTTGCAAGGCTAGCTATTTTTAGTTGCATCCCTGGCCCGGAACGGTATTAAACCCGGCTTTTTTACGGGTTATGGCTGGCAGGTCGTTTCCGGGCGTAGCAGTCCGGTGATTGAACCAGGAAGGCTTGTAGACGTAAAATTTCTGCCTCAGGTCGGGCGTTGCAGCTCATCGTCACGGTAATGTGCATCTGTCCAGCACCTCGGCAGGGGTTCGCCGGACGGGAATAGCAGCGCGGCTTTTTTAAAAGTTGAGGGGTCCTGGGGTTCCTCGCCGTGCTGGTAACGGCCAGTCAGTTCGTCACAGAAAGGGTCAAACAACTCTTTCAAGTCGAGTACTTCGACCAGATCATTGCTGCTTTTTTCTTTAAGAAACATGTTTAGCTCCTGTTGGTGATGAATACGATATTTTTGGGCGTGTTTAATAGTATAAACCACCCGGTGTTTGTCTGGAATGCAGGCAAGGGTATTGTCCTGATAACTATACAAGGTATTGTCAGGCTTTTTTTTACAAGCCTGCCCGTAACGCGTAATGTCCTTGCTCCATGGTGTTCCAGATCACAGCTTCGGTAGATGACCCGCGCACATTGACGCAGGTGGTTTTGCAGGTCACCACGATGCTGGATATGTTGCAGGCGGAGCTGGCGCGGGTGCTGCAGGTGAACTGCGGGGATATCGGGTTGTTGTCGAGCGGCCGGCGGGTGATCGAAGCTGGGACCCTATCATGGACGCAGGCCAGGCTGTTTGTGCGTTTCTACCAGGGTCTCTACGCTCGAATGAACGCTGACGGAGGTGGCAATGCGCCACTGGTTGAGGGTTCAGAACAGGACGCTCGGGGGCGTGCCGCATCTGTTGATAGTTGACGAAAATCGCCTGGCTGAACTTGTCAGATATCTAGAACGGGACTGCTACTGGCGATAACCCGGATGGTTAGTCAAAGCGTTGCTGCAGGTAACGAACAATATCGGCGGATTCGTACATCCATGTTTCATTTCCCCCTTCAAGGGTGATTTTAAGACATGGCACCTTGATGGTGCCGCCGCCTGCAAGCAATTGTTCGCGCGCCGCGGCTTCCCTGAGGACATCACGTGTCTCGATGTCGAGGGACAGACGCTTGATGGCATGTCTGACCTTGACACAATAGGGACACATCCTGAACTGGTAGAGCAGCAGATGCGAGGTCTGCTGATCGATGAGTTGTTGTTTATCTGCAGAACGCTGTACGCCTTTGGGGGATGTCAGCTGCTCCCACGCGAGGATAAAGGGGCCGATTACAAGATGGACAAGTTTGAAGAAATATCTAAAGAATAATTTCATTTTCTATTTCGGGTGTCCCCGGGAATGCCGTTTCGGCAGAACCAGTGTGGGCTAAGGTGCAGTGCAACCATCTCAAGGAGTTACCTTACGCCTCTATAATAGGGGGGTGTGGCTCAAGGCGGCACGGCGGTTACAATGACCCGGGTAGTATAAATCAATGACTGTTGCAGGAGTTACCCATGGCGTGGCTGGATAAAATACCACTTTCCCTGATATTGCCGGTGGCGATATTGCTGGCGTTGGCCCCGTTCTCCCCGGAGCCACATCTCTGGGAAAAACTCAAAATGCTGGCTGACGGCACACTCGTCAAACCTGTCGATATCCTGGATTTGTTCCTTCATGGCACGCCGCTTGTCATTCTCATGCTGAAATTGTTTGTCGCCAGAAAATAGCACCCCGTGCATGAGGTTATTCACGTCGCTGGCAATGCCTGTAATTACCAGCTGAAGAAATGGCTGTGCACTTCTATGCCAATGAGTACAATGATGAAAAGGTATTTTTCGGGGCAGAACAGTTATGAGTAATCTAATGGCCGTTTTTCTGAATGGTATTGCAGAGCTGGAGTACAACCGCGACCAGTTGTTGCCTGATCACCAGGCGGCCTACCTGGACAAGATGGATAGCAAGATGGATGAGGGAATCGTTGTAGGCAATGAAACGATCAGGAATCCCGATCTGAACCAGCGCACCCAGTTCGCAACGGCAAACCTGCTGCACGCCCTGAAAACGGACAATGAGTCCATGGCGGCTGCCATGTGCAGCTACCTTGCAATTCGTATGCCGGAGCTGAAACAGGTGAGGATAGAAGATAGTGATGGCGAGGTTTCGATAGAGCTGGTGTTCGATCGTGAGTACCCCAAACAGGTGGCCGTGGACTTCACCGGGCTGCACTGAAACGGGCGACAAACACCGGCGCCAGGACATTTCAGCCAATCGGCAGTAATATTTTTTAAAGTGGTAATCAACCAAAAAACATATGCTTAAGAAGCATATCTGTTAATTAATAAAGCTTTCACGGCTAACTACACTGATGTAAAAACGCTGTTTCGCTAAAATGGCGCAGTTTCTGCCGAGGCCGGTTTAAGGTCTGGTGTGAGAATAAATAATGGGAGTGTATCTATGGATTTTGCCCGCAACCTTGGGTTGAACAAGGGTTCAGAAGCTCCCGAAGAGGAGCGCAGGAGACTGCAACTCTACATCAACCTCAAGCTCGCTTCTTCCGGTCAGCCTACCTGTGTCCCCGGTGAGGCAGCCGATTTTTTCAGTATTTCGCATGATCTGCTGAAGAGCTACCGTGAAAAGAATCGCTTGTTGTCAAATTACCATTGTCCGGTCGATTTGCGTATCCAGGAATTCCTGAAGCGCTATCTTGGTCATCTGGGCCTTGATGAAATTCCCACGCTGCCGACGCAAACACTGGTGCTCGACCGGCATGGTGTGGCACGGGAATTGTCCCTGCCCATGGGCAAGGATGAATTTCATTCTGACATCGTTTCCAGTTACCGGGTTGCGCAGGGTGTTCTCCATAATCCGGCCAGTGACCGGCGTACCACGCAGGGCTCGTTTCACATCACAGAAGACGGCCTGCCGGTACCCGGTGATAAAAAGGCTGTCCCCGTCAGGACCATGGCGCACATGCTGGCAGCTGCGCTGAACCCGCCAGAGGAATTATTGACGATTCCCTTTACTGCAAGCTTGCCTGAACCGGCACACATGTTTGTGTCACTGTTGCTGCGCCCGGTTGTCTGTCCGGAAATTCCAGGCAAGGAAGCGGAGAAGACCATGGAGATCCATTTCTTCGCACCTGGCAACCTGGTGAGTAACCTGGATTTCGTGGAAAGTATATTCGGTAATGGCGGCAATCCCTTTCTTGCAGAATTTGATGCCGCCCTCGATGTGGAACACTGGACCGGTACAACCGGCTGCGTCATTCTTGCCCCGCACCTGGTGGGTCTGAAGAAAAAAGATGTGGGCTTGCCGCGCTGGCGTGATGCGACGGCACGCCAGCGTGCTGAAGGCATGTGCTGGAAGAAGGAGGACGAGCTCTATAATGACGGCCAGGCGTTCAAGCTGACCACGCGCGATGATACCGGCGTGATCGTGACCTTGCTGGCCGATAACTATTTTGGTTATTGCAAGAAAGAAGTCAAAACACAAATCGGTTATTCTGCCAATCTTTTCGGGCTGGCAGAAGAAGAGCATGCCGGCGGTGCCCTGGCATTCCCGCGTCGTAACCATGGCGAGGAATTCGGCGTGGACAGCCAGGCCTACAACCCCGACTATTCATTCGATGACATGGTCGAACGCTATGCGGATGCCATGGATGTCCAGCCTGAAGGCTATGCCATTGACAGGAAGTACCCGGATATCATCTATGTGCCTTCGCGCGTGCGCATGGATCTGAATGCCCAGACGGTTACCTGGGAGAGGAATGGCGAGCAGCAGAAGATCCGTCTGCAGCCTGGCAAGATTTATATACAGCCCAGTGGCTACAAGGTCGAGATGATGAAACATCCGGGCGCGCCATCCTGGCGCCTCGTTGGCATGAGCGCGGAAGGGACGTTCTGTCACAAGCCGTGCACGGTCTCGGGCGGTGGTAAATCCGAGATTTCCAAGTCACTGAATGATGCCGTGATCTACCGGCCACTATTTGTCGATGACCTGGACAGGGATCTCGACATGGTGGAAGAGATTTATAATAAAAATTACACGCAGCGATTCAAGCCTGGCCAGGAAAAACAGGACTACGATGCGACCCGTCAACCGTTAAGCCCGGAACGCAGCCTGGGTTCGGTGATCAAACTGCTGACGCCAACCCTGACTTACACCGACGAGTACAACGAGTGGTTGTCCTCGCTGTCGCCGCGTATCCTCGCGCTGGCATTCCTGATCAAGCGATTTTATCGTCCCGAGTGGGGTGATCGCTGGCGTGAGCACCTGTCGGTGGATGAGGTGGATGGTGCGCCTGCACATGAGTTGAAACTCGACGATCGGAATATTGTCGCATCCTATTTGCGTGTTGGTTTTGACAAGGATGCCAATTGGCGCACGTTTAAATTGCGACAGGATTACATCGCAACAGAAAAGGTACAGATGGAAGATGACATCACCGCCTCGGTGGTTGTGCCTGCCCATTGTCTTGAGGGTTGCGGTCCCGTGCTGGCAGAAGACAAATGCGTCAAGCTGGTGAAGAATTGCGAATACCGCCTGTTCCAGCGACCTGACGATGCCATTCACCCCGGTTTTGACAGCCAGACCGAGAAGGACATGTCAAAGCCCGGTAACTTTTTTGCCAATTACCAGCCTCTCGACAGGCAGCAGTTGGCCAGCCTGGTGGAAGATGTGCATACCTTCTACAGGTTTTCGCCGCCGATGCAGGGCTTGTTGCGGCGCGCCTATGAGGGCAGTGGCAGTTATGTCGTTTCATCGGCGCACCCGCGCATGGTCGATGGGGCTCCCTCGAAGAACCCGCGTTACCTGCAGACACGCCCGGACCTGCTTAACCCGGTACGCACGTATCTTGCCGAGATGAGTGTGCGCATGCACCGCAAGCTCGGCCTGAACGGTCCCGTCTGCCACCCGGTCGATGCCGTGTTGACCGGCCGACGCAACAATCCGCCTGAACCGGGTATCCGCCCGCTTGCCGTGTACAACCCGATCCACTATCAGGAACTGCCGGAACTGTTCATGGACTTCGTCTGCAGTCTGACCGGCAAGTCGCCTTCGACAACTGGCGCCGGCAGCGAGGGCGCGTTGACCAAGGGACCGTTCAATGCCCTGCGGACAACCGCTGACCTGAATAATGCCCTGGTGTCCTTCATCCTCACCGGATACCCGGGTTTTTCAAGTTCAGCCGGTTTTGTCGGGCCGGATATGCGCGTCGACCACGATATCAGCCTGCTGGTCCCGGAAATCTGGGCGCGGCTTTCCAGCGAAGAGCGCGATCCGGTGTTTCTACTCAGGCACGGGTACCTTGAACCACTGGAGGATTTTGAGCACAACGGCAAGACGGTTCTGGCCAGCCGTCTCGGTTACCGGATTACCGGGCACTTTGTGCATGGCTTCTTCGGCAAGATTTTTGACAACCCGAGTACGGTTTTTGCCGAAGAAATCCTCAAGCCCGAAATCCAGGATATGGAAGTGTTTGTTGACGGCATCAATAACATCGTCGAGGCCCAGCAGCGCGAGGCGCAGCGCTTTCTGGATGATGGCAGTGTCGAGGATGCCTGCCCGCCGTTGCAGGCGCTGCTGCATATCATGGCAACGGGTGAATACAAGGGAATGGATGCACACCACCCTGATTTTCGTGCCATGTTTACCCGTGAGTACCTGCTGGACTCCGACTGGTATCATGAGCGCCTGCAAATCAAGCAGGCCCGCGATATCGCGTTGTGGACCCGGCATGTGAATAATCTGATGTTGTTTCATGATAATGTGGATTACGCCGACGAGGTCAGGCGTATGAAAATCAGTGACCGCTTTGTGGCCGCCAGTGAAAAACTGGAACAGGTCCGGAGCGAGGCCTATCTCAAGGACCTGGTTGGAACATTGGGAGCTGATCCACTGAAACCTGCCATGGCGTCGGCCCAGCAGATCATCAACTGGAGCAAGGCCCAGCTGTCGATCGCCGACAATAACGAACACCTCGGTGACATTGAACCGGTGCATGCGCTTAAAGCCGGGTCATTCATCGAGCGATTCAAAACAAAACTGAAAAGGGCACGCCTGCATTAACATCCGTCAGTTGAGTCTGTCATCTGCAGCTGCAGATGACAGCAGGTGCCGCATCAAGCACACGGGGTAAAACCGGCAGGGTGATGCAATGGCCGATATTCTCCAGTTCAGGAAACCAACAGCTGCAGATAAGGCGCGCGGCAAGACACTCTGCAGACGTGGTTTTCACAAATGGACGATCCTGCACGAGAGGAAATTTGACTCCAGGCAGGGCCGCCTGGTGACCGTCTACCGCTGCATTCGATGCGAGGCATCTAAAATCCGCGCGCATTGATATTGAAGTGTCTTTCCGGTTTTCAGGCCCCTTGAAATTATCCGTATCGCCACCACATAACAATCAACATCGCAGTCGGAGACCGGGCATAACCCGGTCAATCGACTGTTAATAATTATTTACAGGTGAAAAGAGCATGAGCGACTCTCTACATATCGTCTGCCCCCATTGTGCAGCGGTTAACAGGATAGCGGCGCCGCGCATTAATGATGCACCACGCTGCGGGAACTGCAGCAAGGCCCTGTTCATGGCCAGTCCGCTGGAATTGCGGGCCGATAATTTTTCCAAACACATTGGCAGGAATGATGTCCCGGTTGTTGTGGATTTCTGGGCTCCGTGGTGTGGTCCATGCAAAATGATGGCCCCGGCCTTTGAACAGGCGGCTATCCAGCTGGAACCCGCTGTTCGCCTGGCGAAGCTGAATACCGAGGCCGAGCCGTCGATTGCCTCGCAATATGCCATTCGCTCAATACCGACGCTGGTTATTTTCAGGAACGGCCGGGAAGTTGCGCGTCAGCCGGGGGCGATGGCTGGCCCGGATATTGTCAACTGGGTGCGTTCCAATATTCGCTGAAACAGCCGACTGCCAGCGTGGTTTCAGTCGCGGCAAGAGTGCGATATTGTTAAATTACCTGGCCATTGGATTGCATCTGTGCGCATATATTCCCCGAAAAATCTCAAAAAATGCTGCAAATATCCCGCCAGGTTTTTATCCCCGATCATGAAATAGAGATCAGTGCTATCCGTGCGCAGGGGGCGGGTGGCCAGAATGTGAACAAGGTGTCCTCGGCGATCCACCTGCGCTTTGATATCAAGGCCTCCTCGTTGCCTGAATTTTACAAACAGCGCCTGTTGAAACTGAATGACCAGCGGGTTACCCGTGACGGGGTAATCATTATCAAGGCACAGACGTTTCGCAGGCAGGACAAGAACCGGGACGACGCACTGCAGCGCTTGCAGCTGCTGATCAGGGCGGTCGCACATGCGCATAAGAAACGTATCGCAACCAGGCCCACCAAGGGCAGCAGGAAGAAGCGCCTGGACGGGAAGACCCGGCGGGGCAGGGACAAGCTGCTGCGCGGAAGTGTGCGCCGGGATGATTAAACGCCTCACAAAAAAAATAGCCACAGAAGCAATGATCATTTGTGATGCAGGTGTATGACGGCATCTCCGTTAACTAACTAATCGCGCATTAGATGCGCTCCTACAGGTTGTTGTATCCACGCAGAAACAGATCTCATCCGTGATGCAGGTGGTTGGTCGTCTGTAGCGGATCTCACCCGCGATGCAGGAGGCTAGTCGTTTGCAGGAACGGATCTAATCCGTGATGAAGTGCTTTATGCGGGCCTCAGTCCAGGTAGTCTACCTTGATGACCGTGTAGCTCGCCTTGCCGGCGGGTGTATCAACCTGCACATCATCATCCACGTACTTTTTCATCAGCGCGCGGGCCATGGGTGAATCGATGCTGATCTGGCCATTGCCGGTTGCCGTCTCATCGGCGCCGACGATCCGGTAGCTGACCTCCCGGCCATTATCATCTTCCAGTGTGACCCGGGCGCCAAAGAATATACGTTGCGGGTCTGAAGGAGGGGCGCTCACCACGGTAAGGTCAGGAAGACGTTTCTGCAGATAGCGGATGCGCCGGTCGATCTCGCGCAGTTCCTTTTTTCGGTAGATATACTCGGCATTTTCCGAGCGGTCACCTTCGGCTGCGGCAGCGGTGATCGCCCTGGTGACGCCGCTGCGACGCTTCCAGATCGCCTTCAGTTCATCCTGCAGCGCCTGATAGCCCTGTGGTGTGATGTAGGGAGAAGAACGAGGGACGGGCGGTCGGTAGCGTCCCATGGCTGGTTTATTCGAGTGAGTTGGCCGGCGTCAGGGGTATGTCGGAACAAAAAGAGCCCCGCTGTCGCGGGGCTCTTTGTTTTACCGGGTTGTAACGCCTGTTACTGCCCGATGACGTTGATTGCCTGCAGGCCTTTTGGACCCTGTTCGACATCGAAATTTACTGTTTGGCCTTCGACCAGTGTCTTGAAACCGTCTCCCGAGATCGCGGAGAAATGTACGAATACATCTTCACCTCCATCTGCTGGAGCGATAAACCCAAAACCCTTGGAATCGTTAAACCATTTGACAGAACCTGTAGCCATGTAACACCTCTGGTAATATTTCTTCAGGATAAAAGTATGCGATTGCAAATTGGAAAGGAAACAACAGGAGTTGATAGCGGAAAACTCTGAATATGACCTGGGAAATATGCAATCATTTTTTAAATCGAACAGGCAGGATATCACTATTGCCCCCCACTCCGATTTCGTGTCCGATAATACAATACTTTTTAAATAAAATACTCCCTTTTTTCTTGCGTATTTTGAAAGGCCTGAAACAGTGCACTACGCACAGATTCAGTGCAGTTGGCAAGGCTGGTCTGTTGTTGAATAAATGCCCATAATGCATGTTTTTCGGGAGGTAGTTCTACGATGTGGTTCAGGAATCTTCAGCTTTACCGGCTTGGCCAGGCATTCGATCTTACCCCGGAAGCGTTCGATGAACGTCTCCGCGGCGCGGAATTCAGCGGCTGCAAGCGCATGGACATGCTCACGAGCGGCTGGACGCCGCCACTGGGCAGGCAGGGCAGGCAGCTGGTGCATGCGGCAAATGGCTATTTGATGATCTGTGCGCGCAGGGAAGAAAAAATAGTTCCGGCGGGCGTGGTAAAACAGCTGCTTGATGACAAGGTTGCTGAGATCGAACTGGCAGAAGACCGGGAGATCTACCGGCGTGAACGGCGGCGCATGAAAGAAGATATTATTGTCAATATTCTGCCGCATGCCTTGTCACGCATCATCGATCAATATGCTTACATCGACGTCCATAACCGGATCATGGTGGTGGATGCGGCGTCTCCCGCCAGGGCGGAAGCGCTGGTCAGTCAAGTGCGTACTACGCTTGGCAGGTTTGCGGCAACCCCCGTCAGTATCAAGCAGTCGTTGTCGGCCGTCATGACCCGCTGGCTGAATGGCGAAGTACTGCCGGGTGATCTTGAACTGGGGCTTGAATGTGAACTCAGGAGTCCGGACCCCGCAGGCGGCGTTGTCAGTTGCAGGCACCAGGACCTGGGCGCGGGGGAGATCCGAAACCATATCAGCAATGGCAAATATGCCACCAAGCTGGCCTTGCAGTGGAAGGACAGGCTATCGTTTGTCCTGCATGAAGATATGTCCATCAAGCGCTTGCGCTTCGAAGACATCATCAAGGATGCCCGGGACGATACGGTCGCTGACGATGCGGCCACGCTTTTCGACCTCGATTTTAGCCTGATGACGCTTGAACTGGCTGAGTTCCTGCCACAATTATTTACCATGCTGGGTGGTGAAGAGTTGTCGCAGGAAGCTGCCCCGGTGAGAGCGGCGAGTGCGGCATAGGAGCCAATCCCGGTGACTGCATTGCACCCGGCGCTGCGCCAGGATTGCCTGCCTGTGGGGCGATTCAGGCTCTGTCAGCTGCTGTTGATGAACGATGCCAGTTATCCCTGGTGTATCCTCGTACCGGATCGGGAAAACATTTCCGAAATCCATCAATTAAGAAAAAGCGACCAGCTGCAGTTGATTCGGGAATCCTCGATCCTGGCGGCGGCCCTGGAACGGGTATTCAAGGCGGACAAGATCAATATTGCAGCGCTGGGCAACATCGTGCCGCAGTTGCACATCCACCATGTAGTGCGTTACCGGGATGACAAGGCCTGGCCTGCCCCGGTATGGGGTGCGTGCGAGGCGAGGCCTTACAGCAAAGCGGCGCTGGAAGAGGTCGTTGGAAAACTCAGGGAAGCGCTGGGCGACGCGGTCAGGTTTTAACACCAGTCTAAAAAAAAGCGGCCCGAAGGCCGCCGAAAAACTGTCTTGCAGGGATATTAGCCGATGCGTTCAGCGCACAGTGATTGTCCGGATATGCCGGCGAGAATCTCGAAAGACGAAGTTCTTTCAATATCATATGAAACCAGCATCAGGTGAGGGCGTTGTTCGTTGAAGTGCGCGTGAATCACCCCCCGCTGGCCGGTAAGTTTCTTCTCGACCGTTCTGCGGCCCTGTTCTTCCAGGTGTTCATCAATGTGCATGACCATGTCTGTGATGTGCATAGTATTAACTCCTCCGTACGTTCTCATTTCACTTGGTAGACCCGGTCTACCGCGGATGATCCGGATAGCCAATTGCGCGTTCTCCGTTGTCTGAACGTTAAAATAAATACCATACAAATGTCAATGAATATATTTATAACCATATGAAAATATTGTATAAAATATCAAATAGCTATATTATGTGTATGGGAATTATATCCATACCATATATAGGGTTTAGAGGGGATAGGATCAGGGGCGTGCGAGACGAAAGGGGTAAAAATGCCGTGCCCGGGTGCAGTTTACCTGTTGGCGGGGCCATTGCCGGTCTTTAGCCGGCCCCGCGGTCCCTGGCAGGGCATGTGGTACGGCGCGTTAATTCAGGCGGTCGCACGCGAGGCGCGCTTGCGTTCATGTTCAAGCAGGTGTTTCTTGCGCAGACGTATATGCTGCGGGGTGACCTCTACCAGTTCATCATCGTCAATAAATTCCAGTGCCTGCTCGAGACTCATGCGAATCGGCGGAGAGAGCACAATATTCTCATC
>JBATIF010000332.1:0-4661 GCA_049667605.1 Gammaproteobacteria bacterium
GGAGAGAGAGGGATTCGAACCCTCGATAGGGATTAACCTATACTCCCTTAGCAGGGGAGCGCCTTCAGCCACTCGGCCACCTCTCCGGGAAACATATTTTAACTGGTTTTACTGCTTGCCTTCATCAGGATATTGCGGAATGACGTCAGGCCTGTCTATCTCATACATCTGTGTAAATCGCGCCTGCAAGACGCTCCTGCAGGTAAAATTGCAGGACATCGCATGCAGGAAGCTACGCCGCAGGGGCGTAGCATACCTGTGTGATTTTACGAGGTAAAGTTTGGCACTTGAAAAAGCGCCGGGTGAGTCAACCGGGAGCGTCTTTCTCGTGCTTGATGCGTTCGTAAATTTCTTCCCGGTGGACGGCGACATCCCGCGGTGCATTGACGCCTATCCTGACCTGGTTACCTTTGACACCGAGTACGGTTACGGTCACTTCATCACCGACCATTAGCGTCTCCCCCACTCTTCTGGTAAGAATCAACATCGGTCCTTCTCCTTGTTGTCAAATATTCCCTACCCAGGGTTTGTTGTATTTATTCCGGCGGATACAGTATTTTTTTCATTGATTCGGCACTCTTCTTACCCTGTGCCTGTTTGAATATTAATATATAGATAAACATAAATCAGGGCAAGTTTCTGGAAACAGTCCAAAAAGCTACACTATTAGCAGCAGGCAATTATTGATTACTCTAGACTTTTTCGGGTTGGGCCAGGTTAAAAGCTTCATGCAGGGAGCGAACACCCAGCTCCAGATACTTTTCATCTACCACGACGGATATCTTGATCTCGGACGTTGAAATCATGCGGATATTGACGCCTTCCCTGGCCAGGGTGGCGAACATGGTCGAGGCGATACCGGCATGCGAGCGCATACCGACACCCACCAGTGAAATCTTCACGATCTTGTCGTCGCCGGTGACCTCGCGTGCATGCAGTTCCTCCGCCGTGTGCGAAAGTATTTCCAGGGCACGCTTGTAATCATTGCGGTGAATGGTGAAGGTAAAATCAGTCGTGCCACCGTCAGGCGCGATGTTCTGGATAATCATGTCCACTTCAATATTGGCATCGGCAATCGGTCCGAGTAGCTGGTAGGCAACACCCGGCGTATCAGGCACACCCAGAACGGTTAACTTTGCTTCATCGCGGTTAAAGGCAATGCCTGATATCAGGGCCTGTTCCATCTCTTCGTCCTCATAGGTAATCAGCGTACCTTCACCTTCTTCAAATGAAGAAAGCACCCGCAGCGGTACATTGTAGCGACCGGCAAAACTCACCGAGCGGATCTGCAGTACTTTTGAGCCAAGGCTGGCCATCTCCAGCATCTCTTCAAAGGTAATCCGTTCGAGTCGGCGCGCTTCCGGCACCACGCGCGGGTCCGTGGTATATACGCCATCGACGTCTGTGTAAATCTGGCATTCGTCCGCCTTCAATGCAGCGGCCAGCGCCACCGCCGTGGTATCCGACCCGCCCCGGCCCAGCGTGGTGATATTGCCACCTTCATCGACGCCCTGGAAACCGGCAACGACCACCACCCGCCCGGCCGCGAGATCGGTATGGATGCGCATGTCGTCGATTTCACGGATGCGCGCCTTGTTGTGTGCACTGTCGGTCAGGATCTGCACCTGGGTGCCGGTGTAGGAACGCGCCGCACAGCCGCGTTTTTCCAGCGCCATGCACAGCAACGCGATCGTCACCTGTTCACCGGTGGACAACAACACATCCAGTTCACGCGGCACCGGCTTGTCGGTGACTTCATCCGCCAGCGCCAGCAGGCGGTTGGTTTCACCGCTCATTGCCGAGACCACCACGACGACATCATTGCCTTTAGCACGCCAACCCATGACCTTCTCAGCGACGTGGTTGATGCGCTCGGCCGAGCCGACCGAGGTGCCGCCGTATTTTTGTACGATGAGTGCCATTTAACTATTCGCTACAGGCGTAATCAAAGCTGTTCAACCCAGCCGGCGACCGAGGCAAGCGCGGCATCGAGATGCTCGGGCTGGTTACCGCCGGCCTGCGCCATATCGGGACGCCCCCCGCCCTTGCCACCAACCTGCGCGGCGACAAAGTTGACCAGTGCACCGGCCTTTACGGTTGCGGTCTGTTCCCTGGTCACACCGGCCACCAGCGTGACCTTGTCACCATCGACGGCAGCCAGCACCACGGCGGCAGCACCGAGCTTGTTCTTCAGCTGATCGAGTGTCTCGCGCAGCACCTGCGTGTCTGCCCCGTCGAGGCGTGCCGCCAGCACCTTGATACCCTTTATGTCCACCGCCTGTGAGGCCAGGTCACTGCCCTGGCTGCTGGCCATCTTGCCCTTCAGCTGGCGCAATTCCTTTTCCAGCAAGCGCTGTTTCTCAAGCAGCTGAACAACCTTCTCGTCGACATCCTCGCGGCTGCCCTTGAGCAGTTCGGCGATGCGCTGCAGGCGTTGCTCGTTGGCGGACAGCCATTGCAGGGCCGCCTCGCCGGTGACGGCCTCGATACGCCGTACACCCGAGGCGATGCCGGTTTCGGAAATAATTTTCAACAGACCGATATCGCCGGCATGCTCGACATGCGTACCACCGCAGAGCTCGACCGAGAATTCACCTATCGACAACACGCGCACCTGTTCCCCGTATTTTTCACCGAACAGGGCCACGGCACCGGAAGCCATGGCATCATCGATAGACATGACACGTGTCTGCGCTGCGGCATTGGCACGAATCTGCTGGTTGACGAGGTGTTCGATCCCGGCGATCTGCTCTGCACTGAGCGGTTCGTAGTGTGCAAAGTCAAAACGCAAACGCTCCGGGTCAACCAGCGAACCCTTCTGCTGTACGTGATCGCCAAGCACCTTGCGCAAGGCGGCATGCAGCAGGTGCGTGCCGGAGTGATTGAGCACCGTCGCCTGGCGCCGGCGCCAGTCGACCTGTGCCTCGACGGCGTCACCGCAGCGCAGAGCGCCGCTGCCGACACGGCCGATATGGGCAACGCCGGCACTGCCCTGCTTTTGCGTGTCATTCACCTCGAACACGCCAGCGGGCGTCTTCAACTGACCGCGGTCACCCACCTGGCCGCCGGATTCGGCATAAAAGGATGTCTGGTCGAGCATCACGATGCCGGACTCACCCGTCTGCAACACATCAACCGCCGCGCCATCCCTGAACAGCGCCACGATGCTGGCCTGTTCCTCGAGGTGCTCATAGCCGGTAAACGCAGTACTGCCATCAAACTGCAGGGTGTCTGCATGGCTTGAGCCAAACTGGCTGGCCGCACGCGCACGGCTGCGCTGCCCTTCCATGGCGATATTGAAACCATCGATATCAATCGTCAGGCCGCGCTCACGGGCTATGTCGGCAGTCAGGTCCATGGGAAAACCGAAGGTGTCATACAGCTTGAACACCGTGTCGCCGGATATGTGCGAACTCTGCATGGCGGCAAGATCATCCTCGAGAATACGCATCCCCTGTTCGAGGGTCTCCGCAAAACGTTCCTCTTCAAGCTTGAGGATGCGTTCGACATGCGCCTGGTTCTGTTTTAATTCGGGATAGGCAGCGCCCATTTCAGCGCACAGTGGCGCCACCAGCTTGAAGAAAAACAGCTCCTTGATGCCCAGTTTGTAACCGTGGCGAACGGCGCGGCGAATAATGCGCCGCAGCACGTAACCTCGCCCTTCATTGGAGGGCAGCACGCCGTCGACGATCAGGAAGGCACAGGAGCGAATGTGGTCGGCAATAACACGCAGGGAGTTATTCGCCAGATCATCCGTGCCGGCCAGCTTTGCAGCGGCCCCGACAAGATTGCGGAACAGGTCGATTTCATAATTGTTGTGTACGCCCTGCATGATAGCCGCGAGGCGCTCCAGTCCCATGCCGGTGTCGACCGACGGTTTCGGCAACGGGTGCAGGTGGCCGGAGGGGTCGCGGTCATACTGCATGAACACCAGGTTCCAGATCTCGACATAGCGATCACCATCCGCATCCGCGCTGCCGGGCGGTCCGCCGGCTACGGTCTCGCCATGATCGTAGAAAATTTCCGAACAGGGGCCGCACGGCCCGGTATCCCCCATCGACCAGAAATTATCCTTCGCATCGATGCGGCCGAGCCGGCTTGGGTCGACCTTGATGTCATTGAGCCAGATATCGGCCGCCTCATCATCCTCTTCGAACACCGTCACCCACAGCTTCTCGGGCGGCAGCTTGAGTACATCCGTCAGAAACTCCCAGGCATAGGCAATTGCCTCGCGTTTGAAGTAGTCACCGAAGCTGAAGTTGCCGAGCATTTCAAAGAAAGTGTGATGGCGCGCGGTATAGCCAACGTTCTCCAGGTCATTGTGCTTGCCGCCGGCGCGTACACAGCGCTGGCTGCTGGCAGCCCTTTGGTAACTGCGCTTTTCCTTGCCGAGAAACACGTCCTTGAACTGCACCATGCCGGCATTGACGAACAACAGGGTTGGATCATCGGCAGGCACCAGCGAGCTCGACGCGACCACGGTATGGTCACGCTCCCGGAAAAAGTCCAGAAAGGCCTGGCGAAGTTCTGCGCTGCTGCTCATAAAGCGGGTTCTGCCACTAGCTAACTGTAGGGGACCTCATTATTCAGGGATTTGGAATGGATTGGAACACCTTTTAAGTGTCTGGCGTGATCACCGGGAAATGGTTTACCGGGTAGAC
>JBATIF010000333.1:0-5325 GCA_049667605.1 Gammaproteobacteria bacterium
GGCAGACCTGCTGCGGCGATATCAGTGAACAAAGGATGACAATCGCGGATAACCATGGTGATGTAACAGACTTATAGTGCAGGGAATGACGCCCCCTGCGCAGGGAGAAGTCCTGATACAATCCCGGCCAGCATGCCAATGAAAGCCCGCAGCACTCCCATTAACGGTGCAGAGTTCGATCGCCTGCGTGCAGGCGCACGGGTGCTGGTAGCAGACCTGCGCGGTGAAAAGGTTTTACTGACAGCGGATAATCGCATCATCAAGCTGTTCTATGCACGCCGCCGCTTTACCTCGGCGAGAATTTACCCCTATGCCCTGCGCTTCTGGAACAATGCACAACGGCTGCTTGAAAAAGGCGTACCCACGGTAACCCCTGAACAGCTGCGCTACGACAGCGCGCATCAACGCCACCTCATCAGCTACCCGCTGCTGGCCGGCAACACGCTGAGAGACTGCCTGAATGAAACCACGGACAGAAATGCATACCTGAGAAGGCTGTCGGCCTTCCTTGCGGTGTTGCATGAAAAAGGCATTCTGTTCAGGTCAGTGCACCTGGGTAATATCCTGGTGCTGGAGGACGGTGAGTTCGGGCTGATTGATGTAGCGGACATGTCGATACAGCGACGCCCTCTCGGCCTGTTCAAGCGTGCCCGTAATTTCAGGCATTTGTTACATGACAGGGCTGACCGGAACAGTCTGGAGGAATTCGGTTATGGGCGCTTTCTTGCGCAGTATGAAACTGATGCCGATATCTCGGGGATTCGGCGCAGGTTGTTCAGGGCGCTGGTCAGGCGTTATGCGCCTGCGATGTAATTCTGGATATCGCTTTTTTTCCGTACCCGTTGTGTATGGCAATCTTGTGAAAAAGCGGGTTGAGGCGGGAGCACTTCGCACGTGCGGGAGGGGTTTGTGTCCGGGGATCGCGGATTAGATCCGCTCCTACAGCAGTGATTGATAAAGGGCGAGTGTTTTGTCCAGCATCTCCTCCAGGGCATAGGGTCTGATCCCCTGCATGGCGGGTGGCGTTACATACCAGCCTGCCAGTTTTTCAACCATCGCATCCTGGTCAAGTGGTGCAATACAGCCTTGCGGAAAGCGGGACTCCAGTTGTTCGCCAACGCCGCCATGTGCGTAACCGGCCACCGGCACACCCAGGCTCATGGCCTCGTTGACGGTCCGGCCGAAGGCCTCGGGCTGCCGTGATATCGACAGGACAACGGCAGAGACCGCCATAATCTCGCGCACATCCGCCCTGTAGCCTGTCAGCGTCACCGCATCGGTAATCCCTGCCGCGGCAATGGCCGCGTTCAGCTCCTTTTTCAAGCGCCGATTTCCAGGTGGAATTTCGCCAACCAGCAGGCCATGCACCGGTATCCCGCGGGCTTTCAGCGCAGTGACAATACCAATGAAATCGAATATGCCCTTCCTGCGCGTGATGCGCCCCGGCAAGGTGATGACGAAACGCCCTGCCAGCGAAGGATACTGATCTCGCCACGCAGCCAGCCAGCCCTCATCCGGGCGAAACTGGGGCGGAAATTCAGCACGATCCACGCCGCGGTGAATGACCGTCACCCGCTCCGGGGCAACAGCAGAATAATTGGCGAGCACGTAGTCACGTGCGCTGTTAGAGACCGCAATCAGCTGCTCTCCTTTGGTCATCACCGCACTGTAGGCATTTACCGAGTACAGGCCATGCACGGTGGTGACGAAACGCGGACGCCTGAGTGGATCCATGCCACGCCAGGCCAGCCAGGCAATCCAGGCCGGCAGCCTGGAGCGGGCATGCAGGATATCGACCTGCTCGGCAAGCAGCAGCCGCCTCAGGCATGCAACGAGCCGCAGGCTAGACAGTGATTTGCGACCGACCGGCCAGTCGATATGTTCGGAGCCATCGGCAAGCAGGCGGGGAACGCGACGGCCCGCTTCAGAAAGCACCAGCGAGCGGTGCCCGTGGCGCACCAGTGCGGCAGCAACATCGATAGTGCCTTGCTCGACACCCCCGGCATCAAGCGCCGGCAGCAGCTGCAAAACCGTCAGGGGCCTGGCTACCTGCCGCCCCACTGCTCGCAAATTTTTTCGGCGACGCGGTTGGCCTCGTCGTAGATGCGCACGGGA
Source organism: Gammaproteobacteria bacterium (assembly GCA_049667605.1). Taxonomy (GTDB): domain Bacteria; phylum Pseudomonadota; class Gammaproteobacteria; order UBA9214; family UBA9214; genus UBA9214. Next base: position 2,116 of record JBATIF010000333.1, read on the forward strand.
CGCGACAGCGGGTGTCCTGCAGACCAGTCGTTGAAGGTGCGGATGCTGTCGGCAGAGACCAGTTTTCTCACGCCCCGGACAACCCGGCCATTACGGCGCGGTGGAAGGGCCAGCAGGCCAACCGGTACCCTCGCCGTCAGTGCCTCGTAAACCATGGACACGCTGTCTTCCGTAATCCAGGCACAGCAGGCCCGGTCGAGCTGTTTCGAGAGCCACCCGTCCGGGGTCTCTCGCCAGGAGAAGATACTAAGTTCAATGTTACGGTTGAAAATATTTTGCCTGACACGCTCGGCAAAACCGGCCGGGGTGCGCCGCGAAGTGGTCAGTATCCAGTGCTTCACCGGCGAAAAGCGGATGACCCTGGAAATTTGCTCCAGCACAGCGCCGTAATTCCAGCGATAGTGCCTGGAGGGCCCGCCGATCATCAGCAGACCCCGGTCACCTGCCGCGCCGCGCGCAACCTGCATGCGGTTGAGGCTGCCCCGGGTGACGAGGATATTTGCCGCCGCTTTAGGTCTATCGTGTTCAGGGATCACGCACAGATCGAACATCGACTTGGGTAAATCCGGCGTCATCAACACCGCCGCCCGACCGCCGCGGGCACGCCGTGCCGCCAGCAGCGCCAGGTGAGTGGAATGGCCGGCACCGAGCATCAGCCATGGATCCGGCAGCAGCGAACCCGCCGGAAAGCGGCCGATCACCCAGTCCAGGCCGGCACCGGGCTGCACGGGGATGTCATAGGTCTCGATCGGAATGCGGCGCTGCAGTGCATCAACCAGCCCCAGGCTCTGGTTGTCATGCCCGGGCTTGCCGTCACTGAAACGCCAGACCACCTGTGCCTGCCTGCGGTGGGGTAATACCCTTACCCGCGGCTCACGACGATGCGGCCGGGTCAGGTTTTCAGAAGATAGTCGGCGCCGCAGTAGGGGCATTTCGCCTTTCCGGTTTCTTCAATGGGCAGATAAACGCGAGGATGTGAATTCCACAAACTCGTGCCATCCATTGGACAGTGCAGCGGTAAATCCGCCTGGCTTACTTCGTAGAGATTTTTTGCATTGGCCTGGATCAGCCTGTTCGCGGCTGCGAAGGATGCGGTATCAGGATTGGGCACAAGATTTCCCCTGGACTGTTGTTATATGGACATGGCGGAAGCCGCCGATCCCGGCACGCCGGTATTTTCGGGAAACTATTATACATAAGCAGCCGGGAGGCAACCGGGGCGGCGGCGACCGCACCCGGGCACGCCGGACCGGGCGCGACAACCGCTGAATATCGTGGCAAATATTCATTGTTTTCAATAACATGTTGTAGCGCCAGGGCGCGCGCCAATGGTAAAGTCCGGATGCTTGCAACATACTTCGAGTCATCGCTCCCTGTGTCTATTCCGATGAACAGTAAACAACTGTATCTGCGCCTGCTCAAATACGTGTTTCCGTACCGCAAGGCATTCCTGTTTTCACTGCTGGGTACAGTCATCTTTGCCGCCACCGAACCGGCCATGCCCGCACTGATGAAACCGCTGCTGGATGAAACCTTCGTGGCAAAGAACCCCGAAGGCCTTTTGAGGCTGCCGCTGCTGTTGATGCTGCTGTTTCTGGTGCGCGGTGTGGCCAGCTTTATCAGCGGTTATGGCATGAAGTGGGTGGCGACGCGCGTGGTCATGGACCTGCGCCGGGAAATGTTCGACAAGCTGCAAACGCTGCCTGTGCATTATTTCAATAACCACTCATCCGGTAACATCATTTCCAGGTATACCTTCAACGTATCGCGGGTGATGGCTGCTGCTACCGAGGTGGTCGTAACGCTGGTCAAGGACAGCCTGATCATAATCGGCCTGCTCGCCTATGCCCTGTACCTGAACTGGCAGCTGTCGCTGATTGTATTCATGATTGCGCCGCCGACCGCATTGATCATCCGCTACTTCAGCAGGCGCATGCGCAGCTTGAGCCGCTCCATGCAGGATTCGGTTGGCGACCTGACCCGGGTTGTACAGGAGGCCATCAGCGGCAACCGCGAAGTCAGGATCTTTGGCGGTGAGAGCTATGAAATGGAACGCTTCCAGAAGATCAATAACTGGATCAGGCGCTACCATATGAAAGTCGCAGCCGCCTCCGAGATCAATGTCCCCGTGGTGCAGATATTCACCGTCGCCGCCCTGGCGATTGTTGTCTATTTTGCCGCGATGCAGTCACAGTCCGGTGATATTTCCGTCGGTGAATTTGTCGCCCTGATCACCGCACTGGCGCTGCTGTCTTCGCCGATCAAGCGCCTTACCAAGGTTAATGTCCACCTGCAGGGCGGCCTGGCGGCCGCGGAAAGCGTTTTTTCCCTGATCGATGAACACCCGGAAATCGACGACGGACAGAAGACAATCGAGACTGCGCGGGGCAATATCGAAATCATAGACCTTGGCTATACCCACTACGGCAGCGACACCCCGGTGCTGCGGGGCATCAACATCAGCATCAGCGCCGGCCAGACGGTTGCCCTGGTTGGCCCGTCGGGCGGCGGCAAGACCACGCTCGCCAGCCTGTTGCCGCGTTTTTACAACCCAACGACCGGCAAGATCCTGCTGGACGGGATCGACACCCGGGATATCCGGCTGGCGAGCCTGCGTAAACAGATAGCCTATGTCGGCCAGAATGTAATCCTCTTCAATGACACCGTGGCCAACAACATCGCCTATGGATCGCAACTTGCGGGCGTCAGTGACAGCGCCATCAGGAGTGCTGCTGCTAAAGCGCATGCGCTCGAATTCATCGAAAAGCTGCCACAGGGATTCGACACCCTGGTGGGTGAAAACGGCGTGCTGCTCTCCACCGGCCAGTGCCAGCGCATTGCCATTGCCCGGGCAATCATCAAGGATGCGCCGATCCTGATCCTCGATGAGGCGACTTCCGCACTGGACACGGAATCCGAAAAGGCCGTTCAGCAGGCACTCGATTCACTGCGCAGCAACCGCACGTCGCTGGTAATCGCGCATCGTCTTTCCACCATCGAAAATGCAGACTGCATCCTTGTCATCAAGGACGGGACCATTGTTGAAAAAGGCACGCATAACGAATTGATCAATCGCCCCGGCGCATACAAGCAGCTCTATGAGGCACAGAGCCGCAAACAAACCAGAGTGGTCTGAGTTTTTTTATTTCGCCGGGTAACTTGGAGCGCCTTGCAGGCGCGGTTTTATTGGATGCGGGCTCTCGCGCCCGC
>JBATIF010000334.1:0-4941 GCA_049667605.1 Gammaproteobacteria bacterium
AGCCGGGGGCTGAACCATAACCAGGAGCACCGCCATAGCCGGGGGCTGAACCATAACCAGGAGCACCGCCATAGCCACCATAGCCGGAGCCACCATCATAACCAGGAGCACCGCCATAGCCACCATAACCGGGACCACCACCATAGCCATAGCCTGGATCATCACCATAACCGGGACCACCACCATAGCCATAGCCTGGGGCTCCACCATAGCCGGGGCCACCACCGTAACCGGGACCGCCACCATAGCCAGGACCACCACGATAATCATCATAACGATCATTATCATTATTACCGCCCATCCACTTGGATGGATTCATCATATTGCCCATATCCACCGCACAGGCCTGGTGCGCAAGCAGTAAGCTGGCTGCCACAATAATTACCCTGAATTTTATTTTCTTGTTTTGCACTGTGTATTCCTCCGTATATTGATATAACCGCTATTAGACAAACGATGCAGCTGGTCTGTCTCCCGACTACCCTTATCCCCTTAGCCAGTCACGGCGTCAAATAAAAGTACCTGAATGGGTTTGCCTACGAGGGGAATGGGGACTCTGGTCGGTTGTAACACCGGATATCCAGCATTTAGGTTCCTATTTGGCGCATAGCGGTACCGGATCGCTTTTCGCCATATAACAGAAAATTCTGTCAGTAAACTCAGGAAGGTCCTGTTCCTGGCAGTCACTTGCCGTTCGATATCCTCTCGAACCCCCATTGTTGTAGGACCGGCAACGGGGGAAAACGTCCATAAAATGACATTAGAACGCACTAAATTTCGTTTAATTTTCGCAATTGTTTTCCTGGCACTTACTCCGTGACACAATCATTCATAATTAAAATAAGTCTTTGGTCCCAAGCTGGACTTAATTTATCTAACAACTCCAACCATTTAACACAGGGACCATATAAGGTGTCATCCTCATGTGGTCTAGCATTCACTATCTGATATTTTCCGGCTGTGATTTGATAATTATTACGTCCCCTTTTTTTCCTGAAGATATATGCTTTATGCTACCAATACTCATTTGACTGTTTGTGAGTTGAAAATCAAGACCGCATCTGTACATTTGTGGAATATGCTTAAAAAACTGTTTCCCCTGCTCATCGTCGTGCTCGCCGGTGAAGCCATTTTTATGATTCCCTTTATGGTTCCGCGCTTGTTTCGCTCCCTGATGATGGAGAGCTGGGGAATCAACAATACTGATGTTGGGATCGCCTTCAGTGCCTACGGTATTACCGCGATGATCTCTTATGTTTTGGGTGGACCTTTTGCGGATAAGTATGCGCCTCGGGGTCTGATTGTGATTTCACTATTGGTCACGGCTTTGGCCAGCGGACTCTTGCTGCTGAGCCCGTCGGCGACCACGCTATTTATCGCTTATGGGCTCTTTGGTGTGAGTACGATTTTTCTTATGTGGAGTGCGATGATCAAAGTCACGCATGAAATTGGCGGAGAAAAAACGCGGGCAACAGCCATGGGGACCCTTGATGGCGGGCGTGGTCTGACATCGGCCCTCGTTGGATCTTTGCTGGTTTTCTTGGTCGGCACGCAATCGGGAGTCGGAGGGGAGATTGGCAATAACGCAGAAACGTTGAATTCGATCTATATGAGTCTTTCGGTCTATTTGATTGTCGTTTCAGTCATCGTGTGGTTTGGCTTAAAGAATGTTGAGACCAAAGTGGCAAAGGCGCATGATTGGTCGTTCGAAAAGGCGATCGTGGTCGCCAAGAACTTTAATTTATGGCTACTGGCTCTAATTATTATTAGCGCTTACTGCAGTTTTAAGAATATCGGCAATTATGCTGTTTATCTCAAAGACGTGAAGGGAATGAGTATTTTGGAGTCATCCCAAATGACCTCGTACGTTTTTTGGGCTCGGCCGATCTCCGCATTACTTGCTGGGATCTTTGCTGACCGATTGACGTTGAAGGTACCTGGTGGGCGGTTTTTAACTTTGATTATTTGTTTCGCTGTGGGGGCCTTGAGTCAGCTGCTCCTAGTTTTGGATGTTTTTTCGAGTCTTAATTTGGTTATTTCAACGATTGTCTTTAGTGCGGCTTTTGCCTACGCACTGAGAGCGATTTACTTTTCTGTTTTTGGTGATTTTAAAATCTCGGATGGCATTGTCGGCACGGCCGTCGGAATTGTTTCTTTAGTCGGCTACATGCCCGATTTCTTTTTCGGAGTCTTTACCGGCTATTTGATAGATGAGTTTCCTGGCCAGCAGGGGTTTTCGTATGTCTTCGCTTTTACCGGTGGCTTCTTAGTCATTGGTGCCCTGTCGTCTTATATCTGCTATCGACGAACGGCCACGTCAAAGATGTAATTGGCTCGACACATAGTCATCATAAGTGGTGTAGAGATCGTCTTTGATGCTGATGTCGATATCGATAATGCGATTGCCGACTGTTTGCCGTTAACTCTAGCAGACATTTGGCTCACGATACTTGTCAACTTGATCTTTTCAAGGAACGCCGTATTTTGTTCGTATACGGCATTTCAGAAAAGCTAACATTAGAAAAGGCTATACGGCAACTTTGGGTCGGTTCGAGACCTTCTGTTGAAATTACAGCCGGTTGCTGGTTAAATGTCTTCTTCCGGCCAACTCCTGCCATTCGCTGAAAATCAAAGAACTGCAGATTAATACTGTAAGCGGCCATTTGAAAAAAGGGCCGGATACATTAAATGTATCCGGCCCTATTGTTAAAGATCATATAGCCCGGATGAAACGCAGTGAAATTCGGGCTACGGCACTACGAGAGTGCTCTTGCTAGCTCTAACACTTTTTACCAGTATGCTTGCGCACGGAATTTAACTGCAGATGGTTCAAATTTTTCGTTTACGCCATTAACTTCCAGGTCAGTGACCTTGTCATAGTTCAACATTAAACGGGTATTTTGAGTAGGGTAGTAGTTGACACCCACAGTCCATTTATCAGCTTCATCTTTCATTAAGTGCTGATCAATTTCGAGTGTTTCGAAACGAGCAGCAACTTCCCATGCGCCATTTCGAGACATGGGTGTGATACCCGAGAGATAACCTTTTTTCCATTTCAATGATTCGCCCGTTAAGAAGTAACCTGCTTCTACAGCATAACCAGTGATATCGATATCACGAGCCATATCTTGCTCAAGAGTGTAATCATTGTATTCAGCCATTGCGTGGAATGGGCCATAAATACCCATTGCATCAACAGTGAATGCATTTGATCCATCGACTTCAGCTGCTGCTATGGTTCCGGTTGATAACCATTTCATCTTGTCTTTGTGGCTAACTAAACGTTGTTCATATTTGAATGTATCGCCACCGCCTTTAGTCAAATAACCAGCACCAACTTGCACCATATGCTTTTTGTCTTTCATAAAGGGTACAAATGAACCGCGAACAGACAATGTACTACCGTTATTATCTGTAGAACCGCCGGAAAGAGTGCCGTTAGTCAAGCCTGTAGCCACTGCCCATTTGTAATCTTTTGCTGCTAAGGAAGCGACTGCGCCACTTTCACGAGCTGGCGAGATTGAGCTATCAGCAAACCATGGACGATCCATGAATGTCATATATTTAGAACTGATTTTAGTGTTCAGGCCAAAAGGAATATGAGATTGACCTAATTTTATACCGGCTTTAGTATCGCCAATCGTTGTTCCATAGCTAACATAAGCATCCTTAATAGATGTATCACCCGTTGCGAAGTCACCTTCGAATTTATAACCCCAGTCGTAAATGGTACCCTGGAAACCTAAACGTGCCCTACGCAATTCAGTACCCTGGAAGTCGTCAACACCTGAGTCATCTTCGTCGGTGTCAATAGCATCCCACATTACGCGGCCAATAGGCTGGAAAGACCAATTCCCACCGGTAAACTTGAGTTTACCTTTGGTCGTAATTTTAACCTTGCTCGCTTCTTCTTCAACTTTAGCGACTTTATCAGATGATTCTTTATCTGCTTTGGCTGCATTAGTCAGGAGCCTATAATTTTCTGCAGTGATGGTACCCTGGTCGCGCAGAACTTTAAGGAGATTCATCATTGCTTCATTATTTGCCTGTGCAGGCATAACTGCTGCTCCAAACAATGCACCAGAAATTAATAAAGACGAAGTTTTAAGTTTCAACGGGCTATCCTCCTGGTTGTTTATAACAATAATTGGTTCGTAATAATTCTGGAGCACACACAATTGTTAGTTGCTGGAACTCCTACCCGGTCATACCGCGCAGCGCTGATCAATCAACGGCCCTATGCGATGCGCCTTCATGAACATCGGCACCGTCAGCAGATCAGCGAGCATTTCACGCTGGCGAGCGATCGCCCCTCTGAAATGGGTAGTGGGGGGTTCGGTTGAGGACTGTCGCACAGGCTTGAGTGTGTGCGACACACTAGGTGTGAAATGTTACGCCTGGGTTACAGAATTATTACGATATTGTTACAACTGAAATAGGTAACTGCTTTTGCCGACATTAGAAGTTTGATAATCGGATGTGAATGTCCGTTTCCGCACTACCTTCCAGACATTCGACTTAAGATTCTGAACTTCTGGTTTGGGTCGTACTCTGCCTGTTAGCACAATCTTATTTTGATTCAGTCTGCTAGGTCCTGTATCGGGCTTTAACCTGCCGTTCCTGGCTCGCCTCTCACCGATTGTCGCAACACCCGATGAAGACTGGAGTCGGCCAGAAAGCAACATTCCCCGAGTCCACATGAAGGTCTGGAACGCACTATCCGACTTTTAAAATACACTTTTGTTTTACACAGCCTCAGCCAACATAGACATTCGTTACCGAGACTATGAGTAAACACATTTGTTACTCTGACCCGAATGGTGCTTACTTAAGCAGTTTCATCAATATACGGAGTAGAATTGGCCACGGAAGCACACGGAAAAATACGGAAAAATAAATTGTCTGACCGAAAACGGTTCCGTGTCCTTCCGTGTGTTTCCG
>JBATIF010000335.1:0-2978 GCA_049667605.1 Gammaproteobacteria bacterium
GCCTTCGCCACGATCGATACCAATATGCTGAGCATGATCGGCGCGAATGGTGAATTCGATATCTACCACGGCGGGCTGCGTGCGCGGGACGCGAACGGCGGCACGATTTTCGACCACGTCGATTACAACCGTTACGCCGACTACATCCGCGAAGGGGTGAAGAACTGGAGCTACATGAAGTTTCCGTTCATCGAGACCCTCGGCGCAGAAAACGGCTGGTACCGGGTCGGGCCGCTGGCACGCGTGAATAACTGCGATTATTTCAGTACGCCGCTGGCCGAACAACAACGCAAACTCTTCAAGGAAGCCGCTGGCGGCCAGCCCGTACAGGCCACGCTCGCGTTCCACTGGGCGCGCCTGATCGAACTGCTCTACTGCACCGAGGCCATCCGGGAACTGCTGCTCGATCCCGACATCAGCGGCACAGACCTGATCAACAAGGGTGCACTGCAGAGCTGCGGCATCGGCGTGATCGAGGCACCTCGCGGCACCCTGTTTCACCACTACGAGATGGATGATGACGGCATCGTCAACAAGGCCAACCTGATTGTCTCCACCACCAACAATAACCAGGCAATGAACGAGTCCATTCGCCAGGTCTCGGGCATGTACCTCGATGGCAAGCAGTTGACTGAACCGATGCTGAATCAGATTGAAGTCGCGATTCGTGCCTATGATCCCTGTCTGTCATGCGCCACGCATGCAATGGGCAAAATGCCACTGGAAGTCATCCTCGTAAACGAACAGGACGAAGTCATCGACAGGCTCGAAAAGCGCTCCACCGGAGAGATACGGCGTACAGTTTCCTGACCGGGAACGAAGCGTGCAAATGAACGAGCCAGATCGTCTGGCTGGATCAGCATTGTAGGGCCGAATTCATTCGGCCATCAGCCCATGCAACAGCATTGTATCAACCCGGACCTTGTTTTCACCTGGGGCAACCCCTCGCGCGGCGATGATGCACTCGGTCCGGCGATGTATGATCTATTGCTGCAGGAAGATTTCAACGCTGTCGATCTGCTCACCGACTTCCAGCTGCAGATTGAACACTGCATCGACCTCGAAGCGCGTAAGCGCGTGCTGTTCGTGGACGCGAGCATATCGGCAAACGCACCATTCGAGCTTGTTTGCTTGCAGCCGGAACAGGACACCAGCTATACCACGCATGCAATGAGCCCGCAGGCACTGTTGTCCGTATACCGGCAGGTCAATGGCAGCATGCCGCCACCGGCCTGGCTGCTGTCCATCCGCGGTTACGAATTCGGCCTCGGGCTGCCGCTGTCAGCGGCAGCGAACAAAAACCTGCTGGCGGCGTTCGACCATGTAAAGCAGTTTCTTGACCCTGCCCGACTGGCATCACGCTAACTATCCAGACAGCTGACCTGAATCTTGATGGGGCCGGCATCCAGTTCGCTGCGGGCAAACAGTCCGGGGCCCGGATACATCGCAGTGTTGCTGCCACACATGGCCTAAGGGCGCAGCATGTCTTCAGGCGAAACTCTCTGGATGAAGTCTTGCACAGGGCAACAGGCAACCGGCCCGGCAGATGGTCTTTGCCGTCTGCCGTTCGACAGCCTGAAAATTAGTCCAGTGCTGCGTGTTAAATATTGTATTAGAACGATTTTTAATCTCTACCGGGTTTCATCCGGTGGCACAAGCTGACACCCGTCAAACTCGCTGGCTATTCCCCGCTAACAAGAATTTACTTATGTCCCTATAAGTAAAATGATTATTGTATTATAAGAAAATATTAATATACTTATTATCAATTCGGCTGTGGTCTTTCCGAAAAGAATTTTCGACCCGTTTTTTTTACTTACACAATGGAGATATTAATCATGAAAAAGATTGCTACGGTAATTTCTGCTTTATCCATGGCTGTCGCTTCTGCGTCCGTTTCAGCCTGGGGCTGGGGTGACAATGGCTGGGGCAACAACGGCTATGGTGATGGTTTCGGCGATGGCGATTTCGATGGCGATTTCGGTTTCAGCATGGGCTTCAGCGGTCACGGCCGCGGTCGTGGCTATGGTCGCGGCTATAACGGTTACAACGGCTACAATGGATATGGCTACGGTCCTTACGGGTATGCCCCGTATGCAGCACCGGTTGCCCCGGCGGTGCTGACGGAAGAGCAGCAGCAGGCGATTGCCGACCAGCAGGCAGCAATTGCCGATCAGCAGGCCAGCTATGTTGCACAGATGCAGGAAGCCCAGAAGCAGGCTGCCGAGTTCTATGCAAACCAGTCCACACAGGTTTACAGCGTACAGCCTGCTGTATATGGCAATGACTTCACGCGCAAGATGGATGAAGAGCACGCTGCCCGTGTCAAGGAGATGGATGCCCGCATGGAAGAGTCCCGCAAGGCCGCTGAAGCGCGTCGTGCCGAGTTCTATGCAAACCAGCCGGTCCGCGACTATGGCGTACAGCCTGCCATGTACGGCGATGACTTCATGAAGAAGATGGATGAAGAGCACGCTGCCCGTGTCAAGGAGATGGATGTCCGCATGGAAGAGTCCCGCAAGGCCGCTGAAGCACGTCATGCCGAGTTCTTTGCTAACCAGCCGGCTCGCGGCTATGGCGTACAGCCTGCCATGTACGGCGATGACTTCATGAAGAAGATGGATGAAGAGCACGCTGCCCGTGTCAAGGAGATGGATGCCCGCATGGAAGAGTCCCGCAAGGCCGCTGACCTGCGTCGCAAGGAAGCACAGGAGCGTTTTGAATCACGCATGAAAGAACGCGGTGTCAGGATTGCAGACAAGACCGGTGCGTAACTAAAAGTCCGGTTCGCCGCCGGTGCCTTGTGTACCGGCGGTAATCAGGAAAGGGGTGTGTGGCCTGACCGCACACCCGAATGGTGCTTACTTAAGCAGTTTCATCAATATATGGAGTACAATTGGCCACGGAAGCACACGGAAAAACACGGAAAAATAAATTGTCTGACCGGAAACGGTTCCGTGTCCTTCCGTGTGTTTCCG
>JBATIF010000336.1:0-6880 GCA_049667605.1 Gammaproteobacteria bacterium
GCGGAATTTCCATGGGCTGCACGGCTTGCCTGATGACAGCAAAGTGCCTTGCAACGGCATGTGCTGCTGTCCTGTTGCCGCGACGGGTCAATTTGCGCCGGCTGCGTAATAACAGTGACAGGCCGTCGGTGCGTAGATCAACGACCAGGTCATGGCGGGTCGTGCGCAGCCGTTTCAGCAGCGCCAGTGTTCCGCGCCAGCCCTTGTGTTTGAGAATAATCTCACCCCGGTAAGGGCAGTGCTCGAACAGGGTGCCGGCGCGCGCGTCGGTGACGATATCGATGCGCGCCTTCGGGTAGCGGTGATGCAGCGCCTCCAGGACGGGCGTGGTCATCACGGCGTCACCGATATTGCTGAGCGTGATCAGCAGGATGCTACGGGTGCTGTCGGCTGCGGCGGCAGGCATGTTTTCTAGCGGTTGCGGCGCGGCTTGTAGAGCTTGTCTTCACCGGGCGGCCGGGTCTTGAAGCGGCGGTGCACCCAGAGATACTGTTCGGGCTGTTCCCGGATGGCGGCTTCTACCAGTTCATTGATGCGCCGCGTGTCCTGCTCGACATTTTCACCGGGAAAGTCCTGCAGTGCGGGATAGAGTGTCAGCCGGTAGCCCTTATTGTCCGGCAGGCGGGTTTGAAAGAATGGCACGATAGCGGCGCCGCTCATGCGCGCAATGCGTGATGTGGCGGTAATGGATGCGGCCTGCACGCCAAAGAAGGGCGCGAAGATGCTGTGCTTACTGCCATAGTCCTGGTCAGGCGCATACCAGACCGGCAGGTTTTGTTTCAGGCTGTGCAGCAGGGTGCGCAAGTCCTTGCGCTGGATGGCCTTGTCGAAGTTCCTGGTGCGCGCATTCCTCATGACGCGTTCGATAACCGGGTTCTTGTGCTCCCTGTACATGACATGAAACGGTGCATGCAGTGCAAGCAGTCGGCCGCCGATTTCAAGCGTGGTGAAGTGTGCGCTCAGCAGGATGACGCCCTTGCCGCCCTGCAGAGCATCGTGCAGGTGCTGGAGGCCATCTATGCTCACCAGTTTCTGCAGCTGCTTTTTTGTGGCCCACCAGCTCATGGCTGTTTCCATGATGCCGATGCCCAGCGAGGCAAAATGATCGGCCAGCAGTTTCCGCCGTTGCTGATCCGTGAGCTCCGGGAAGCACAGGGAGAAGTTCACCTGCGCGATCTGTCTGCGGCTGGCGGCAAGGCGCCGGAACATATTGCCGAGCACGCGTCCGATAGCCGTCTGCCAGGCGTAAGGCAGGCGGGACAGGCACCAGAGCAGACCCAGTCCGATCCATGTGGGCCAGTAGCGGATTGAATAGGGTCGGATGTCCATGGGCGTGAGCTGATTGTAGCGTTCACGCCGGGCGCCAACCAGAGATTAAGCAGCCGCCTGCCTGTGCTATTATCTCCGGCAATTTATTGATTATGAATTTGTTTCTGTCATGAAAATTCAAATTCCCGCGTTTGAAAGCGCGCGCGTGCTCGTCGTCGGCGACGTCATGCTGGATCGCTACTGGCACGGTGCAACCTCTCGAATCTCCCCCGAGGCGCCGGTTCCGGTCGTCCATGTGGGACAGTCAGAGGAACGTGCCGGCGGGGCCGCCAACGTGGCGCTGAATATTTCCTCGCTTGGCGCACACACCTGCCTGCTGGGTATTACCGGTGATGATGAAGCGGCGGATTCACTGGAGGCCCTGCTCGGTGGTGCCGGCATCCAGTGTATCTTCCAGAAAATTGCGGATACCGCGACCGTCACCAAGCTGCGTGTCATCAGTCGTCACCAGCAATTGATCCGGCTCGATTTTGAAGACGGCTTCGCGGCGGTAAACACCGATGCCATGCTGCAGGCATACCGCGAGGAGCTGGAAAACTGTGATGTCGTGGTGCTGTCGGACTATGGCAAGGGTACCCTGGCACAGATTCAACAGCTGATCGCAGCGGCACGCGCCGCCGGGAAGCCGGTGCTGGTCGATCCAAAATCACTCGATTTTACGGCCTATTCGGGGGCTACCCTGATTACGCCGAACATGGCAGAGTTCGAGCAGGTTGTCGGTGTCTGCAATAACGAGCAGGAGCTGATTGAAAAGAGTGCCGCATTGATGGACATTCTCGACCTGCAGGCCCTGCTGGTAACACGCGGTGAACATGGCATGACGCTGCTGCGCAAGGGTGAGCCCGAACTGCATCTGCCAACGCACGCACAAGAGGTTTTTGATGTAACCGGTGCCGGGGATACCGTGATCTCGGTGCTGGCGGCTGCGCTGGCGGCGGGCGAAGCGCTGCCGGCCGCGACGGCACTGGCCAACCTGGCAGCCGGTATCGTGGTTGGCAAACTGGGTACGGCGAGCGTCTCGGTCCCGGAGCTGCGGCGTTCTGCGCTGGTCGGTCAGGATGCCGGTTTCGGTGTCATGAGCCAGGCCCAGCTACAGATTGCCGTTGAGGATGCACGTTCACATGGCGAGCGAATTGTCATGACCAATGGCTGTTTCGATATCCTGCATGCCGGTCACGTGGCGTATCTGAACCAGGCACGACGCCTCGGTGACCGGCTGATCGTCGCCGTCAACGATGATGATTCTGTCAGGCGGCTCAAGGGGATGGGCAGGCCGATCAATCCCGTGGACCGGCGCATGACGGTGCTTGCTGCGCTCGAGCGCGTTGATTGGGTGGTGCCTTTTTCGGAAGATACGCCCGAGCGGCTTATTTGCGAGATCAAGCCCGACCTGCTGGTGAAGGGCGGTGATTACCAGCCGCAGGATATTGCCGGTTATGACTGCGTAACCCGCAACGGCGGCGAAGTCATCGTGCTTGGTTTTGAGGATGGCTGCTCGACTAGTGACATTATCGAAACCATCCGGCGTCAGGAGTAGTTTTTTTACACCATATATGAACACTGAGATGTGTCGCGCAAAGGCGCAAAGGCACAAAGACCGCAAAGTTAAAATCGTAGTGATTTAAAGGCATTTAATGTTTTTCTTTGCGAGCTTTGCGCCTTTGCGCGAGTAATTATTTTTAAAAAAACCATCAGTTAACAGGTAACAACAATGATTATTGTGACGGGCGGTGCCGGTTTCATCGGCAGCAACATAGTAAAAGGCCTCAATGAGCGGGGGCGCGAGGACATCCTGGTTGTCGATGACCTCGGCGAAGGCAGGAAATTCCGCAACCTGGTGGACTGTGAAATCCTCGATTACATCGACAAGGATGACTTTATCGTGAAAGTCAGTACAGGCGCAGACCTGGGCGGCAAGGTCGATGCCATTTTTCACGAGGGCGCCTGCTCCTCGACCACGGAGTGGGATGGCAAATACATGATGATCAACAACTACGAATTTTCGAAGTTGTTGCTGCATTATTGCCTCGATATCCGAGCCGCCTACCTGTATGCCTCTTCAGCCTCGGTCTACGGCGGCGGCCAGGTCTTTCGCGAGTCCCGGGAACATGAGGCGCCTCTGAATGTATATGGCTATTCCAAGTTCCTGTTTGACCAGTATGTGCGGCGTATCCTGCCCGCTGCAAAAAGCCAGATTGCCGGTTTTCGCTATTTCAACGTGTACGGCCCGCGCGAGCAGCACAAGGGCAGCATGGCGAGTGTCGCCTACCACCTCAGGCAGCAAATGCAGGCGGGCGAGAATCCACGCCTGTTTGCCGGTTACGAGGGCTACGGGGATGGTGAACAACGCCGGGATTTTATTTACGTTACCGATGTCGTCGATGTGAATCTCTGGTTCATGGACAACCCGGGCGTGTCCGGTATTTTTAACCTTGGTACCGGTCATTGTCAGAGTTTCAAGGATGTCGGTCTTGCCGTGATTGGCTGGCATGGAAGAGGGGAAATCGAGTACATTCCTTTCCCCGATCACCTGCGCGGTTGTTACCAGAGTTTTACCGAGGCCGACATTTCGGCACTGCGTGCAGCCGGCTACGACAGGCCCTTCATGCCGGTGGAAGAGGGCGTGCCACTGTACATGGATTGGCTGCAGCAGCGGGAATAGCCACGTTGTCCACGCTCTATAGCCGTCATTACCGTTGAGACAACTTTATACCCTGCTGCTTTACCTGCTGGCGCCGCTGGTCCTTGTCCGCCTGACATGGCGGGGGCTGGCTGCGCCTGACTACTGGCGCCGCTGGCCGGAGCGTTTCGGCGCAATAATGCCGCCCCTTGGCAAGCACGTCATCTGGATACATGCTGTTTCGGTTGGAGAGGTCCAGGCGGCCGAACCACTGGTGCGCGCCCTGCTGCAGCGTTATCACGCGTACTCAATCCTGGTAACAACCATGACTCCGACCGGTTCGGCGCGGGTGCGCGCCCTGTTTGGCAGTGATGTCGCGCATGTCTATGCGCCCTATGACCTGCCGGGTGCGGTTGGCCGGTTTATTGGCCGTGTCAGACCGCAGCTTGCCATCGTCATGGAAACCGAACTCTGGCCGAATCTTTATTATGCCTGTCACACCGACCACATCCCGTTATTGCTGGTTAATGCCCGCCTGTCAGCCCGGTCCCTGTCGGGTTATCGCAAGGTTCGTCACTTGATTTCCGAAACACTGTCCGCGGTAACCGAGATTGCTGCACAGAGCGAACAGGATGCAGAACATTTCGAAAGCCTGGGTGCCGATGCCGGGACCATCACGGTAACGGGTAACATGAAATTCGAACAAAACATCCCGTCCGGCCTGTTCGAGAGCGCCGCGGCGCTGCGTCGCGACTGGGGCGTCGGACGTCCGGTGTGGATAGCGGCCAGCACGCATGAAGGCGAAGACGAGATGCTGCTGGATGTTTTTCGGCAGATACGCAAGCAGTTCAGCAACTGCCTGCTGGTACTGGTGCCGCGTCACCCGGAACGTTTTGAGCCGGTTGCAGCGTTGTGCCGCAATCGCGGTTACAACACGCTACGGCGCAGCGACAGGCAGCCCTGCCTTGCCGAAACCAGCATCCTTATCGGTGATTCGATGGGCGAGTTACCGCTGTTTTATGCCGCCTCCGATGTTGCCTTCGTCGGTGGCAGTCTCGTCCGCCATGGAGGACATAATCTGCTCGAGCCCGCAGCACTCGGCATCCCCATGGTCACCGGTCCGCACCTGTTCAATTTCACTGCCATTTCCAGGTTGCTGCTGGATGCGGGCGCCTGTGTAAAAGTTGATGATCTGAGCGCGCTTGAACAAACGCTGGCACGCTGGCTGGGTGATGCCAATGAACGCCACCGTGTCGGAGAACTCGGCCGTGTGGTGGTTGCGAAGAACCGCGGCGCCCTCAACAAGGTGGTGGCAATGGTGGAGCGTTACCTGGATATATATTAAAGGTTTCGGGAAGCAAATATGTTGTTATGCAGGAGCCGGCTTGCTGGCGAATGATTTCTATCCTGGTCCGCCTGCAAGCCGGCTCCTTAGCTATCCTGTCTTAGCGGGCAGAAAAAGGAACGCCACGCCGCTCTGCCATGGATTCACCGATTGCCGTGAGTTCCTGTTGACTCAGGCTGTTGGCGACAAGCGGTAAAAACTCCCTGTTTTCGCGTTCGATATGCGCCCGGTAGAGGCTGCAGAAATCATCCGCAGACTTGACAAAATCCGCACTGAAGGCATCAGCCGGGAGTCGTTTCAGTTCGGGCGAGAGTGTTTTCCACAGGGTTTCGAGCTGCTGGTGCTGTTTCTTCAGGGCAAATACCAGTTCGGCAATCTTCAGTGATTGCCGGTTAATCCGGGGAAACAGGTCTTCTTCCTCGTCACGCTGGTGCAGTTCGGCGCTGCTCGAAAAATAGCGGTTTATTCTTTCAGCAATCTTGCGCGCTTCCGCATCGGCGTCCGACCCGGCCATGTGGGTAATCAGCTGTTCCAGTAAATCGCAGTGCGCGAGAATTTTGTCGTGGCATGCACGTAACAATGCCAGTGGCTGGTCAAAACCCGGCAGCTCATCCGGGAACATATTACTTGTCATGATTGCACATCCAGTGAATAATTTTCGCAGTTATGATTTTGAACGTGTTCATCATGAAGCATTCGGGGCGTGCTTGAAAGCCTGTCTCTTATCTGTTCTTATACGGGTGATTGCCGCAGCCTCCGTGATTCGCGCTGCTCTATTGGCGGCTCACATGAACTCCCGGATGCTGGCATTATAGCGATACCCCGATATAGACTAATCGACATGAATCTTCGGAAATTATCAGTCCCCGGTTTAATCCTGATTGCGTTGCTGTTATCGGCCTGTTCCACCACGCCTCCCGCAAATATCACCAATGGCTGTGATATTTTCAAGGACAAGAGTGGCTGGTACCGGTCGGCAGTGAAGAGCTCTGAAAAGTGGGGGGTCCCGATCGATGTGCAACTGGCCATCATTTACCAGGAGTCCAGCTTCGTCGACGATGCCCGGCCGCCGCGGGAGCGTCTGCTCTGGGTGATTCCCTGGGGCCGGGCATCATCTGCCTACGGCTATGCCCAGGCCAAGGACTCAACCTGGGACTGGTACATTGAAAAGTCCGGTAATCGTGGCGCTGACCGGGACGACTTTTCCGATGCCGTGGATTTCATCGGCTGGTACGTTAATACCAGTAATAAAATACTTGGCCTCTCCAAATCCGATACCTACAACCAGTACCTGGCCTATCATGAGGGCCATGGCGGATTCAAACGCAAGACCTACACAAAGAAACCCTGGTTGATCAAGGTCGCGAAGAAGGTGGAAAACCGGGCCGGTCTTTACCGCTCCCAGTTGGCCCAGTGTGAAACCGAGCTGGATTCAGGCTGGAGCCTGTGGTGACGAGGAACCTGTTGGGCCGGGTGTAATCTGCAGCAACGATTCGCGAACACGAGCGGGGTTTGTGCAGGGGCATAATCGCGGATGAGATCCGCTTACAGGTGTTGATTTTACCTGTAGGAGCGCTTCTCAAGCG
>JBATIF010000337.1:0-4497 GCA_049667605.1 Gammaproteobacteria bacterium
GATGATCTCGCCGAGGTGTTCTTTGTAGTTGCGATAACGATATCGGGAGCTGGTATATAACTTCTCGGTAACCTGGGCATAACTGGCGGTACGGGCATAACGCTGGTTTTCGTGAAAATTGAGGCAAGCGTCATCCCAGTCCTCGCCGATAAACCCGAGTAGCCCGCGCACCTGGTTTTCCTGGTCGCTGACAAGATCTTCATAACGAACCGCCGTGTACTTCAGATCCAGTTCCTGCTTGTAATGCTCCACCAGGTCCATGGCCAACAAGTAATGCCGGGCGGCGGTTTTCAAGCTGTAGGAACAGTTAAAGCCGTGGGTGAGATCAATAAAGAAGGTAGAAAGGATGACATCCAGGGGATGGCGCAGGAGGTGTACCACGGGTGATTCCGGGAACACCATATGGATCATGCCAAGGTGCGTCTCGTTCAGGGGCATCTTGTCGGTAAACCACTTCGCCCCCTCCTCCAGGATCCCGAGCTGCTGGGTACGTTTCAGGTACCAGTCCCGGAAATCATCCAGGGCCTCCTGATTTTCACCCATCCACAGATCGGCAAAGGACTCCGGGTAATCCAGTGGGCTGTTCAGTAATTTCGGTCCAAACCGCACCAGGTCGCCTATAAAGGTGAGTTCGTCACCGGCACAGATACTCGGATGGGCGGTTAAAATCTGTTCCGTCATGGTGGTGCCGGAACGGGGGAAACCGATGATAAATAACGGTTGTGCAACATCCTTCCTCACCGTTGCCCGAGGCAGGATTTCCATGCGCGTACGTGTATAAAACTTTTTCAGGCGATTGGCCTGGACCTGCGGGAATTTCTCGTTATAGGTGCCGCGGCCGCTTTCGCGGATCAGTCTATTGGCCCTGTCATAGCAGGCAAAGGCCTCGTCATAACGCTCCAGCTTGTCCAGTACCCGGCCTTTTTCCATGTAGAAACCCGGCCCCAGGTTTCCATCCGGGCTGCGCTCTTCCAGTTTGTCCAGCTCCTGCAGTGCTTTATCGAATTCCTTGTTGCGGCTATAAAGAACCGCCCGGGTAACCATAACCTCACCATTGCCAGGCGCCAGTTCCTCTGCCTTTTGCAACAGCTCCCAGGCCTTGTCAAAGTTGCGGCGTGCCTCTTCAAGTTTGACCCAACCGAGCAGGCTTGCAACATTATCGGGTTCCAGTTCCATCGCCTGGCGATAGAACTCTTCCGACTCATCCATTTTCCCCTGATTTTTAAGGTTCAGGCCGACATTGGCGCATAACTTTCCAAGCGGTTCATGCAGTTCGAGGGCCTTGCGGTAATGATATTCCCCGGCCAGGGTGCGACCCTGGTCGGTAAGGATCATGCCCATCATGTTATGGGCCTGGGGATTGCGTGGCTGCAGACGGATGGCATTACGGGCGTTGTACTCGGCATTGCCCATGTCCCTGCGCCGGTATTGCACCAATGACAACTCGCAGGTCAGGTCACCATCATTGGGCTGCAGCTTGACCAGCCGTTTCAGCAGCGCTTCCGCGGCAGTTGCATGCTCGGCCTGCTTGTGGATCTCCCAGAGCATGCGCAGGCTGGCAATATGCGAAGGGGCCTTTTCCAGGATCGCTGCACAGATTTGCTGAGCCTTGTCCCGGTCATTCTCGTCGATGGCCGTGCGGGCACGCTGGAAATGCGGTGCTATGGCCTGTTGCTGTTGATTATTGAGCAGATTGACCTGTTGCAAGTCGCAGCAGCGCTGCTGGCTAATGCCGCTGCCACACGCGCATAGTTCGCCAGTGGCGGACTGCGTTGCAGGTGCGGTGTTGTATCGAGCGTCCATCCTGTCTCCAAAGCGCTTGCGGGGCTACCAGCAAGACAACCCTCGTAAACCGTGGGTATGTTAATCGGGATCGATAGCCGGGGCGCTGTCCGCAAAGCTCTAGGTGCATCCCGACGGGCAGTTAATCATAATGGAACACAGGCTTGATTGCGATGTCGGGCATATGACAGACTCTCTGGAAACCGCTTTAAAATACCAGCAGGCAGGTCGCCTGAAGGCGGCGGCTGATTGCTGCGCGCGCGTGCTCGAGCGTCAGGCAGACAACTCCGGGGCACTGCAATTAATGGCCTTCATCCGGTTTCAGTCCGGCGCGGTGGAGGAGGCGGAAGTGCTGGTTCGCCGGGCACTTAGTGTTGCTGCGGACGATACGAAATCACTCAATCTGCTAGGCCTGATTCTGCGGGACAGCGGTCGGCTAGAGGCCGCGTTGGAGCCCTTGCAAACCGCGGTAAGGCTACGGCCGGACTATGCGGAGGCCTGGAATAACCTGGGCATCGCACGCATGGACCTGCAACAACTGGTCGCTGCCGAGGACGCATTCCGCAAGGCCCTCGACTTGCAACCTGCCAATGCCGAAATCATAGCCAATCTCGGCATCTGCCTGAAGGAGTGCACTGATTCGGAGGCAGCGGAATCACTGTTACGCAAGGCAGTGGACATCGCCCCTGGCAGCAGTAACCTGACCAGCCTGGCACAGGTGCTGATACAACAGCGGCAGCACGCAGCCGCCCATGACTATCTGCAACAGGCACTGGCACTCGAGCCCGATAACGCCTTGACCTGGCTGCAGTACGTCCTGACGGCTCGCGATGACGAACCGGCAGCCACGGCCATCGAACACCTGACGGCACTGCTTGACAGGCCACCCCGCAGCCGCGAGGACAGCGCCTGCCTGCACTTCGCGCTGGGCAACCTGTACCAGCGGACCGGCGACTTCGACCGGGCCTTCCATCACTTTACCCGGGGAAATCTTGCCGGCCGGGATTGCAGCTACGATCCGGACCGGTTTGCCCGGGTAGTGGATGAGACGACCGGCGTATGCAGCGCAGGCTGGCTGGTACGCAACCGGAGCATGGGCCCTGTGGCGCCGCGGCCGGTATTCATCCTCGGCCTGCCCCGCACCGGCAAGTCCCTGCTGGAACATCTCCTTGCCGGGCATTCCGCGATCCATGCACTGGGAGAATCCTATGCCATGCCGCGGGCACTGACCAGGGCCGCCACCGCACTGGACACGGATCTGCAGGGTCTGCTGCAACGATTAACACCGGCGCTTGCTACAGCCATCAGGCAACGCTACCACACCCTCACCGAGCCACGCCTGCCCGCAACCGCCGAGTGCACACTGGACACCCTGCCCGCCAACGTGCGTTATCTCGGTGTGATCGCCTGTGCCCTGCCCAACGCCCGGGTGATCGTGTGCAGCCGGGATCCGCTGGACGCGGGACTGGCCATGTACTGCAAATACTTTGGCGAGGGACATCCCTATGCCCAGGGCATGGCACACATCGGCAACTACATCCGGCATCACGAGCGATTTCTGGCTTACTGGCGTGAGGTGCTACCTTTACCGCTGCTCGACGTCCATTACGAAGACATGGTTTCCCGTCCGCAGACGACGATCGCACGCGTTCTGGTATTCCTCGGTTTGGCCGCCGACCCCGCCGTGAACCGGGAGACAGAAGAACTGCACACCCGGTACATCGGTCTTCACCACCTGTACCAGGCTCACCTGGAGCCGCTGCAAAAGGCCCTGGCCGGTTAATGGAATTGCCGGATCCGCGTCGCTTGATCCGGCCTGTGCTGAATTGATGTTGACCCCGCCGCAGGCCGGGTCAAGGAGCGCAGCGACGGACCCGGCGATGCTGCCGGGTGTCGCATTCCATCTTTGTCGATGGTAAGCTATCCAGCCGCCGCGGCGACTTTTACACCCCATTAATCTCCATAAATAATATATAGTTAGAGTAGTTAACCATGCACCTCGAACATCAGTTCTATACCCTGCCGCTGCGCTTCGACGTGGATCGCCTGACAGAAGAAGCCATGCAGTTTCCGGACGAAGCCTGGCGCGAACACCCGTCAGGCTACGAGGGCAATACCGCCCTGATCCTGGTGTCATCCAACGGCGGTCAAAACGATGAAATGACCCAGCCCATGCGGCCCACGGACCGCCTGGTGCACTGTCCCTACATCCAGCAAGTGCTGGCTTCCTTCAACACCGTTATCGGCCGTTGCCGGCTGATGCGCATCGAACCGGGCAAGCGCGTGCATGAACACGCGGATGTGAGCTACTACTGGCGCAACCGGGTACGCATCCACATCCCCATCGTGACCGATCCGGCTGTGACTTTTGGCTGTGATGGCGAGTCCGTGCACATGGCGCCGGGCGAGTCCTGGTCCTTCGATAACTGGCGCATGCACTATGTGGAAAATCCCAGTGACGTGCGACGCATCCACCTGGTGATCGATACGGTAGGCAGTGCCTCCTTCTGGCGGCAAATGCGGCCCTGGGACGGTGAGCCGGTAGAGCGCAGGCTGGTGGAATTCGACACCGTCGACAAACCCGCGCTGCTGTTTGAATCCTTCGACCGGCTGGCTGTCATGGCACCAGCTGAAATGGACTTCAACATGACCACGCTTGTGAAGGACCTGGCGGAACATCCCGATGCGGACGGGGAACAGGTCAGAAATCTGAAA